>JANNUB010000602.1:0-4461 GCA_031394795.1 Ignavibacteriota bacterium | reverse complement strand
CTTCAGATACTCAGGATTGTCAACGTTTTCACTGCGATGGGCTGTAACGAGTATGTATCCTCTGGATTCCAGGCCTAGTCGTGCGAGAACATCGCTTTCGTTAATTTGAGGCGCAAACGCGCGCATGGCTTCGAACGTGGTGTTGCCGGTTACGAAAATTTTAGAAGGGTGGATGTTTTCGCGTAGTAGATTTTCTCGATGATATTGATTGTACGGCAGCAGAATACTGCTCATATGATCGATCAAAATACGATTGCGTTGTTCCGGCATGCGGCGGTCCCAAGCGCGCAAACCCGCTTCCATGTGAAATATCTTGATACCGCGGTGCGCTGCGGGCATGACGGAGAGGCCGCTGTAAGTGTCCCCGAGTACCAGCAGCGCATCCGGCTTGAGTTTCTCCATCAATGCATCCGATTTCACTATTACGTCCGCCACCTCTCGCCCATAGCTTGACGTATCAATCCCCAGCTCGAAATCCGGCTTTCGCAGCTGCAAGTCACGAAAGAAGAAATCATTCAGCTCAGGGGTAAAATTCTGCCCCGTGTGAACCATAACGTGCTCGAAATTGAGCTGATCAAGCTTCTTTAGTGTTCCCCACATCTTGATCATTTCCGGTCTGGTACCGAAAATAGACATGACTTTCATCAGATTTACCCAATAAGGAATGAAACGTTACTTCTAGAATTCAATCGCCGGCCGGATGCATGATAATTTTCACGTCAGGCAAAGGTACGATCATGCGGCCACCACCATCAAAATACTCTGCGCATTTTTGCGCTATTTCGTTAAGAAAACTCCAGGCAAATACCAGCAGATAGTCCGGTGGCGGGGATTGTTGAAGGGCAGATCTTGGCCGAATCAAGAAATGCGAACCCGGTGTATAGAACCCTGATTTTGCCGGAGCATCATCAATCATGTAGTCCAGATAGCGATGATCAATGCCGCAGTACTGAATGATGGTATTGGCTCGGCCGGAAGCTCCGTAACCTGCGATGGTGTTCCCCTTGGTCTTGAGGCGGGTGAGCAAATCCATCAGCTTGTCCTTGCGATCGGCAACCTCGGCGGCAAACCGAGCATACGTTTCTGCCTGATGAAATCCATTTACGAGTTCCTCCTCCTTCAACGCCGTTACCTGAGGCGACACCAAGGAACTGTGACGGCTTCCTTTCTTGCACACGTAATACCGCATCGAGCCTGCATGTATTGGAATTGATTTGACGTCAAAAACCATCATCTCATACCGGTCAAAATGGTTTGTCAGGGCAAGGAGAGAGTAGTAATAGAGGTGCTCATGGTAAATCATGTCGTACTGCAATCCTTTGATTATCTTGCCAAGATAATGTACTTCAAAAATAAATACGCCATCGTCATTGAGAACATTCTTTATCGCACGGGTAACGCCTTGTATGTCCGGGATGTGGGCATAAACATTGTTCGCAACAACCATGTCGGCCTTGCCGTGGTCCGCGATGATTTTTTCCCCAACGTCTTCGTTGAAAAAATCGTTAATGACACCTATCCGCGGATCATTGATCATTCTCACAATATTGGTTGCCGGATCAATGCCAATCACCGTCCGAATCTGTTGATCAGCAAGCGGCCTCAGGAGAACTCCGTCGTTACAACCAAATTCGATAACAGTTGAATTCGCCGGTTTGAGAAAGCGAGAAGTTACTTCAGCAGCGTAGGCCAGAAAATGCTCCCGCAAGGTCCGGATTGCGGACGAGAAATAGAAATAGTCTCCGAAAAGAACCTCGGCGCTGACCTTGTCGATGACCTGTACCAAAAAACAATCGTTGCAAAAGTACAAACGCAAGGGATAGACCGATTCTCCAACAAACTGCTCAGGTTTCAGAAAGGCCCCAGCCAAAGCCACTTCACCGAAGTCAATAATTTTGGTCATTGCCTTGCTGTCGCATACCGAGCAACAGGCCAATTGACCGTGTTCAGACACTTGCACCCCTATTCTTCAACTGCGGTTTCAAATTTGGTCGGCGATGATCGATCTCGCCAATAGCTCAGAGGGCCGTGGACGAGATGGGGAGAATTCATGGAAACGAAAGCGATTCCAAGTACGCGGCAAATCTAGGTGTGAAGGCCCTCCTGGATGAAGTCCAATTTCAGCAATAGCGCCTTTACCTGCTGGACGTTCAGCCGCTCGGTATTGTGTGATGTGTAGTCATCGAGTTGTGAAATTCTTTCTTCACCGGCGCTAAAGTACTTGCTGTAATTCAAATCTCGGTTATCCGCTGGAATGCGGAAATAGCGTCCGATATCTTCGATCCTTGCCATTTCCTCGCGCGAAACGAGTGTCTCATATAGCTTCTCGCCGTGACGAGTACCAATGATGTGAACGGAATTGTCCTTCTTAAAGACTTCCTTGAGCGCTTGTACGAGGTCTGCCAATGTCGCAGCAGGGGCCTTTTGCGCGAAAATGTCGCCTTGCGTGCCATGCTCGAAAGCATGCAGTACAAGATCCACGGAATCTTCCAGGGACATGAGGAAACGCGTCATATTTGGATCGGTGATGGTGAGCGGCTTGCCCTTTTTCAGTTGGGCCACGAATAGCGGAATCACCGAACCGCGGGAGCCCATCACGTTCCCGTAGCGGGTCCCGCAAAGTACCGTTTCGCCCTCGTTCTGCATCCGGGCTTTGGCAACCATGAACTTCTCCATCAGCGCCTTGGATAATCCCATGGCATTGATGGGATACACCGCCTTGTCGGTACTGAGTACCACCACGCGTTGAACGGTGTTTGCAATCGCAGCCGACATCACATTCTCGGCGCCCAGCACGTTCGTTCGGACGGCTTCCAACGGGTAGAATTCACATGACGGCACCTGTTTGAGAGCCGCCGCGTGAAACACGTAGTCCACGCCCTTCGTCGCCTGATAAATACTGTCGTAATTTCGGACGTCGCCAATGTAATACTTCAGCTTGTCATTGTTCAAAGCGATACGCATTTCCTCCTGCTTCTTCTCATCGCGGCTGAAAATGCGAATCTCACGAACGTCAGTCGACAAGAAGCGCTTGAGAACGGTATTCCCGAAAGATCCGGTCCCGCCCGTGATCATCAATACCTTATCTTTGAACAAAGCCTACGCTCCCTTGGAGTTCCGACGATCAGATCACTTTTCTCAGAACTATATGAATTGTCGAGGTGAGTGGAAGGTTTAACCGCAAAATGAAACGGCGCGCAAAGAGCTCCATCTTTCTGGTCACAAAGAACCTGTCGTAATAACTGTGCCCGACATATCCGACGTGCTCCTCAACCAGATACCCGAGGGACTGGAAGATTTTTCTCAGCCGCTTACTCGGCGTGCCACACAGCACGTAATAGGCCGGAAATTTCACGTCATAAACCCTATCTCTGGTTGGTTGGAAAAACTCCACAAGCCTCTGGCTGACCCATTCCGGGACAAGCATGTTTACGAACAACGGCAGGTTATGCGGAGAAGGAAAAAAATGCACTGCCGTTCCGTTCTTCTTCAAAAGCATGGCGATATTCCTGTGTGCCTGGGTTGCATCCTTGATGTGCTCAAGAAGCATGTGCGAAAACACCAGATCAAACTTTCCAAGCAGATCCGGCATGACGAAGCCCTTGTCCCGCGAAGCTATGTCCACCGTCAAGCGGTTGCACCACGAAGGAGCTTTATCAAGTTCCTTCTTGTTGATGTCCAAAACATAATAATTCAGCGCGTACTTTTGAACGAGTTCCCGCGGAAGCAGCGGCTTGGCTCCGCCGCCAATATCAGCAACGTTCTTGATGTTGTTTGCGGCAATGATCTTTTCCAGAAATCGAGGCGCATTGGCATTGCCCGGGAAGTCATCGATCAACTTAAGATCCACTGTCACTCCCGTCGATGCAAGCCCCCCATAAGCATGGAATTCGAGAAGTCATCTTGGCCTCTGCTCCCAGTCGGTTCGCATGAGACTGATCAACTCAGGCCAATCCGGAGCAACGTATCCCGTTGCCGCGGCAAAGCGTCCGGCATTCAGCGAACGATCGATGACCACCGAATCATCCCGGACAATATCAATTGTCTTGCCGTACCCCTCCGCAACCAAGCGCAGCAGATCGTACTTCGAAATCGGCCGTGCTGCGACATGGTATAACCCAAACAAGTCGGGCCGTGGCATGACGGCATCCCGAACGATCCGAGCCAACGCTACCGTCGGCAATCCCGAAAAAATCGCCCTGCCGAAGCACGTGCACCGTTCCTGCTGCGATAAAAACCAGCCAAGCAGGCCATTGGCGGTCTGCAACTCATGGCCGATCATCGAAGTCCGCAGCGTAATCGTGTGCGGGTAATGCACTTCCCCCAGAAACTCTGTAGTCTCGCTGGCGCGCGCTTGGTGCATATGAGCACCGATGGCGTGTTTTCCGGGACGAAAGGAGGCTACAGGGAAGATGATCCTGCGGACGCCAGAGATATTTACGGTGCTTCAAAGTTTCTGGG
>JANNUB010000598.1:0-7625 GCA_031394795.1 Ignavibacteriota bacterium | reverse complement strand
GGCTTCAACAAATCGCACAGCGTTGCATACTCCGTGCTTGCATATCAGACTGCCTACCTGAAAGCGCATTATCCCTCCGAGTACATGGCGGCAACGCTTTCTTCCGAAATGGGGGACACGGATAAGATCACGATGCTGATTGAGGAGTGCCGCAAGCTTGGCGTGAAGGTGTTGCCTCCGGATGTGAACGAGTCGGATGTTGATTTTCGGGTTGTGAGCGGCGACATTCGCATCGGGCTTTGCGCCATCAAGGGTGTCGGCGAAAGCGCGATTGAATCGGTCATCAAAGCGCGAGAGGTTGAGGGAGGATTCGCGAACGTCTTCGATTTCTGTCGCCGCGTCGATTTGCGCCTGGTGAATAAGAAATGCCTCGAAGGTCTCGTGCAGGCGGGCGTGTTCGATTCCTTTGATGGACATCGTGCGCAGTTCTTTGAGAACATTGAGCGGGCAGCCAACTTCGGCGCATCGTTCCAGGAACAGAATGCGAGCGGTCAGTCGGGACTCTTTGATTTTGGCGAGTCAACGCAGGGGAGGATTTCGTATCCTGCGCTCCCACCCATTGCGGCGTGGTCTGAACACGAAAAGCTGATGCGCGAGAAAAACGTCCTTGGCTTCTTTGTCTCCGGGCACCCGTTGCTGAGGTTCGAGCAGGAGGTGCTGGAGTTTTCGAATGTGCGCTTTGGCGATGTCAGCGGATTCAAGAGCGGAACCACGGCGCGCGCGTGCGGGATTGTGACTCAGACGAGAAAGAAAATCGATAAACGCGGGAACACGATGGCGTTCGTAACGATGATGGATTTCACGGGACGGGCGGAGCTGATTGTCTTCTCCGACGCGTTTGCAAAATTTCAACAGCATCTCCAAACCGATTCGATGGTCATGGTCACCGGTAAGGGAGAATTGAACGGTCCCGCCGAAGACGGGATGCTGAAAATCCTGGTCAACGAGGTCTTCCCGATGGAAAAGGTGCGCGAAAAGTTCACGAGAAGCATCATTCTCTCCATCAACGTGAACGACGTTAAGGAAAACTCGATCATTGAGCTGCGCAAGCTGCTTGAGATGAACAAAGGAAACTGCACGTGCTACTTCGACGTTGTTGACACTGAAAAACGAAAGAAATATCAAACGAGGAAGTTTTCGGTCGAGCCTTCAGAGGCGTTTATGATTGAAGTGAAGAAGATTCTCGGACCGCGAAGTGTGAAAATAGCAGGCGAATCGCCATTAGCAAATCATAAAGGAGAAAGGAGATTCAATGAAACCCATTGAGTTCACTGATGCGAATTTTGAAACGGAAGTTATGAATTCGGACGAGCCGGTGCTCGTGGACTTCTGGGCAGTCTGGTGCGGACCGTGCAAAATGATCGCGCCGGTCGTCGAAGAAATCGCGAAGGAGTACAACGGCAAGTTGAAAGTCGGCAAAGTGGATGTGGACAGCAACCCCGAAGTCTCGATGAAGTTCGGCATCCGAAGCATACCGACGCTGATGGTGTTCAAAGGCGGAAAGGTTGTTGAGCAAATCATCGGCGCGGTGCCGAAGCGGAATCTGGTGGAGAAAGTTCTGCCGCATATTAGTGTGAACTAACGTAGGGCGACTCGCTTCTTAAACGCCCGACGTCGAAAGAATGTCGGGCGTTTTTATTTCGTAGGGCGACCTGCCCGTCCGGCAGGCGGGCGAGTCTTGTCGCCTTACACAGCTTGACTCTGAACTAAATTCAGACCATATTTAGTCCGAGCAGAAGAAAGGAAAACGATATGAAACTCAGTGAATCAATAAAGCCCATTAGCTACGTCAAAGCGAATGCGGCTGAGGTGATAAAGGAACTTAACGAACACGGCGAGCCGTTGTTCATCACTCAAAATGGAGAGGCGAAGGCTGTTCTCCAGGGAATTCGCGCGTATGAGAAAACGCAGGATACAATTGCCATGCTGCAACTTCTTATGATGAGTTCGGAGGACATGCGAAAAGGGAACTATAAACCGTTGCGCAAAGCCGCGGCAGATCTCAACAAACGCATCCGTCAACTCAAACGAAAATGACCTTTCGTGTTCACATCATGCCCGACGCGGAAGAGGATATCTTTGAAATCTATCTTTACATCCGAACGCACGATTCCGCGTCGAGGGCATGGAATATAAAGGAACGTATTCTCGCAACGTGCTATTCCCTCGACCGCATCCCTCATCGTGGTCACTATCCACCTGAACTTCTTGATAATGAATCGCGCCTTTTTCGCGAAATACATTTCAAGCCATGGCGGATCATCTATCAGATTGTCGAACAAGATGTATTCATTCACGCTGTGCTTGACGGCAGACGAAAGGTAGATCGGCTGTTGAAAGAGCGCATGCTTCGCCTTCGTCAAAATTGACTCAAGAACGGGTATGAACATGGAAATATTTTTTGGGATTCCTCGGCATTGCGCTCGTTCTCATTCCCATCATTCTCACATTCGTCACCGACATATTCGCTTCCCAAGCAAAAAACCCGTACAAGTAAAGAATGGGAAGCGCTCATCGGCGGAAAAATTCTCAACCGCATAGGCGCGCTCGCGCTCATCATCGGCGTCGGATTTTTCCTCAAATACGCGTTCGATAACGATTGGATTTCAGAAACGATGCGCGTGTTGATGGGAGCCGCTGCCGGCGGCGCATTGCTCTTCTTCGCCGAGCGAACGCACAAAAAAGATTTCAAAATCTTCGCGCAAGGTCTCGTCGGCGCAGGCGTGGCGATTTTGTATTTGAGCGTCTATGCGGCGTTCAACTTCTACCATCTCGTTCCGCAAGTTGTCGCATTTGGGTTGATGTCCGGCGTGACGATGATAACGCTCTGGCTGGCGCTGAAGTATGATTCGCTTGCAGTTACGTTGCTTGGCTGGGCGGGCGGCTTCCTCACGCCCATCATGCTCAGCACGGATGTTGCAAATGAAATCGGCTTGTTCACCTACGTCGCGTTGCTCGATGCGGGATTGCTTGCCATTGTTCTGAGCAAAGAAAAATGGATTGTGCTCGAACCATTGTCGCTCGCTGCCACTGCAATGATGTACTTCCTCTGGTTCGTCAGTGATTACACTCCAGACAAATTCATGCCGACGCTTTTCTTCCTTGTGCTCTTTTGGATGTTGTTCTTTGGCGTTGAAGCGTTCCGTTCGTTACGCAGCAGTTCATCAACGCTGATGGTGCGCAACGCGACCGCGGTTGCCGCTGCGATTTTGATCTTCACAGGATTGTATAACCTCTTCGAACCGAGCCGTCACGCATGGATGGGTTTTGCGACACTTCTGCTCGCCGTCCCGCATTACTTCATGTTTGTGAAACTCAAGTCATCGGCGGAAGCCAATTCTTTGTCGCTTCAGCGATTTGTTCTCACCGCCATCATTCTTCTTCTTACTGCGACGGCGATTCAGTTCGAGAGATTCGAAACAGTGATTGCCTGGTCATTGGAGATTGCGCTCATTGTCTGGGCGGGAACGAAATGGAAAATGAAATCAGTATGGGGTTTCGGCGTGGTGATGTTCGTTGCTGCGCTCTTCAAACTGCTATTCTCATTCGGCGGACTTGTGTACATACCGTTAGAAGAATTCAAACTTCTGCTAACGCTTCGCGCGCCTGCGCATATTCTTCTTGCCGCCTCGATGTATTTCTGCGCTGAACTCCTGCAAAAAGAAGAAAGCGGAAGTACTGCGATTCTCGACTACGCGTGGTGTTTCGTCGCGTTCGTTTTTGTTTCCGTCGAGACGAACGATCTGTTCGAGCGATGGAGACTTTATGCAGACGGCGACATGCGCGACTTACTTTCGTACAAACGGTTTCTAACGTTGAGCATCGTCTGGTTGGCGTACGCGCTTGCGCTGAACTTTTTCTGTAACGAGCGGCAGCGTCATGCCTGGCGACATGCTGGGCTTGCGATTGCCGCGCTTGCAGTTCTCGTTGGAGTGTTTGCAGGAATTTCTTTCAACCCAATCGAGCTGTTCACATTTCTTTTGAACTATCGAGTGCTGACCCTTGTGCTTTTGATCGCGGGAATGGTGACGCTCACTCGTCTTCATCGCCGTTATGCGCCTGAAGCGAAATTCAAGAAACAATTCGCCGGCGGATTGAGCATTGCCGTTGTTGTGCTTGGGTTCGTTTTGGTAACAGGTGAGACGAGAGATTTCTTCCAGCAAAAAATTCACGCGCTCGAATCGCCGACGGAGTGGACGGAAGGAACGAACCTCGAACTCGATAGACTTGAGAACATGAAGCAGCTTTCGCTTTCCGGTGTTTGGCTGTTGTCTTCGATTCTTATTATGCTCGCCGGATTGTGGAGGAGGGTTCGCAACCTGCGTCTCGTCGCGATTGCACTCTTCGGATTCACGATTCTGAAAATCTTCATCTACGATTTGTCGTTCCTGCAGACGTTGTATCGCATCTTCTCGTTTATGGGACTTGGAGTTATTCTGCTCGGCGTGTCGTATCTCTACCAAAAGTATAAGGGGATTATTGTTGAGGAGGAAGAAGTCGGACTGAAGCCCTAACGGACTGCGTATAACAACGAACACTCTGAACCACCGACACATTCAGCGGAGCTTCGCGTGCGATGGCGAATGAACCGCCGCCGCCAATTCGGTCGGGTTGTTGAGCGTTGTGTCCGAAACCCGCTCGAAGAGTCGAGTCGTCGACCGTCTGTTTGGCGGGAGGCGCTGGTTAGGCGCAACTGAGAACGCTATTTCTGAAGGCTTACTAATGTACTTTGAATGAAGACATTTTTCGATGCGTTGTCATCAGACCACAATGACAGACCATGATTACTCTCTTCCTTGAGCAGCCCAACACCTTTGGCAAACCATAATGACAACACTCTGCCATTACTTGAAAGACTAATCTTGACTGCTTCATAGTTCACACCATTGAACAGAATTATCTCTCTTGTACCTTCAGTGGACGAATACGCGTGCTTGAATAAAGGGTATGGCGTTTCTGGCGGGTGGTCGCCAATCGCATAGACTATGCCGCCGCTATCTTTGATGGCAAAGATTGCTCCCCATTGAGTTGTTCCCGGGAACCTTCCAAGCATTGCCAGGAAGTTACCGCGAGAAAATGTGAATGTGTCTACCTTCACTTCAATGGTTCTAAACGTCCGTCCACTGTCGCTGAGAGCGTTGGTAGAATACGTCCAGATATATGAGCGCGAAATAGGAAAGAAGTCATTTGCCAAGTCGAGAGCAGTCACAGGTTCGGTTGTCGAATCTTTCTTACAGCCAAAGATAAACATGATGCAAGTGAGTGTCAGAAGTTGCCTTCGCATTGAAAATTCTCCTTGTATGTGAATGACGAGAAACGGTTAATTGCTGCGCCCTAACGCTCCGGTTCAGCGGCCCCGCCGCGAAGCGTTGTCCGCTGCAACCGATTGTTAAGCCGTCTTGGCCTATTGCCCTTCAATGATGTTGTAGACCTCGAAGACCGTTGGCTTCGCCTCGATGCCCATGTCTTGTAGGATCGGCATGAGCTTCGCGCCGAATGCGTCAAGCTTGGCCTGACTCTCGAAGACGTTTATCACCTGTAGGCGCTGCCTATCGCCATAGCAGATGTGGTACATTTGTCCGTCGGGTACTCTTTGACCGATTTCCGTAAGTCGACGGATGACCTCATCGTATTTGGATGAGGTCGCCCCATCCACCTCAAACATTACAACTATTGCCATGTTTTCCTCCTTTGAATGGATCGTGAATTTGGGCGGCCTAACTGGCGGCTAAGCTGCGGAGTAGCCCTTTGAATATTGGGACTCCCCGAGCGTTGGCTATGGTAAGTTCATTCATGTGTGATAGCATTAGTTTCCACCAACGCTCATCCCGTCAGCTTGTTGAAAACCCGCCGTGCTTCACCTTTTGGCGGGAGCCTCTGTTGTCGAGCCAAACCTCTTGACTTGGAGATACAAAGAAATCCTATCGAATAATCCGTACTCTACACCGGCGGCATAATGTAAAACGGGAAAGATGTATGTACCAATACCACCTTGAACGTAAAGCTTTGTTGATTGTCGAGGCAGTTGAAACCTCAATTTCAAAGCGGCGCTCATCATAAACCAGTGACAGATAGACGCCGCGTTTTTCAGGCTCGGCTGCAGCGTGTTGTTAGGTTGCGCTTGTTTTCGATTCCGAATTTCATTAATCACGTCGATTGGATAGCGCAATATTTTGTTTGCCGCGTCGCGCTTTTAGTCCAACAGTTCGATTGAATCGCTTTTCGTCAATATTCCTTCGACCAAAACGGCGCAATAAACACCGGCAAAATTAGCGTGTGCTTGGACGACTTTGCGTAAAACTTCCGGGTTGTGTTCGCCCGTGTCAGGGTCGAGCGAAATCATCTTACAGCGCGGGTCGCGTTCCAGAACCATAATCTCCGCGCTAGAACCGATACGCAGTTTGCGTCCGACCAACTCATCCTCGGCAAAGCCGTAATCCGATGCGAGGTTAAGATAGACGTTTGCCCGAAAGCGTCGTTTATCAATCGGAATGCCCAACTCCGCTTCGACCTGTCGGACGGTTTGCAGGCTAATCAACGAAACCGGGCGACAGTCGGTTAACGCGCGGTCTGAACATACGAGCGTGAGGTGATTTTCACCGCGCAATCCTTCCACGAGCATGTCTATCAACGCCGGGTCATCAACTGCGACGACCGCACCTGATGGCGTAACGACATCCAAAATCAGGTCGTTCGGTTCGGCGTTTGCCGGAGTGACACCGGGCGCGATGCTCATCGCTTCGGTCAAATTCGGCGGTTTCGCCGCTCTTTCGGCGTAACGAAACTGTGGACGATAGCGCAGCATTTGCTGCTGTACCGTTGCGTTCAGATAAGGAAATCCTTTGCGTGCGGATGAATTCTTGAAGGCGAAGCATCGGTCGCCGTATAAACCGGAAAACCCCATAAACACTTCGGTCATCGCCTCGCCGCTCATACTTTTAATCGGATAACGCCATAAACTTTCGACAGTTCCAATAGTTGTCATATCAACGTCTCCTTTTATTCTTTCCGCACCTTACACGAAGCAACCTAACGACCTGCGGCTAACCCGCCGCAACGAAAATTCTCCACCACGTACACTACGCGGGGAGCTATAAATGATATTTCAAAATGTGATGGCGTTAGTTTGCACTCGCTCACTACGGTCAGTTGTTGAGCGTTGTGTGCGAAACCCGCCGTCTGTTTGGCGGGAGCCGCTGGTTAGGCGGGCAATACTCTGGAATCTGTTGTTGCAATTTTCTGTAACAGCTTGCATATTATCAACAAAGGAGGAATGAACGATGAAGTTCACAATCACTATTTCGCGCGATGAAGACGGCATGTTTATCGCCGAATGTCCCTCAATTCCTGGTTGCATCAGCCAAGGAAAGACCGAGGAGGATGCTCAACTGAATATTCAAGACGCTATCAAGCAATCTCTCGAAGTTCGAGCTGAGTTAGGAATGCCTCTTACAATTGCGACCAGACAAATCGAGGTCGCTGTTTAGATGCCACCTGTACCCCTTCTCCGTCCCACCGAAGTCATCAAAACATTCGAGAAACTCGGATGGAGAGTTGTCCGCCAGCGCGGAAGCCATATTATTCTCACCAAAACTGGGCATATCGCAACTCTGTCCGTTCCAAAT
>JANNUB010000491.1:0-1571 GCA_031394795.1 Ignavibacteriota bacterium | reverse complement strand
ATGAAACATCGCCAACAACTCATTGAGGAATGGAATGAATTCTTCGGTAATTGAACTTGATGTCCCGAACGCTCTTCGTGTGTCAGTGACGGAAGATAGTCTGAGCGTTGACCTCAGCGACGGTCGTACGATTACAGTTCCTCTCGCTTGGTATCCGCGGCTTTTGCATGGAACCGTTGACGAACGAAACAAGTGGAGACTGATTGGAAAAGGTCACGGCATTCACTGGGAAGACCTTGACGAAGACATCAGCGTTGAAGGGTTGGTGTTGGGAAAGCCTTCGGGCGAAAGTCAAGCGTCATTCAAGAAATGGTTGAGCGGGCGAGTTCGCGAGTGATGACAACGACATTTGAAGTTCTTGTTGCCCTTCTCAATTACAAAAGAGATTTTTCGATCCTCCGCGAGGAGCATTGGTATAGAATTCCCATTGATAGTGTCGAGGGCCGCCTCAAGAAACGCTGGCCGCCGCAGTGGCTGGCTTTTTATCAAACAAAAGAATTCGCCGACGAAACTTATGCAGTGAACTACTTTTCTGAAGTTGAACACATCAAGAAAGTCAAACGACGTCAACTCTTTCCAAAGGAGCCTCGCAACGAACGAAGTGAAAAAGAGTATTTCAAAATTTCAATTGGCGCACTTCAAAAACTCTCCAAACCTATTCTCAGCAGGCGCTTCCGACGCATCATCTTCATTTCAACCACGTTAGAGAAATTGATGAAGGCAGAAGAGGTAAATGATCTCTTTGATGAAAGCACATTGGAAGACAAGATGTGGGCGGAGTTCAAACGCGCTCGCATATCGGCAGAGCGGCAAGAATTTGTACGAATTAAGAACCGCGACTACGCGCTTGACTTTGCAATCTACTGTCACAAAGGAAAGATGGATGTTGAGACCGACGGAGACACGTGGCATTCAAACCCACGGCGTGCGTCGGACGACAATCGCCGTGACAATGATTTGAAAACGGTCGGATGGAACGTGTTACGATTCAATACGACACAAGTAAACGAAGAAATGCAGAAGTATTGCCTGCCAATGGTCACTGAAAACATCAACAGGCTCGGCGGGCTAAATGGAAGCAGGCTTATTCCCCGGAAAGTAGTTCTTGATCCTGACTCCGGTGTTCAGTTGTCTATGTTTGACGCCGAGTGATTTTTTTAGACCGCAAGGATGAAAAGGCAATCGTTAGCAAGGATGGAATAGCATGAAACTCCTCATCCTCGGCGCAACGGGCGGCACGGGCCGCGAGCTTGTGCAGCAAGCGCTCGAACAGGGTCACGACGTAACGGCATTTGTTCGCGCCGAGTCGCGCATGAAACTTCAGCACGAACATTTGAGGCTCGCCGTTGGAAATGTGTTGGACTACGTCACGGTCACGAGCGCGGTGCGCGGACAGGATGCCGTACTCTCAGCGTTAGGGCACAAACGGTGGTTCTATCCGAATCGCATTCTCTCCGACGGCACGCGCAATATCATCAAAGCTATGGAGACCAACGGCGTGCGGCGTTTCATCTGCGAAACGTCGCTCGGCGTCGGCGATAGTTTTGGACGGTTGGGATTGTATTATACGT
>JANNUB010000546.1:0-3670 GCA_031394795.1 Ignavibacteriota bacterium | reverse complement strand
CCTTGCGACAGGGGGGACGGTTGTTGCTGCGACAAAACTTGTCGAGAAGCTTGGTGGACAAGTCATAGGCCTTGCCTTCCTCATCGAACTCTCGTTTCTCAAAGCGCGTGAGCGGCTGTCCAGCTACGACGTGTTTTCGATTGTTACATACGACACCGAATAGACATCTCAAGTCAATGGTTTCCCGTTCCTTATGAAACTCAAAACGTTTCTTCTCACCACGCTCATCATCATAGTCATCGGAGGCATCTTGCTCGCTTCGGAAAGTCGTAGCCTGCTCAACGAAGGAGACACTGCAGCGAGTTTCACATCAAAACTTAGCACAGGCGAGACAATTTCTCTGAATGATTACCGTGGAAAGAAAAACGTCGTGCTGTTCTTCTATCCAAAAGATTTCACTTCCGGTTGCACGAAAGAAGTCTGCTCGTTCAGAGACAACTACGATGAAGTGAAGAAGCACGACGCAGTCCTGCTTGGCGTAAGCTTCGACGGCGAGAATTCCCACCAATCCTTCATTGAAAAACATCGGCTTCCGTTTCCGCTCATTAGCGATGTGGACAAGTCAATCAGCAAAGCATACGGGACCGCACACCGCTTTGGTGGGCTGATTCCCGGGGCGAAGCGTGTTACGTATGTGATTGATAAACAGGGAGTGATTCGACGTGTGCTTCACTATGAGGTGTTGATCGGAAAACATCTTGATGGGGTGATTGAGGCGTTGAAGAAACTCAAAGTGTGAGGACAACGTAAAGGCAATATCGAATATTGAACAAGGAATAATGAATAACGAATTGCCGTCAAGCAAGACTCGCCGCGTTCTCTGCGGTTCACACCTGAGGTTCCATCGTGAGCCTCGGTCCCATTTCCTTGAGAATCTCGCCGCACATGTCTTTTGCCGCGATGAGATAGAGCGTGCAGATCTTCACGCACATGGCAACGTGTACCTCGTTGTTGATGATGTTCCAGAAGAACGCGCGGCCAAGCTTCCATGGCGGCTCGAACCCTGAGTAGCCGTCCAGCGTTTTTCTGTAGGTGAGAAAGCGATCCGCGAGCACGGCTTCCCACTCAGCTTTTTGAATGGTCGTCGCACCCTGTTCATCCAGGTGGTTGAGGAATTCCGCCTTCATTGACGATGCCATCTGTTGCGCTGCGCGCGTGCTTGCGCTTGCCTCGATGGATAACGTCGCCGCAAACATCAAACCGATCATCACCTCACCAACATGCTGCTCATCCAGGTCCTCGGACTTTACTTCAATGCCCGATAACAAATTGAACATGGAGAGATCGTCATTCGAGGTCATGGCTTTGCGCAAGCGCTCGTAGATGACAATGCCCAAATCCGATGGGCGAAGATTCTTTTGGAATAATCCCAAATGTTTTTCCCCTAAGAACAGTTCAGCGTCAAAATAGGTGAATTCTCTGAAATGTTCCACATCCCAATTCTGCAAGTTGATGGAGTGCACATTAACGTTCGCGAGTACTGAAAGAATTGTTTTTCATGTTTTGAACGCGTACCTTATCTGTGCGGGGATGACCTGGTTTCGACGGCGAGTGAGATGGTCAAGAACGCGTGCCGTGCTCTCCGAGTTGCACGATAATAAAGCGGAAACCTTTAAGTGCTAACTACGATTACGCACTCGCTGCTTAATTAAACCTTAAACAGCGCGTCTCTCAGAGTTTTGCCTATCGGATTTTGAAGAGGCGCCGACTTAGATAGGATGGCTGGACCGACGCTCGATAAGGTTCGGTGAACGTTCGTCGTAAGCGGACACAATCGAGATTGCGCTTGTGAGTCCTGTCTATCGGGCGACCAAGTGTGAAGCGTGAAAGATAGAATACGCACGTAGTGGTCGTGATGGTCTTCTCTTCGGACGCGGGTTCGACTCCCGCCATCTCCACCGTGAACGCTCTCAGCCCAGCTGAGAGCGTTCCTCTTTTCGGCTTGCAGCTCAGTCTCAAACATGCTATCTGCTTTTCATGGAATTGCAACTTCCTTTCACAAAAATGTCCGGGGCAGGAAATGACTTCATTCTGATAGACAATCGGGATGCGATCGTCACCGGTGATGCTTCAACGCTGGCTCGTGCCCTCTGCTCCCGACACTTTGGCGTCGGAGCGGATGGGTTGCTGCTCCTTGAACGGAGTTCGATTGCCGATTTCGCGATGCGGTATTTCAACGCCGATGGAAGTTTCGGGGGAATGTGTGGTAACGGCGGACGGTGCATTGCACGGTTTGCATATCATCATGGAATTGCCGGGCGAACTTTGAGGTTTGAAGCACTCGACCACACGTACGCTGCCGAAGTTATCGAGCCATCGGTGAAGTTACATATGAAAGCGCCTAAAGATTTATTGGCAAACCGTTTACTCCACCTCATTTCGAGAGAAGTCATTGCTTCGTTTGTGGACACAGGCTCGCCTCACGTTGTCATAGAAAGTCCGGTTGTGGAGGAAGTTGATGTCGAAAGCATCGGACGAGAGATACGCGAGACTGTATTCCCCGCGGGCACAAACGTGAACTTCGTCCAACCGATCGGCCCCAATACTCTGAAGCTCAGAACATATGAAAGGGGCGTCGAGGCAGAAACTCTTGCCTGTGGGACGGGCGCTGTTGCATCGGCAGTAGTTTTCTCATCTCTGCATCACATGAAATCTCCGGTCACTCTCCGTGTCAGAAGCGGGGAGGACCTTATTGTATATTTTGAGCGGCATGACGAGAGCTTTGTCAATATTCAGTTGGAAGGCAGTGCGCACTTCTTGTTCTCCGGCAAAGTGCTGTACGATACAACTCGGCAGGCAGTTGCCGATTCATTCGTTTCATGAACCAAACTCGCTGATCAAGGCTTGTTACGTTACTCATTTCTTATCAATCCGGTAGCAGGGAGGAGCCGACGCAGTTCATCCATCTCTGAGAGAATCAGATCTAAGGCTGAATCAATGTTGCTGAAGCATGAAGCGCTTGTCACACAGCATGAAGGTCACGCGACTATTTTGGCAAGACAAGCTACGAGCGATGTAGTTGTAGCGGTCGGCGGTGATGGCACTGTGAATGAAGTTGCGAATGGGATATTCGGAAGCGCGAAAACGCTTGCCGTTATTCCCGTCGGCTCGGGAAATGATTTTGTCAAATCCATCGGGATCCCGCTCGACTTCTCGGGAGCATTCCAGCACTTACTTGCCGACAAAAGGCAAGCGATTGACTGTGGTTCCGTGCGCTGTCGGAAACTCTCTGAACAAACAAACTCGACGGAATCTATCTTTGTCAATGCAGTCGGCATCGGCTTTGACGCGGCGGTTGCGGAGCGCACCACGCATATTCACAACTTGAGCGGAACCGCACTTTATCTCGCGGCAGTTTTTCAAACGCTCGGCAAGTATCGATCAGCATCGTTTACAATCACGATAGATTCAAACAGCTCGAAGTCCCGTAACCTCTTAATAGCTATCGGTAACGGACGGTGTGCCGGAGGTGGATTCTATCTAACGCCGAGTGCATCTGTGAGCGATGGCTTGTTAGATGTATGCACGATTGAAGAGATGAGCGTTCCCCGGATATTGCACTTGATGCCCAAAGTGATGAAAGGCAAGCATGCCGGATTACGAGGAGTGCAAATGACGAGAGCAAGCGAAATTGATGTTACTGCACCTGAGGAGTTCTACGTACACGCTG
>JANNUB010000492.1:0-9782 GCA_031394795.1 Ignavibacteriota bacterium | reverse complement strand
GGCATGCCAGCAACAGCGCTGCAATGGAGCATGTAGTTTTCATTTGTCAGTCCCGATTGGTTCTTAACTGATTGGTTCTTAACCGACTGGTTCTTAGTCGAAATCAAAACCAAACAACACACCGAAATAGAAGCGCCATTCTTTACCATACGTTACCGGCACACTGCGCACGATTTTATCGAACCGGTTTAAGCCATACGACGCATTGAAGAATATTCGCGTCGGATACGCATACCATGAAAACGATTCGAGACGAAGCTCAATGCCGGCGTCGCTCTTGAACTGCTTCAGTTTCGGCATTGCGCCGCTCCACGCGTTGCCGAAATCGCCGTACACTGATGCGTACAGCTTGTCAAAATAGAATTGCAGAAACCGCACATCGATGTTCTCGACGAGCGGGAAGCGGTATTCAAGTCCGGCGACGGCAATTTCGTTGCCGCTGATGGAATAGAACGGGTACCCTTTCATCCCGACGAGGCCGCCGGCGTAGAAATCGAAGAAGCCATCAACAGTACGTTCGAGAATCGAGCCGGCGCGCAGTTTGACCGTGAACGTGTGATGCTTGAAGAAGAACGGGATGTATTCACGCCAACTCAATTCAGCACGCGTGAAATTGATATTCTTGTATCGAGGAACCAATCCTGTCGGTCCCACGTCGTATTCGCCATCGCCATTGAACTTGTTGAGCGAACGGCTGAGGGTGAGCTGTATCTTCCTTCCGACAGGACTGATGTCGGCGGTGTTGGAACGTGCAATGCTCTCCACGTTCCATTTCAGCGTCAGGTCGTTCGCGATCAGGTACAAATCGCTTGAGGCGGGGACCAATATGCCGCTCTCAGGAAGCTTGAATACGCCGATCGCTGAACTGTACCGGCTATGCGCGAACCGAAACTCGAATTGCCCTACATGCGAAGGCTGCGAAAGCACAACGTCAGCCTCAAACAGGCTGTACGAAACGTCGACGGGAATGGTCGAGACAGGGAGCTGAAGAACGTTGTCCGTCTTTCTCGTGATGTTGTACAACTCGAGCGAGGCAACAGGCTCAAGCCCCAGCTGATAAAACAACGGTAGTCTTCCACGATAATTGAATATCAAGAACAGATCCCGCTCGAATTTTGTGTTCACCGCAGCGCCGCCAAAGATTCCGGTTTTGTCGAGGACGTCGTTTGAGAACATATAGACGCCGGCTTTGATATTATCGAGCACCGTGTTCTTCGTATTGTAATTGTCAAAACGAATGAACGGTACGAACGACAGGCTTGTAAAAACACTTTTGTAAGGGCGAGATGAGTTTTCAAGTTTTGCGTCCTCGTACGAGCGCATCTTCTGCCAATCGAATTTGTCGGTCGCGTCGTTGGCAAACTGCGTTAGCTGCGGGCGCGGCAGCGCGGTTTCAGAATTCGGCAGCGGCACGTAGTGCGCGTCTTCCGCTTCCAACGACTTCGACTCATCAATCGCGTAGAGCTTGTAGCCTTTGCTCGTGTAGTTCGAATACACGAGCATCCCCTCGCGGTTCATCGTCGGCATGAATGCGCCGCCGAGAACGTTCGTCAATTGATGGATGGCTTTCGTCGCGACATCGAGAGAGTAGATGTTGAAGATGCCCGTTCGATCCGAGTTGAAGAGAATGCGTGAACCGTCCGGCGTGAAGACCGCGTTGCGCGCGTCATCGTCGCCCGAAACGAGAAACTCCATCTCGCTTCCGTCGGGACGAATCCACGCGACGTCGCGACCATCGCGAATCGAATAGTCGAACACGATGCGGTCGCCGTTCGGACTCCATTTCGGCGCGTAGACTTGCTCGCCGTTGACGAAGGAAGTGAGCCTCCGGAAAGACGCTGGTTGTGGCAATACGGAGTACTCAGCCTCACCATAATCGAGATTCAAAACGGCAAGGTTGCTTGCCCCGTCCTTTCCGACGACAAACGCGAGCTTCTTTCCATCAGGAGCAACACTCGGAGTCATCGCACGCACCCCAAACGTCAAGCGCGTCTCTTCTTCCTTTTCCAAATCGTAAACGTATATGTCAGACAGTGATGAGAAGTGCGGGTTATTCTTGGCGATGCGCGAATAATACAGCTTCTTGCCGTCGGGCGACCAACTGATTTCTGAGCCAACACCGGCTTGAAGTATTTTGTATTTCCCACCAAGTTCTGCAACAACGAGTTTCGATTGTCCGAGATACGGCGCACCCATCGTGCTGACGAACGCGAGCTTCTTTCCATCCGGAGAAAAGGTCGGATAACGATCGGCGGTTCCCGTTTCGACAAACAAGCCGCAGCGGTCGCGATGCTGCCGTGCGATGCCTTCCGAAAGCGCGAACGTCGGCTTGCCGTCAACCGGGTGCTTGTCGAACTCATTCTTGTCGTCAACGAAAAGAAATGGGACGCCTTCCACTTTATTTGCGTTGATCAGACGGACCCGCTCGCTATATTCCCTCTTCAGTTCTTCGCGCCATTTGTCGTACACTGATTCGCCGTCCTTGCCGGTGGCTCTTTCGATAGCGCCATCAATCGTTGTCGCGCCGAGCGACGAGAGGTTTCGCGAAATCTCGTTCAGCGCGCCGATGCCGTACTTTTGTGCAAGGTAATGCACGAATGCAAAGCCCGCGTTGTATGATGATTCGTTGCCAAGGCTTGTCTTGCCGAAAACGCCCATCTGGTTCCAGGTTAACATGTTGTCGGCGAGAACGTAGGAGCGCAAAATCATGTCGCGGTGCGAGTCCCAAAAATCGTAGCGCAGCTGCGGACGATTATACTGCGCCACCCCCTCGGCAAACCATGCAGGAATAAGAAATCCTGAAATGGGATACGAGGCAATGACGTTCGGATAACCGTAAAGAACATCCGGACGGCGTTCCGACTCGTAGCCTAACCATTGGAGATACACGCCGGGGATACGTCGCCCAAACTTCATCGCAGTCTGGATTTGCACGATGTGCGTGTACTCGTGCGTGATGACATTGCGCAGCCAATTGTGCGTCCCGCGAAAATCGAAATCCATGCTCGGCGCCCAGATTTCGACTTTATTGTCGTAGAAGTACGCCGCGCCGTTGGAATAATCATCGTAATCTTTGATGATGAAACTGACCTTCTGATCGGGCTTGTGATTATAGAGCGAAGTGATTGGCTCGTAGATTTCCTCAGCTATTTTCGCGACGACCTTGCCGGTTCGCTCAGCGCCTTCGTGGTAGTGAATCAGGAAGTGCTCGGTCTCGATCGTCTTCCAATCAAGCTCGGGATGATAGACTTCTTCCTGAGCGAAGGAAAAATGAAAAAGGAAAAAAGGAATGGATGTACGTATGAAAACTGGGATCCGCATTTCAAGCAATTGTTTTTGAGACGTTCTGGAGATACCTCGCGAGGTTATCAAGCAACCTCCGACGTCGTTCTCCTGCGATTACTCCTATACTTCCTTCAATTTCCCTATCGGGTAACACAGTCAGGAACCCGAGTCGAATGAGCGAAGACTTCACTAGTCCACTTCGCTCGAAATCAATATCATGTGGATAAACAATCTCGTCGAAGCCCTCAATGCACTGATCAAGTCGTGTGCTGATCCCGCAGAGGAGAGAATCATTGTACTTCGGCATCTCGCACAAGACCACGGCAGGCCGCTTTTTCTTTTGGCCATCCGCTTGCTGGAACAAGGCGAGTACGACACTACCTGGGTTCATACTTGGGGTTTGGCTCTTTGATCATACTGCTCGTGTACTCAGGTTCATCATCTGAGTATGCACGACTTAGACCAAGCTTGGCTATCGCAACCCAGTCATCTCGTTCCGTTGCGTCATCGTCTCCCGAGAGAACTGTCACGAGCAACTTGTCGTCGCGCTTCAGCTCGTATGGCTCATCTAAGAGAATCTGTTTCCCGTCGAAGTGCGCCGGCACAGTTATACTTGCCATATTCATCTCCTAATCACAAATGAACAAATCACTACTTCACCACTGCCACTTTTACAACCGCCGTCTCCGTTTTCCCGCCGCCATTCGCTTCGATGCGCGCGAGATACACGCCGCTCTGAACATCTTTGACATTCCACTCGATTTCATTATCAACTCCACCAACGCCCGGCCCTGCAAACTCGGTCACCAAATCTCCCGCAAGGTCGAGGATTTTGATTTTCACTGTCGCGTTCTCTCCGACAAAATATCGAATGAACGTTTTCCCATCGTACACGGGGTTGGGCCAATTGTACGCGCGTTCTTTGGGGAAGAATGCAGAACTGATCGGCGAGCCGGAGATTTGTTCGATGGCAAGTCCGGAGTGTTGCGCGTCGCGCTGATATTGACCCCACGGAATCTGCGGCTGACGATTGCCACGAATCGTTCCCGTGTGCCACGCTGTTACAGAACCATCGTCTGATGAGGCAACCGCGATACAAATGTTCGTTATCGCTAACGCAAGTCCAGGAAGTGTGAACGCCGCGACAGATTGGTTTCCGACTCCGGCTTGCAAAGGAAATCCGTTTGCCATCGTTCCATTCTTATCATACGCGACAACGAAACCATCCTCGGTCACTGCAACAATGTCCACATCGCCATCGCCATCAACGTCTGCAACAACGGGATTTGAGGAGATGGATTTTGATGACAGCACAAGTTTAGGAAAATTGTCGAGCGATGCGCCGGCGTAGTTGTACGCGTAAATCTTATTGCCGGCAAAGACGACGATTTCACGAATGCCGTCGCCATCAATGTCGGCAAGCGCTGGTGAAGCGTTGATTGATTCACCGGTGTGCACCGAAAAACCTGCGCTTGGCTGTGTTGTTCCATCGGCGAATTCCACGGCGTTGACGACTCCGTTTTTTGATGCAGTGACGATTACTTGTTTGCCCGCTCCCAGCCTTCCAAAAATCGGCGCACCAACTGCTTGATTGTTTAGAGAAAGAGGAGAGAATATCCCGGAGCTTGATGCAATTTTGCCGGAAACTGTTGTATAAATGAAGGTCTTTGGGTCTCCGATGGCTGCTAATCCAACAACGTCAGACGTATCACTCACAATCGAGAGACTATCGAGTTTATTGCTTCCTCTCGAAATAACATACACCGTTGAACGCGCCGCGCCGACAGCAACAACTGAATCAGTGATAAGAGGCGATGTAGTGAGTCGTTTTGCCAATTGCAACGAGAGAATCTCTATGGCAAGGCTGTCCAATGTTCGAGGTGAAGATTGATAAACATGGAGAGTTCCACCATTGGAAGACGCGTCCGCCACAATTACGTCTGCAACATTGTTGGAATTGAAATCGGCGACTGCCGGCGCGCCAATGTATGGCGAGCCTGAGAACGGAACCTGTCCGCCGGACCAGGCGAAGAGTTCGCTTCGCAACACAGGCGTGCCGTCGGTTTTCCACGCGTAAACTTGTCCAGCCAAAGCGACTGCAGAAGTTTGATTCCGCGATGGACGCGTCGAGCCACCGCGCGTTGTCGTGACGATTAACGCTAACGATGAAGTTGCGCCGATGTTTGCAACTGTCAATGACGGCTTCGCCAATTGCGATCCGACTTGTTTCGGGAAGCCTGTCAGCAACGAAACGTCATCGCCCACCATCACCGTCGCAGTCATCCGCGTTCCGCGGCGGCTGAACTCTTTGATCGCAAAGTGACTGTTCGCGCCACTGTTGCCCGCGTTGTTCGGATAACTCGTCGCTGAAAACTCGTTGCGATACACCGGCGCAATATTTCCCTGGAACCAAAAATCAAATACAGTTCCCTCTTCACTGCCGCTTCCCGGCTCGAGCTGTCCATACTGCTGGCCGATGTCCTGCGAGCCGTCCGCTTCTTCAAGATCAACGCCGCGACGTCTGGGGTTGGCATTGACCCCATTCGCTGCAATGCCGACAGCGATCACCGATTCATCAATATGCCAGATGAGAATGCCACCATCGAAGAACTCGTTCGTTTGGGAGCCGACGCCGCCCGGAAGGCTCCAGTCGAAATCCTCCACATCGAGAATGTTGCCCCGTATATCAGTAAGAGAGAACGCGTTGAAGCCGACCGTATCGCGTTGATAACTCCTCTGGCTGATTGTTCCGTTGTAGGAAATTGTTACGCGTTGACCGTTGCGCGCCCAGTCGCGATTCCTGTTTTCCAGAAGAAAGTATTCAGAAGCGCTAACCGGAACGCGATACACTGTATCAATTCGATCTGGCCGATCGTTCATTGAAACTGCTGGAAACGCCTTCGTTGTCGTGTCCTGCGGAGCTACAACAATGGGCTGAATCCATCCGAGCCAGTATTTTTCCCACGCAGATGGCTCCGGTGGAAACGCCCCGGCGAAACTGAATATCGCCTGACCATCCATCAGACCGAAACGACCGATGCCCGAACGCCCGTCAGCGGTGTTGAACAAATCCGGAAGCCCGAGAAAATTTCCGACGGAAGCGCAGAGCAATCCGTTGATGCCGAGACGCAAGAGAACGTTGTTCGGCGTCGCCGGCAGCTCGCGCGTTTCTGTTTCAGGAATCACGATGGTGTTCGTGATCCTGAAATTGTTGCGGACAGGAATGCCATCATAGGTTTGTCCATAAAAACTTTTGAACGCATTCAAGCCGAGATACAGCGATGGAATATCGAGCGGCGTTGGATCAAACCCAAGCGTCGCAACCACATCAACGTCGCGACCCACGCCGGCATGAAACACAACGAAGCAATCGTAACGTGAAAAATCCTGCACTTTGCCGGAACTGCTCACCAAGGTCCACGTGTCGCGAGAAAGATCGCCGACTGCCGTGTTCGGTCCGGTCTTGGGTGGGCTGTACCGTGACATGTTTTGGGCAAGACCGTACACCGTGTCAACGAGCGTCGCGCGAATGATCGTCTTCCCTTTGGAGACCTTTCGAAAATAGTTGGCAAGGAACGTCAGGTGGTCATCGAAGTAGCGCTTGGTGTGCGGCGGCGAATCGAGTCCGACATCGGCAGGCGTGGAAAGATCGAACTGTCCGTTGCCGCTCGTGCGGGTGTCGCTATCGCTCTGGAACTGCACCATCACCGCAATCACGTCAATTGTATCGGCGAAGTTTCTGTACGTTCGCGGGTACGAAGATGCATCATCCCGTCCCGACGTTGCCGGGTTAAGCGGATGACTCAATTGTTGTGCGGTGACGATAGTGATGGTGGAGAAAATTGCGAGAAGAGTTTTTCCGAATGCCATGGATGTTAGTCGAAGAAAATACAGGAAGAGGCGGAAGGTCGCGGAAGTGTACCTCCCGCGACCACAAGCATCATTATTTTGGAACGATCGCGGGGGTGTTCACTCCCCAGCCGATCAACAACGAGAAGCGAATCGTATCCGACAACGGATGGCCCTCCGACGCCGAGATGTAGCTGAAATCGAAGCCATAAATATCGTAGCGCAGACCCGCGCCGAATGTCCAGAAGTTCCTGTTTCCGAATGACGGATCCTCGAAGAAATGTCCGACACGGAGCGCGAGAAGACGCGGCGCCCCATACCAATACTCAAAGCCCATCGCCGTGTTGATCTTGCGCAAACCGCTGCCGTCTCCCCACGCAGTGAACAGCGCCTTCGGCAACGGATCGGACTTGCCGTCCGCACGACGCCGGACAAGTGTGCGACTGAAGTCCAAAGTGTACGTTGCGCTATTGTACTCATCCTCGAACAGCTTGTAGCCGAACCCAAGGCGCAGATTCGTGGGGAGCGGATCGGCCTGGTCGGCATCAATATAGGTTACCTTCGGGCCGAGATTTGACAGATTGAATCCCATCGTAAAGCTGTTATCGAGGAAATCCACACCGAGATCGTAGGGGCGCCACATCATGGCGATGTCGAAACTGACGGTGTTTGCGATGCCGGACCCTGCTTCTCCCCCCGTGCCAAGCTCCGATAGCGAGCTCCGGATGTACCGTGCGTTTAACCCAAGTCCAAGATCGTCGAAGACTTTTGTCGAGTAGCCAATAGTGCCGGCGACTTCATACGACTTGAATTTTCCCAAGAACGTATTGTTCTCGTCGCGACGCTCGAACTCTCCTAAGTGCAGGTACGTCACGCTTGCGGTCAGCGTCCCGCCAAGATCTTCTATGCGGTTCCGATAGTTCCCGTACAGATAGTACAGATCGTCCAAACCAAACTGCGGGAGCCATGCAGCGCGCGTGAGCGTCACTTCCTGTCCGTCCATGAACGCGAGCGCGCCCGGGTTCCAAAAAATCGCAGAGGCATCGTCAACAGATCCTGTGCCCGACTCCCCAATGCCTGCGGCGCGCGAGTTCGGGGCTATGAGCAAGAATGGGACAGCCGATTCGCCTTGAGCAACGGCAGGCTTCAACCCCGCACTAAGCGCGAGCAACGCGCAAACAACGCTTCTCTTCATCACTCTTTTCATTTTTTCTCTCCTAATTTTTTAAAAAAGAACCTTGATTCTCGATGAGATCATTTTGCCACAGCGAGTTTTCCGAGCACTTCGCTGTTGAAGCGTCCATCCACCGTCCGGACCATGAGCTTATACAAATATACGCCATTTGCAAGAACATCTCCATCGTTATCCGTACCGTCCCATGGAATGGAAACGAAAGATTCACCCGCAAATGGGGTTTCCAGAGTTCTGATGAGACGTCCGGCAACCGTGTACACCTTCACGGTCGCCGTAACGGGCTGGGTTTGATTATGCTTGAACGTGAACGCCGTCGTTTTCGCAAACGGATTGGGGTAGTTCATCACCTGCACAACGCTCAGCCGGTCGCTTGAGTGCACTTCGAAGAACGTTTCAGCGGTTTGTGAGTTATTGTACGTATCCCATGCGCGAACGCGTATTGCATTTCGCCCTTGAGGAAGATCACGGAGCGGATATGTTACCGTCCCCGCCTGGAAATTGTCGAGCTTACTCGTGTAGTACTCCGTCAAGTCCCTTCCCTGTCCGCTGCCGTTGATCCACGCTTCGATGCGATGACCGACGCCGGACGTTGACGTGTTGATACCACTCGAGTCCACGAGATCGACAAAGAGCGTCGGTTTCTCGTTCACAACATCGCCGGAGCGGAACGAGAGACTGCTCTCATAGGCGCTTCCGAGATAGATTTTCATGGACGGCCCGAGAGTATCATTGGATGCAGTTTGGTCACTGCCTCCTACCGTGATTTTGGATGTGTAACCTGCACCATCCCCATCGCCGCCGGTGAAATACGCGACCATCCGCCCGCGCGTTGTCGAGTCCGCGTACGCAATGTCTTTGGGAACAACTGAGACCGCTGCAAACCTTCCACGTGATACGGAGTTTTCGCCGCGGTACAGCAGACCCCCCACTGCGGAGTACGACCAGTTGAATGACGGAATCAGGATTTGCCGGGTCGCGTCGTTCAGTACGAGCGTCAGTTTGCCGGCAAATGTTGTGTCCACACGATTGAAAGCATCTCGAATCGATCCTTTGATCCTGACCCGATTGAGCGCTTTCAATTTGATGGGCGTCGTTCTTGCAGTACCATTGATCGAATCCACCGGTTCTTCGTTGATCTCGTCAATCATGGCAAACCGTTGCGGGAACTGGAGCCGCATCGTGGGGTCGCCCATATAGAAATACTTCTCGTCGTTATCATTGTTTTGGTCTTGTTTGAAGAGATAAATCGCAGTTGCAGGCCGTTCAACGACGACACGCCCAAATCGGTCGGTTCGGAACAACTGTCGAAATATCTCCTCGTTGAGATACTGATTTCGATCCGCATACACTTTCCGTGAAGCAGAAATCGCTCCTACGGCACCGCCGTCCGTCCTGTTCACCAATAACTCTGATCCCGTGTGACGTGTGGGGTCATCAAACAACGAAAAACTGC
>JANNUB010000467.1:0-4776 GCA_031394795.1 Ignavibacteriota bacterium | reverse complement strand
GGAACCTCGCCGCGCTGTCTCTACCATTAGTGGTCGTTCTGTTTGGGTTAGCGACGTAGCCACGAGCATCTCTGTAGAAAGCCTCGAGAGAATTGTATATGTAAACACTTTGAGCGCCGGGAAAGAAGACGTTTTCGGATTCATATCGTTCCGCACTCGCACCGAGAGTAAGATTATGATCATCTTTGTACATCGTAAAGTTATTCTGCAACTGGAAGCTGCTGTAGCGCAGTTCGTTGTTCGGTGTGAACGGCTCAAAACCAAATGTAGTATAGACAGAGCCGGTTTGAAGAATATCTACAAGAGGAAAGAAGGAACCCCTGTAAGTGCGGCTTTCGTCGTGGTGAGAATAGCCGATGATAAGATTATTGGCCATGTTATCGCCGATGATTGAACTCCACTCGCCAATGATTGAGCGAATATTTTCCCCAATACCATAGTTCGAATTCCTAAAGTTCAGGCTATTGGTACTGGATCTTCGGCCACCAAAACCTAACGATGAAGAATTTGACACCAATTGGTCAGACTCTGAATCCAAGTGGTTGTAGCGGAGACTCAACTTGTTGCGGTCGTTAAGACTGTAATCCAACTTCGCGATGAATCTCGTGGCTGGAGTTTCAAAGTCATAGCCTTGATAGGACCCCGTTTCATACTTAAGGGTGTCTTTCAAAAACTGGCTGAGCCGATCTAAGTCAGAAGCCAACACTCTTGTTGTGTTTCCCCCTACCGGCGCGCCTCCAGTGTTCGCTAAGAAAGTAGTGCCCGGTTGTGTTAGCTTATCGTCTTCAAAGCTGGCAAAGAGAAACAGTTTGTCCCCGATAATTGGACCACCGAGGCGGACCCCTATTTTCTTGTACCTAAATGTGCCGGGATTGTAAGCCAGATCTTTTGCCTTGGTGCCAACCAAGCCCTGGTGACGGAATGAGTAGTAGGCTGAACCGGATATTTCGTTTGTGCCGCTTTTGGTTACGGTGTTTACACTTGCGCCTACGAAATTACCCTGACGAACGTCGAAAGGCGCGATGTTGACCTGCACCTGTTCGATTGCGTCCAGAGAAATAGGAGCAACACCTGTTCTGTCGCCGGGCTGGCCCTGTAAACCAAAGGAGTTGTTGAAATACGAACCATCCACAGTTACATTATTCATCTTATTATCCTGACCAGCAAAAGATGAACCGGCGGCTTGAGGAGTTAAGCGTGTGAAGTCATCAATTCTTCCGGCAACGGTTGGAAGCGCTTGAAGAGCCATTCTGCTAACGGAGGTTGCAGCGCCGGTCCGGTCTGGGCTTAACAACGCTCCCCGTTCCGCCGTAACAACGACTTCGCCGGTTTCGATTCCCTCCTCTGCGAGAGAAAAGTTCACATCCAGATTCTGCGAGAGTTGTAGAAAAAGCTGCTCTCGAAATTCTTTTTTGTAGCCAACAATCGAAGCGGTGACCATGTACGGTCCGCCGACACGCATGTTTGGCAAGTTGAACCGTCCATCGACACGTGTGCTCGTTCCGTATTTTGTGCCGCTTTGCTCATGGACAGCGATGACGTTGACACCTGGGAGTGGTTCTCCTTTGCTAGTCACTCTGCCGCTCATGGCTGCATTGGTGACGCCTTGCGAGAGCGCAACTCTGCCGCCAACGCATAGCATGAAAAACGACAATACACAGTACCGCACAGTATTTGAAGTCCTCATAGGGATCTCCTTTGTTCAGTGAATGATGTAGTGATTCATGATGTGAAAAATCGTGTCGTGTTTACAAGAACTCTGCACCAGACCGGTGCGATGAAAGGTCTCGCCTCAGGTCGGCTGATTGAGGCTGCATCAAACTTACACAACAGCAAACTGAAAAACAAGCATAAGAGCGTCAAGAACCCGTTAAGAATCTGTCAAGCCGATTCTTGCAATTCCTGCTCGATTTTTCTTTATTGGTTCTCAATTTGTTCTCTCCTCAAAGGAGCAACGCCTATGGCTGAATCCGCAGCAGCAAACCCACCTGCGCTTGAGAAACAAGCTTCGGCGGGTAAACCTAAGAAGCGTCCTCGCGAGCTCGCTGTTATTGACCAAGCAGGATGCACGGGCTGCGAAGTATGCATCGAGTTCTGTCCGGTGGATTGCATCCTCACGGTGCCCGGTCCCGATTACGACGTTCACAAAAAGTTAGTCGAGATTGATCTCGACATTTGCATAGGGTGCAAGCTCTGCGTGAAGTACTGTCCGTGGGAAACGATCGAGATGATTCCGAGCGGCGAGGCGCTGCAAGTTGCCACCGATTGGACGGAACGTTCCGTTCTTCCGAATGCAGAGTGGATTCAAGGAACTGAAATTGAAATTGTAGAAGAAGGTCCGTTGCCGCTGCCGGGGAGTAGGGTCGCGTGATTGCAACATTTCAACATTTTTTCATTTCATCATTTACGATGGTGAGTCAGTTGTATCGAGAACGATGCGATGAACAAATGGTGCAATGGTCAAATGATGAAATGTTGCAATGATCCAATCGTCAATTCGTTCGTTGATTCTCAAACCGATTTTTTATATTCTTTGTCGGTAAACAAAATTGCTGGCGTAGCTCAGTTGGTAGAGCAGCTGATTCGTAATCAGCAGGTCGACGGTTCAAGTCCGCCCGCCAGCTCAAAACAGATAGAGGAGTTTTGACATGTCGCTGTTAAGCGTCAACGCAGTATATGATGAAGGAAAGATTCACCTTCTCGACAAGGTTGAAGTAAAATCACCGCATCGAGTTATTGTTACCTTCCTTGATGAAGTGGTGGATGATATTCCGACTTCTGAACTAGTCAAACTCTCTGCGGCGAGTGGCGCGCTTGATTTCTTGAATGACCCTGCCGAGGATGTGTATTCAGACGCCGACTTGAAAGTACGATATAAGTAATGAAACGTGGGACAATTGTACTGACAGAGTTCCCGTACACAGACCTCTCCGCTTCAAAACGACGACCCGCCGTAATTGTCTCTCGAGTACACAATTCCTCCGAAGACGTTGTTGTCGCTTTCATATCATCCGTCGTACCGGTTCACCCCAAACCAACAGAGTATGTCTTGACAAGACAGGTCTCCGGTTTTGAGCAGACGGGACTTGCTCGTGATTCGGTTTTGCGAACGGACAAGCTTGTAACGCTCAATCCCTCAATCTTTACTGGCGAGTTAGGAGACGTGACGGAAGAGATGCAGGTTGAGATTGATGGAAGGTTGATTATTGCTTTGGATTTGTTGAAGTGGATGGAGAACCCGAAGTGATGTTCGATGTGTTGATTGTAGGGGCGGGTCCGTCGGGTCTTTCTTGCGCCATCGAAGCAAAGAAAGCCGGGCTCTCCGTTGTGGTTCTCGACAAGGGCGGCATCGTTGACGCCATCCGTCGCTTTCCTTCCGATCTGATTTGGTTCTCGACGCCTGAACTTCTCGAGATCGGCAACGTGCCTTTCGTTATCCCGACAGTTCGACCGACTCGCGTCGATACAATTAACTATTACCAAAAAGTTGCATCGTTCTATCATCTCGATGTCAGAACGCTGGACGGCGTCGAAGACGTTGTGAATGAGCACGATGGGTTCCGGGTTGTCACGCAAAAAGGAAAATCGTATGACGCTCGCAATGTCGTCGTCGCAACCGGCTACTACGACGATCCGAACAGGCTGAACATTCCGGGCGAAGACTTGTCGAATGTTGCGCACCATTATCGAGAGCCGTTTGAATTTTTTGGAAAAGATGTCGCCATTGTCGGCGGAAGAAACTCGGCTGTCGAAGCGGCGCTCGATTTGTTCAGGCATGGCGCCCGCGTCACACTGATTCATCGCGGCGCGGAGTTGAGCAAAGGGGTGAAGTATTGGATCTTACCGGACATCGAGAATCGGATCAAAAATGGGAAAGTGATGGCGATGTTCGATTCGACAGTGAAAGAGATTCGAGAGGAGAACATCATTGTTGACACTCCCGAAGGCGTTCGAGAATTGAAAAATGATTTCACATTCGTGCTGATTGGCTTTCACCCCGACACAACCCATCTCCAAAGGTTCGGCGTTCAAGTAAACCCGGAGACACTCGGTCCCGTTTGCAACGAAGAGACGTTTGAGACGAATGTTCTGGGTGTGTATGTTTGCGGCTCGATTGTCGCGGGAAAGTTTAACAACAAGATTTTTGTCGAGAATGGCAGGCTCCACGGCTCGGTAATCGTTGCTGCTATTCTCTCTAGACTCTGAGCGTAACTCAAAACGACATTGATTCTCAGTGTCAATTTCCATAGTTTTACGGCAGTTGATTTATCCAACCAGCGTTTATTTCCACCAAAGAGGATTCAATGAACGAAGGAAAAATCGTCCAGGTAATTGGACCGGTCGTGGATATTGATTTTTCGGCAGGCACACTGCCTGCCATTTTGAGCGCCCTCAAGATTCCGCGGGCAAGCTCGAACGGCAAAGCAGAGGATTTGATCGTCGAGGTGCAGCAGCATTTGGGAGACAGCGTTGTCCGCACGGTCGCAATGGATTCGACCGACGGCTTGATGCGCGGCGAGAAAGCGATCGATACCGGCAACCCGATCTCGGTTCCGGTGGGACCGAACACGCTTGGACGGCTCATCAGCGTGACCGGTGAAGCTATTGACGAATTGGGTCCGATCAAGAGCGATAAGTTCTATCCGATTCATCGTCCCGCGCCGAAGTTCAGCGACCTCTCGACGAAGAGAGAATTATTTGAAACGGGAATCAAAGTCATTGACTTGCTCGAACCGTACTCGAAGGGAGGCAAAACCGGCTTGTTCGGCGGCGCCG
>JANNUB010000411.1:0-2660 GCA_031394795.1 Ignavibacteriota bacterium | reverse complement strand
CGGTGAAGCATTTTCTCAACAAGCATATTCAGTATTTGGGCTGGTTGCCCTACGACGCAAATGTTTCACAGGCGATAGTGCGGCACAGTCCGGTGGTGAAAGAGTTTCCGGGTACGCCGGCTTCCCGTTCGTTGAATGTGCTCGCGGAGAAAATACTGAGAGAGACGTGCTCGGTGCGGGTGAGGAGATTCCAGGCAGCATGAACAAGTTGATTTTTCAAATCGGCGTCCTCGGTTTTTGTGTTGCGGCAGTGGTGTATGGCGGCAGCGGCGGGTCCATTCTCGACATCCTGTTTCGCTCCTTTGTCGTGTTTGTCGGTATTATTCTGGCGGCGACGATGATCGTGGTGGTGCTGGGAACGATGATGGAACGAAACAGAACGAAAGAGCAGCCGGAAGCAGGGCCGGGGCAATCAAGCAGTCAGCAAACCAATACGAAGAGCTAATATATGGCAGAGGTAACGGCAGAAGTACAGACGTTGTGGGAAGATTACTCGCGAACAAAATCTCCCGAGCTGAGAGAGCTCATTGTGGATGAATATATCGGGATCGTGAAGTTTGTGGTGAGCAAATTTCGGAGCTACTCGAGGCAGGCTTCATCGGTCATCAATGAGCAGGATTTGATGCAGATCGGGATGATCGGTCTGCTCGATTCGATTAACCGCTACGACCCGACGCGCGGAGTGAAATTCGAGACGTATGCCATCACGCGGATACGCGGCGCTATTCAGGACGAATTGCGGAAGCTCGATTGGGTGCCGCGTTCAGTGCGCGAAAAAGTGCGGACGATCGATCGCGTCACCCAGAAGATCCAATGCACCGATACACTCTCAGGCACGGCGAGGAAGATCGCTTCAGAACTGAAGATGTCGGTGGATGAGTATCTCGATATACTCCACGATACACAACTGGCGACGCCGGAAGTGATCAGACAAGGCGACAATGGCGAAGACATTCTCGAAAACATCGCCGACCGAGACGAGACTTCTGTTGCAGACAAAGTTGCCAATGAACAAATGAAGCGCATTCTCACGCGCCTCGTAGAAAATCTGCCGCACCAGGACAGACTTGTGATTTCTTTGTATTACTACGAAGAGTTGACGTTCAAAGAAATCGCAGGCGTGCTGAAACTCTCGGAGTCGAGAGTTTTCCAAAAGCACCAGGTGATTTTAGAACGGATCCGTAACCAAGTGAGCGCGCTTGTATGAAAGCCCTGCAGAAACAGGAACATGTCAACCCCATCATGCTCATGCCAAAGAAGGTGTGGCGTGAGTATATCGGCCCAAAGACAAGTCTCTTCGATCAAATCGAGAATTTGCCGGATGACGAGAAGCTCGTCCTCGCGCTGCACTACTACGAGGGCTTGTCGTTTACGGAGATCGGGCGGTTGATGGACATGAATGAATGGGATGCCGTCGTGTTCCACGCGCAGGCGCTCAAAAAACTGCAGAATAAATTAGAAGAGCTATTGTAATAGAGGATTGAATGCTGTCACCGAGTTTTATCAAAGACAAAGTTCAGACGATTTTACAGCTGCCTGCGCTGCCCGCGATTGCCGAAGAGGTTGTGGAGATGGTGGAGAATCCGAGGACTTCTGCATCCCAGTTGGGAAAGATCATTTCGACGGACCAGGGGTTGACTTCCAAAGTGTTGAAGATCGCGAACTCGGCGTTTTATGGATTTCCGAAAAAGATCTCGACGGTGGATTTTGCGATCATCGTACTTGGGTTCGACGCGTTGCGCGAGATTGTCATCAGTATTTCGCTTGTCAGCGCATTGCAGAAGAAAGAAGACCCGACGTTCGATACCCAGCAGTTCTGGGATCATGCGATCTACAGCGGCGTCATCTCACGCAGGCTTGCGAGGGATTTGGGGTATCGCATATCGGGCGAGGTGTTCGTCGGCGGGCTGCTGCACGACATGGGAATCTCCGTCATTCAACAATACTTCAACACCGACTATCGCCGGGTCGTTGAGATGACGACCGATTCAGAGCTGACATGGCTTGAAGCGGAAGAGAAGGTTCTCGGCGTGACGCACGCTCAGATCGGCGGATGGCTTGCCCAGCGGTGGAATTTTCCCAACTCGTTGATCGAAGCGATTGCCAATCACCACAAACCGTTCGAAGCGAAGGACAACCCCGAGCTTGTCAGCATCATCCATTGCGCCGATGTGATAGCGAACCGGTTGTCCGGCAAGGCGATACTGTACGACAAGGGATTGGATTTCCGGCCGGAAGTGCTGGAACGGCTCCGTCTCGATAATCCCATGGTGCTCGATGAGTACATGCGCACATACGGCGCGATTATCCAGGCGGACATCGAGCAATTTGCCGGGATGTTCGGCGGCATGAAACCTGTTCGGAGGGAAGATGGAGACGACTAACGAGAGGCCCCGTTTGCGACGCAACAAACTGCAGTTACTTGACACCGCCGCTCCGCAGTTCGAATCGTTCATGGAGAGCCGCGAGCAGTACATTCACGCGCTCGAAGAAACGATTGACCTGCTGAAGCGCGATCATGTGCAGGTCTCGGAGACGAAGCTCGCCATCCGGAGTTCCATCAGCGAGCTGATGGCGATGCAGCAGCTCTCGAACAGCATCAGCACGGCAAACGACCCCGAAACCATCGTTGCTACGCTGATCCACTTGACGCGGCAGGT
>JANNUB010000474.1:0-6791 GCA_031394795.1 Ignavibacteriota bacterium | reverse complement strand
GATCAATGGCCAGCGCACGGCGGAAGGCGTCGTCGGCACAAACCACATCTTTCTTGGCGGCACACATCAAGGCCCGTTTCGCCAAAGCAGAGGCAATGAGATCGTGCGGGTTGCCCGAGGTGGACATCACCCGGTCGAGCGCTTTGAAAGCGAGGTCTTCAAGCTCCCACTTGATGTTTGCAAGCCCGAATCGGTTCGCGAACGGCGCGTAGATTTCCAGCGTCTCTTGCGCAATGCGTCGCTGTTTTTCCGCCCCGAGAAAATCAATCGTCCGCATATTGTGAAGGCGGTCGGCAAATTTCACGAGCATCACGCGAATATCTTCCACCATCGACAGCAGCATCTTGCGATAGCTTTCTGCCTGCGATGCTTCGAGGCTCATGAAGTTGACGCCGGAGATCTTCGTCGCACCATCGACGATGTTCGCGATGGTATCGCCGAATTCCGCACGCACATCTTTAATGGAGTATTCGGTGTCTTCAACAACATCGTGCATTAACGCGGCAGCAATAGAAATGTCATCGAGAGGGATCTCTTTGGCAACGATGCGCGCCACTTCATAGGGGTGCTCGAAAAACGGCTCGCCCGATACGCGTTTATCGTGCCGGTGGGCATTGAACCCGAATTCAAATGATCGGCGAATGAGTACCTCGTCCGTCTTCTTCAGATTCTTACGGCAAAGGACAAGAAGCTCTTCGAGTTTCTCTCTATATTTTCGATTGTTCATCGCTTTGGCTTCCTTGCTGTGCGAACAACTCTAAGAAGAATATAGCTGGTTGGCAAGGTATTGTCAAGAACCTGCTCGCCGACCACTTCACTCGGTTCCGAAAATCCTGTCGCCCGCATCGCCAAGCCCCGGCAGAATGTACCCGCGCGCATTCAGCTCGCGGTCGAGCACGGCAGTGAAAATGGGAACATCCGGATGATGCTTCGCCAGTTTCTTCACACCTTCGGGAGCAGCCAGCAGGCTGACGAAACAAATTCGCTTGGCTCCTTTTCGTTTGAGAAATGTGATTGCCGCAGTCGCGCTGCCTCCCGTCGCGAGCATCGGGTCGAGCAAGAGCACGAGGCTCTTGTTTAAATTGCGCGGGAACTTCGAATAGTAGTCCACGGGTTCAAGCGTCTCTTCATTGCGATACAATCCGACGTGTCCGACTTTCGCTTCGGGAATCAGGTCGAGAAAACCGTCAACCAAACCGAGGCCGGCGCGGAGAACAGGAACGATAATGATCTGATCGGCGAGCGAGTACCCGCGTGTTTTTTCGAGCGGCGTTTCCACTGTTCCCGTCTTCACCTTCAAATCATGCGTTACTTGAAATGCCATCACGGAAGAAATTCTTCTTAGCGTCGCCCGGAACAACTGGTTACTCGTTGTCTTGTCGCGAAGAATTGTGAGATCGCGCTTGATGACCGGGTGATCAATGATGGTTAAGTTCTGCATCTATTGTCCTCTAAATTCTGAACGTAGCGAAGCGGAGTGAAGAATCTCACTCTTTGATGCACAGTTTCTGCTCACTTGAACGCTGACTTTTCGGCTTTGCTCAGGGCCGGATATTGATAATTTCGTTGCTGCGGACAGAACGATCAATAGTCAACGATCAATAGTCAATGGTCAATTAGCGTAGCTTCCGGGCGAGCGCATTCGCCGCGACCAACACCGGATCCCACAGTGGCGTGAACGGCGGCGCGTACGCCAGGTCCCATTGCTGCATCTCGTCTATCGTCAGCTTATGCTGGATTGCAACAGCAAAAGTATTTGCACGCAACACAACGCCGCTCTTTCCCCACATGTTCACACCGAGCAAACGTCTCGTTCGCTTGTCCGCAATTGTCGTTACCCAAATCTTTTCCGCGCCCGGCATCACTCCCACCTTCGAGAGCGCCGTGATCGTCTCGGTGACGACGTCAAACCCCGAGGCGCTCGCTTCCTCCGAGCTCAACCCGACGCGGGCAAACTCATAGCAAAAGACTTTTACCGCAATCGCGCGAATCGCTCCGCCGAATATCGCTTTGCCTCCTGCCGCGTTTTCACCGGCAGTCCATCCTTGCTTGCTCGCAATCGTTGCCAGCGGAAGGAACATGAATTTGTTATTGACCACGTTGCGGACTTCACAACAATCGCCGGCGGCAAAGATGTTGTCGTGATTCGTCATTTGCCTGTTGTCCGTGAGAATGCCGCTGCTGGATCCGACCCGGATGCCCGCGCTCTTCGCAACCTCACTGTTCGGCTGGACGCCGACGGCCACAATCACGATGTCCGTTTCGAGTGTTTCGTTCTTCGTAACGACATGTTGCACACGCTGCTGCTTGTCAACGACGAATCCCTCCGTCACGGCGTGCGCAACAAATCGAACATCATGATGCTCTATTTCCGACCGCGCAGCATCGCCCGCTTCACGCTCCAGCCCGTGCATGGGAATGCTGTGCGCGTGAAGCATCGTCACATCCATTTCACGCCTGCGAAGAGCGTCCGCCATTTCCACCCCGATATACCCGCCGCCGATGATCACGGCGCGCTTCGGCTTTTCCGTATCGAGATAATTCTGAATTCCAAAGGCGTCGCTCAGCGACTTCACCGTGAAGACATTTCGCGCATCCTCCCCCTGAACCCCGAGCTTCTTTGGACGCGATCCTGTCGCAACAATAAGCCTGTCGTACGGTTCTTCGGCAGTGCGCGCATTCCGTAAATCCCGTACCACAATTTTTCTCTTGTTCGGAAGAATCTCCTCAACCCTGTGAAGGATGCGTACGTCAACGCCCTTCTTCTCGCGCAACTGTTGCGGCGTGTTGACGACAAGCCGAGCCACTTCTCCGCCGATGTAGTACGGGATTTCACAAATGCCGTACGAGACATGTTCCCCCTGCTCGAAAAGAACCACCTCGCATTCAGGATTCGTTCGCTTGGCTTTGCTTGCGGCGCTCGGTCCCGCTGCAAGCCCGCCGATAACGAGTATGCGCCTTGCCCGCTTCATTTCTGTTTGAATGAGAGAACAATCGGAACGCCCGTAAAAGTAAAATGCTCACGTATCCGGTTTTGCAGATAGCGGCGGTAGTTGTCGTCAACCAACTTTGGCTCGTTGCAGAAAAATGCAAACACGGGGGGCTTCGATTTCACTTGGGTGATGTATTTGATTTTGATCTCTTTCCCGGATTTGCTGTGCGGCGGGCGGGAGCGGATATCTTCGCCCAACCGCTCGTTCAGCTCGTGCGTGGCGATGCGCTTGTTCTGCTCCTCGTCAACTTGTTTGGCAAGCTCGATGAGCTTGTAGATGCGCTGCTTCGTCAGCGCCGACACGAACACGATGGGAAGAAAATCGTAAATCCGGAGTTTTTCGTTCAATGCTTTCTCGAACAGGCGCGCAGTCTTGTCGTCCTTTTCGATCAAATCCCATTTGTTGACGACGATAACGATGGGACGTTTTCGATCAATAGTGTTCTCAATAATCCGGAGATCCTGGTGATCGAGTCCCTGTGTCGCATCAATCAGGACGAGAGCAACATCGCACCGTTCGATGCTTTTCAGCGTGCGAATCGTCGAATAAAACTCGATGCTCTCTTTGATTTTGGATTTTCGTCGCAACCCTGCCGTATCAACCAGCAGTATTTCTTCCCCATAGTACTTCAATGTCGCGTCTATGGGGTCGCGCGTCGTGCCCGGAATGGCCGTCACGATGTGCCGTTCTTCCTTTAGGAGCGCGTTTACCAGCGACGATTTGCCGACATTCGGTTTTCCGATTATGGCGAGCTTCAAGCGCGGGTCTGCCTTTTCGCTCGCGCCGGGAGTGAAATCTCCCGTAACAACTTCAAGGAGATCGCCTATTTTGCGTCCCCCAAGCGCTGAAGTCGAGTAAGGCTCTCCCAATCCGAGTTTGTAGAACTCTCCTAACTCGGCTTCGCTTTTCTCTCCGTCGATCTTGTTGACAACGAGAACGACTTTCTTTTCCGTTTTTCGCAGGATATCCGCCAGCTCCTTGTCGGCAGGGAGAAGTCCGGCTTGTCCATCGACGACAAACAACACTACATCCGCTTCCTCGATTGCGATCTGCGCCTGCTCGCGAATCGCTTTTTCAAAAACATCCTCCGACTCGGGCACGAATCCCCCGGTATCAACGAGAGAAAAACTCTTGCCTGTCCATTCGCCCTCCGCATAGTTCCGGTCGCGCGTCACGCCGGGCAAATCATGCACAATGGCGCTTCGCTTGCCGATGATGCGATTAAAAAGCGTGGACTTGCCGACGTTCGGACGACCGACAAGAGCTACGACCCAATGAGACATGAAAATTCGTGGAGTGAAAGTGAATCCTCTTCAAGGTACGAAGAAGCGCGAGGACATTCAAGAATCTAACGGATCTTAGGATAGATGGATGGATGGATGGATGATTGGTATAGATGGATGATTGGATAGATGGATGATTGGGTTGGTGATCGGATGCTCATTTCACCGATCCATCAATCCAACTATCCAACTATCCAACTATCCAACTATCCAACTATCCAATCATCCATCTATCCAACTATCCACGCTCTCTGGGCTACGCGTGCGTGTGTTTTTTCGCGGACGCGAATGTGTGAACCGAGGAAAGCGCTTCGTTCAATCGCTCGAAGCCGGCCGATTTGGAGATGTATGCCGCGGCGCCATGTTCATACGCATACGTTACATCCTCCTCGCGGTCGGATGAGCTGAGCACGACGACGGCGATGTCTTTCAAATTTTCATCGGACTTGATGACGTCGAGGACTTCCCTCCCGTTGATCCGCGGGATGTTCAAGTCGAGAAGTACGAGGTCCGGACGCGGGTTGGCAGCGACGTTGGTAAACTGGTTCCGGTTGTAGAGATAATCCAGCGCCTCTTGCCCGTCCCGAACGACATACACTTCACCCGGGACGTTGTTATGGCGCAGGATATATTTTGTAAGACGAAGATGCTCGAAGTTATCTTCGACAAGTAGGATTTTCATACTCTCAGCGCGTTTGGACCATGGAGTGATTTCAGACGTAGTATAAGAGATAGGCGACAGGCGCTTCGTGATACTTACCACAGAATAAAGCGTTTACATTGCGAAAACAAAAATACGTTGAACTGCTTACCAGAACATGAGACTTCCGTTCTTCTTCAACCATCCCTCGGCTTCGCGAAATGAAGGACACAGTTGCTGCACGAGACGCCAAAACCGGATCGAGTGATTCATTTCTTTCAGATGAGCAAGCTCGTGATAGATGAGATAATCCATGACCGATGGCGGCACAAGAAGTAATCGCCAATTCAAACTCAGTGTGCCGCGACGCGAACAGCTCCCCCATCGAGTCTTCTGATCGCGCACGATCGCTCCTTTGTATTGAAATCCCACCGACGCATTCAACTGCTCTACGCGCTCGGGAATGATGCGTCTCGCCGCGTACTTGCACCATGCCACAACTGCACCGCGAGCTTCGCTGCCATGCGGCTCGCCGCCACGCGGATCGCCGCCATGCGGCTTCGCGGTCTGAACAATGAGTGATGCGCCGTCAAGTCGTACGGTCGTTCGTTTTTTTTCGGTCGGCTCGACAACGATCGTGATTTCCTTGCCGAGCAGATGCAGCGTGCTTCCGTGAGCAAACGAGAGCTGGGGGGCGTTGCGCTTGAGTTGGGCTACCTGATCGCATTTGCGCACGATCCATCCTGCTTTCGACTTCAGCAAAGACTCAAAGTCAATCTCAGCGTTTCGCCAACGCTTCGGGACGATAAAGACCAATCCCGCGGCAGGAGAGAGTCGAAGTGAAATCTGTTTCGCTTTCCCGCTGAAGTGAACGGAGTACGAAACCTCTCGTCCCCCAACGGAGACTATGCGAGAGGAGGGGGCTATTGCTTCTCCTGCACTGTGTTGTTAGATTTTGGCATCAACGTTCAACACAATATAAGGAGTGTCCTGATGCGATTTCGTGGATTTTTTCTTACAGCAATGACCATTACCGCCGGAGGATTTGCATTTTTTCTTTTCTCTTTCCCGAACGGTGAAGAGCGTCTTGCGAAAGAGGCCGTTGATAACGATTGGTTCATGCTCCAACGCGTGTATCCGCACAACGACATCAACCCGCAGCTTTATGAGCAAGCGCGGCGAACGATTCAAGAAATGAGTGCAGCCCATCGCGGCGTTATGGCTGCCCCCGTGTGGCAAAGCGTTGGGCCCTCCAACATTGGCGGGAGAATCACGTCGCTCGCGCTCCATCCCACCGACCCGAATCTGATCTACGCCGGTGCCGCTGCAGGAGGTGTGTGGAAATCCACGGACTTCGGAGCAACCTGGACGAATATCTTCAACGAGTCTCCAGCGATCGGATCCCTGGCGCTTGATCCGAACAACGCGAACACGATCTATGTCGGAACGGGCGAAGCGAATCCAGGCGGCGTTTCGATCTATCCCGGCAACGGCATTTGGCGCTCGACAAATGCAGGGACGACGTGGTTAAATATCGGTTTGGTGAACGTCGGAGCCATTGGAAGGATTGCGATTCATCCATCGAACTCCAATCGCATTTTTGTTTCGACTCTCGGATTGTATCGGTCGAGAACGCAAGACCGCGGCATCTATCGTTCGACCAACGGCGGCACGTCGTGGTCGAGAGTTCATTTCGTTGACGACACAACCGGCGCGGGCGACGTCATGATCGACGCGGCAAATCCGAATCGCATCGTTGCAACCTTTTGGTGCCGCTATCGCACGCTCGCGCATAGCACAATCGCCGGCGCTCGCTCGGGCATGTGGATTTCAACAGACGGCGGCGACACATGGGTGCAGGTGACGAACGGATAT
>JANNUB010000470.1:0-5422 GCA_031394795.1 Ignavibacteriota bacterium | reverse complement strand
AAGTACGGCGTAACCGAAATCGTTTTCCTGACGACTTCTGCTTTCAATTGACAAAAAGAGAATGGGAGGACTATCAGGTTTCTTTAAGATCGCAAAATGCGATCTTAAACACGGGTCGTGGAAAGCACAGAAAGTATCTCGCGTTTGTCTTCACCGAACATGGAGCGATAATGGCGGCAAATGTTCTCAACACGCCTCGCGCCGTGCAAATGAGCGTCTTCGTTGTTCGCGCGTTCATCACGATGAGAAAAACTCTCTCGACCAGCAAGGAGTTGCTCGACAAATTGAGAGCGCTCGAAAAGAAACTCACGAAACGGCTCGACTCGCATGAGGGCGCGATCGTTGGCGTACTACAGCGACTGATGGACCTCATCGACCCTCCATCAAAGGAAAAAGGACAGACCATTCACTAAAATCTAATCATCAACTCTACTGAAAGGAAAAAACTATGCCTATTCAACCCAGCGATAAGGAAGAAGAATACTTCGCCCGCCTCGAACTTGAGAAGCGAAAAAAACTCGAAGAAGAGAAACGCGCTCGCATGGCAGAGGAAGAGAAGCGGCGACTGAAAGAACTTCACTTCATGCGCTGCCCAAAATGCGGAAGCGAGCTGCAAGAAGTTGACTACAAGGGAATCAAGGTTGACAAGTGCTTCGGCTGCGAAGGATTGTGGTTGGATGCGGGAGAGCTTGATGCGGTTGCGAAACTCGAAAAGACGTCGCTGGATAAACTGTTCAGTGTGTTCAAGAGATGACCGCACTGAGTGAGATGGCGCGAGGAAGCATCTTTGTAGTTATCGTGGCTTTCATTTCTTCATGCAGCATGACAGCGGATCAGGCTATCGAAAAACTCATGTCTGAATACGCTTCGCCGCACGCACCAGGCGCCGCCGTGCTTGTCATGCAGAACGACACCATCGTTTTCAAGAAAGCATACGGTTTGGCGAATCTTGAAGAACGCACGCCAATCACCACCACGACAAATTTTCGACTCGCTTCACTTACGAAGCAATTCACTGCAATGTGCATCATGATTCTCGCCGAGCGCGGGCTTCTCTCGTATGAAGATTCTCTTGTAAAATTCTTTCCCGACTTCCCTGCGTACGGAAGTGCCATTACCGTTCGACAGCTGCTCACGCATACATCGGGCTTGGTTGACTACGAACCGTTGATTCCCGACTCGCAAAGGGTTCAGGTGTTGGACATGGATTGTCTTGAGTTGTTGAAGAAAGTTGATACGCTCTACTTCCCCGCAGGTTCACAATATCAGTACAGCAACACGGGCTATGCGGTCCTCGCGCTCATCGTGGAGAAAGTTTCGGGCAAACGTTTTGCCGATTTCCTCAAAGAGAATATCTTCGACAAGGTCGGCATGACGACGACGGTCGCATTCGAAAACGGCATCTCGACTGTCGCGAACCGAGCGTACGGCTACTCATTCAAAAACGGTCAATGGACTCGTTCAGACCAAAGTGTAACAAGTGCGGTGCTTGGCGACGGCGGAATTTATTCCAATGTTGAAGAGATGTCGCGATGGATTTCGGCTCTTTACAACCACAAGCTCATATCTTCAGAATCCCAGCGCGTAGCCTGGACAGGAGCGACGTTGAGCGACGGAACTTCAATCGAATACGGATTCGGGTGGCACCTGGAAACATTTCGCAACATCGAGCATCCGCATCATGGCGGCAGCTCAATGGGGTTTCGCAATAGCATCCAACTTTTTCCGGAACAGAAGCTGATGGTTATCATTTTCACCAACCGCAATCAAGATGAACCTGCTAACCAGGCAAAGCAGATCGCGGAGATCTACCTCCAACAATAATGAAAGCTGCCTCAGCACTTTATCTTGCAAGAAAGAATGATTATCATATTGCACTATTTCTTCGGGCGGCGCTTCAGAATTAGAATCTCTCAACACCTGCATCAGTAACACAACAGGAACACGTCATGGCTGACTACACGTTCGCCTTCACACCTTCAACGCCGAACAACCGACAGGAGTTGCTTCGACGCATTCGACAATTCAATCGAGACGAACTTCTTTGGCTTTCGTTGGAAGGACGACGAAGATTACGCCGAAAACTCCTCAAGCGTAGTCATCAACAGCACCGCGCGTTGGATATGGCTGAGTACGCGCGCACGAAACCGCTGGAAGACTGCGTCGGACGCAACCGCACGAACTGATACTCCCTGACTACATTACGAAACTTGAGGTGCCAAATTGGTACCTCAGGTTGCGGTTTCATAGAGAATCACTTGGAGAGTCCTTATGGCTACAACCAACTCAATCACGAAGTATGAGGGTGAACTCCGCAAAGCCATTCAAGACCGAATCTTCCCGATGCGCGGCACGGAAGTCATTCTCGATTTCCATCTGGCGCAGTTCTATGGCGTTGAGACCAAAGCACTGAATCGCGCTATTCGCAGAAACTTCAAACGCTTCCCCAACGATTTCATGTTCGCGCTTAACAAATCCGAAGAGGAATTTGTCAAATCGAAATTTCTGACGACAACATGGGGCGGAAGCCGGCACGGTTTTTACGCATTTACCTATAAGGGCATAGCGATGATGTCCGGCGTGTTGACTTCAACGAAGGCGATTCAAATTCATCTCCTCATTGTACGCACGTTTGACACGGTGCGTCAAATGCTTAAAGAGGACAAAGACTTCGCGCGCAAACTACTTTCGATTGAGAGCCATCTTGCCTCACAAGATGAAAAGATTTATGCAATCTACGAAGAAGTACAGGGATTGCTCGAAGCGAAATCAAAACCAAATCCTCGATTCGGTTTTGTGCAAGAACCCCAAGCCAAATACAAAGTCACGAAAAAGAAACAGACAAAATAACTTCACAACCCACCGAATAACTATGGATCATCACACAACAGCAACCAGCAGCTTACCGGCAAATGCATACACGGAACTGAAACCGGGAGAAGAATACCGCCCGATTATGAGTGCGACCGGGCAGCCTCCCGAGGTCACCGCCTGGTCGGTAGTCTGGGGCTTGCTGATGGCGGTTCTCTTCTCAGCCGCCGCAGCGTATCTTGGTTTGAAGATCGGCCAGGTCTTCGAGGCGGCAATCCCTATTGCAATCATCGCCGTCGGTCTCTCTGCCGCAACACGAAGAAAGAACGCTCTCGGCGAGAATGTCATTATCCAATCCATCGGCTCCACTTCGGGTGCAGTTGTTGCCGGAGCGATCTTCACCATTCCGGCACTCTACATTCTTAATTTGAACGCGGAATTCTACAAGATATTCCTGGCGTCGCTGTTCGGGGGCGTGTTTGGTATTCTGTTTCTCATTCCGTTCAGAAAGTACTTCGTCGCTGAAATGCACGGGAAGTATCCTTTCCCCGAAGCGACGGCAACAACAGAAATCCTGGTCGCCGGCGAAAAAGGCGGCAACCAGGCTCTTGTTCTTGTCGTCAGCGGCATCATTGGCGGCGTCTACGATTTTGTTGTGGCGACATTCGGCTGGTGGAGTGAAGTCTTTACCTCACGCGTCATTTTCATAGGTCAGGAACTGGCAGACAAAACGAAGCTTGTCTTCAGGATGAATATCGGGGCAGCAGTCATGGGACTTGGCTACATTGTCGGCTTGAAGTATTCTGCAATTATTTGCGCAGGCTCATTTGTCTCGTGGTATCTTCTTATTCCTCTTGTCTCATACTTCGGCGCAGGGCTTACAAGCACCATTGGGGCAAACGTTACGCTCTTAATCAAAGATATGTCTCCCGAACAAATTTTCAGCACCTATGTACGTCACATCGGCATCGGCGGCATTGCGATGGCGGGCATCATCGGCATTATCCGTTCCTCAAAGGTCGTCGCCTCCGCCTTTTCTCTTGCTTCAAAGGAATTGCTTGGCGCAAAGAAAATGGTTGAGGATAAACTGCGCACGCACCGCGACATCACGATGAAGACCATTTCTATCGGCATCATTGTAACTGCACTCGCCGTGTTTGTGTTCTTTTACATGGGCGTAGTGAATAGCTTCACCTACGCGCTCATTGGTATGCTCATCGTGCTTATTGTCTCCTTCCTGTTCACCACCGTGGCAGCAACGGCAATTGCGATTGTCGGAACAAACCCGGTCTCCGGCATGACGCTGATGACATTGATCCTTTCATCCGTGATTCTTGTCTCTGCCGGACTCAGCGGCACTTCAGGAATGATTGCCGCACTGTTGATTGGAGGCGTTGTGTGCACCGCCCTGTCTGTCGCAGGCGCTTTCATCACCGACTTAAAAATCGGCTACTGGCTTGGATCGTCTCCCTATAAACAGGAGCGATGGAAATTTCTCGGCACTCTCGTTTCTGCCGCCACTGTAGGGTACGTCATCCTCGTGCTGAACGAAACATACGGATTCACCGGTCAGGGAGCGCTCGTTGCACCGCAGGCAAACGCAATGGCGGCGGTTATACAGCCGCTCATGGCAAACCAGCCCGCCCCCTGGATGCTGTATGTTGTGGGAGCGCTGCTTGCTCTTGTACTTACGATGATCGGTGTGCCGGCGCTGGCATTTGCCCTCGGCATGTACATCCCTCTCGAACTCAACACCCCGTTGCTGGTTGGCGGTCTGATCGCTCACTTCGTTTCGACACGCAGCAAAAATGAGAAACTGAACAACGCACGCCGCGAGCGCGGAACGCTTATCGCTTCGGGCTTCATCGCCGGCGGAGCCTTGATGGGCGTCGTGAGTGCATTCCTCAGGTTCAAAGGGTACAACTGGGTCAACGTCGAGTGGATGGAATCTCACGCGGCTGAGATGGTCTCGCTCGTGATGTTTGCTGCCATCTGTGTGTATATGATCGCAGACGCAATGAGAGCAAAGGAAGAGTAGCTTTCACGTCATGGAGAGACGTTGACCCGTCGGTTCGTCGAATAGACCCGTAGGGTCATCGTCTCTCCTTTTTATTACCGGTCAAATGAATGTCTGATATCCCCCTCCCATCGTCCCCCCAGATCGGCGTTGGCGCCGTTGTTTTCAAGAACAAGAAAGTTCTGCTGGTGAAGCGGGCTCGACCACCCGCAGAGGGCTTATGGGCAATTCCCGGCGGACGATTAGAGCTTGGTGAAACTCTTCAACAAGCTGCAAAGAGAGAAATCCTTGAAGAGACTGGTATTATTATCCGTGCGGCAAAACCAATCTACACATTTGATGTTATTGAACGTGATGAAGCAGGAAGAATTCAATTTCATTACGTGATTGTTGACCTTGAAGCCGAATACATCAGCGGCGAGCCGAAGGCAGGCGACGATGCCCATGAGGCGCGATGGATTGCACCGGACGAACTCTCGTCTCTTCCGGTCAGCGACAAAACGCTTGAGCTGCTAACAGATGTTCTTCATTTCAACAAATAAGTTTTTCATTCTTCTACATCACTTACGAAGGGAGATTTAATGCGACGCACCA
>JANNUB010000313.1:0-3396 GCA_031394795.1 Ignavibacteriota bacterium | reverse complement strand
GAAGCGCGCGAGCCAGCCCAGATGCTTCGGATCGAACCAGCCGAACATGAACGCCAGTGGATTGGATGCACCACCAAGCTGTGTGCTCATGATCGAGTTTCCCTGTTCGACCTGCGATTTGAGCTGTGCAGAGGCTGTACCCGCCAACGCAACTATCGCTATCACCATCCAAAGTTTTTTCATAACACATTCTCCTATCTTCGTTCGTCCCGATGGTCTTACTAAGAAAAACATACTGAAATCGAATTTGATTGTCAATGCTTCAAACCTGCCAAGAGAGGAAAGCTCGTTCTCGGACATGAACAAACCAATTGTATTCTACACTCGCTTTTGCTATCTTTTCACAAGCAAGTTGACCAATCATTCCCTTTTCCTTTCAAACGTAACCGACCGATGAAAGCGGTAATCATGGCGGGCGGATTTGGAACGCGGCTTCGTCCGCTTACCTGCAATACGCCCAAGCCGATGGCACCGGTGATGAACAAGCCGTTGATGCATCACATCGTCGAGTTGTTGAAGAAGCACGGCGTCACGGACATGCTTGCGACGCTTTTCTATTCACCGGACGTTATCACGAATTACTTTACCGACGGCTCCCGACTCGGCGTGAAGATGAGCTACGTCAAGGCGGACGCGGACTACGGCACTGCGGGAAGCGTGCGCAATGCCACGAAAGGATTCGACGAGCGCGTTCTTGTCATCAGCGGCGATATCCTGACGGACTTTGACCTGTCGGCGGCGATCCGGTTTCATGAAGAGAAAAACGCGAAGGCGACTATTGTGCTGACGCATGCGACCAATCCGCTCGCGTTCGGAGTCGTTATTACGCGTGAAGATGGGAAGATCACGCGCTTTCTCGAAAAGCCCTCGTGGGGCGAAGTGTTCAGCGACACTATCAACACCGGCATTTATATCCTTGAACCGGACGTTCTTGAAATGGTGCCGTATCGCGAAGAATTTGATTTCAGCAAAAACCTTTTTCCCCACCTGCTCCGAAACGATCTCGGTCTCTACGGTTACATCGCCGACGGCTACTGGCGCGACATCGGCAATCTCAATGAATATCAGGACGCGCATCTTGACGCGTTACGGCACGTCGTCGCGGTGAATATCCCGGGGAAAAACGACGACGGTCTCATCTACGGCGAAGGATGCTCGTTCCAGCGCGAAAAACTGACGGTGAGTGGAACGGTGGTGCTCGGCAAAAACGTTACGCTGGGCGATGATGTGAAGCTCTCCAACTGCGTAATTGGCGACAACTGCGTGATCGGTCCCGGCTCTGCGTTGCGCAATGTTGTTTTGTGGAACGATATCGTCATCGGGCACAGCGCCGAGCTTTCGTCGGATGTCGTGTGCTCGCGATGCTCCATCGGTGAAAAGGCGATCGTTTCCGAGAACGTCTTTATCGGCGACGCATGCTGGATCGGTCGCAAAGCGCAGCTCTCATCAAACATCAAACTCTGGCCCGAGAAAGTTGTTGAAGAAGGCGCGATCCTGACGCGCAGCTTGGTGTGGGAGGACAAGTGGCTCCGTGAGCTCTTCACCGACGCCCGCGTCTCGGGGCTCTCGAACATTGAAATGAATCCCGAGTTCGGCGCAAAACTCGGCGCCGCGTATGGCGCATACATCGGTGAAGGGAAAACTGTCGTCACCTGCCGCGACTCGGACAATGTCTCGCGCATGATGAACCGCGCTTTGATCTGTGGATTGATTTCCGCCGGCGTGAATACATTCGACCTGCGCGCGATGTCCGTCCCGCTCCTCCGCCACGAATTGAGTTCGGGAAAAGAAGCCGGCGGCGTACACGTGCGCCGGTCTCCGTTCGACAAGAACCAAACCGACATTATCTTCTTCGATGCGAACGGCAAGGATCTGCCGACGGGAAAGACGAAGAATATCGAGCGGTTGTTCTTTGGGGAGGATTTTCCGCGCGCGAGCCGCGAGAAGGTCGGGAATATCCTCTTCCCTGAACGAACCACCGAATCGTACAGAGAAAAATTCCTTTCCTCCATCAACATTGATGCGATCAACAAGCGCAAGTTCAACGTCGTGCTCGATTACTCCAATGGCGTCGCGTCGACGATCTTCCCGTTGATCCTCGGCTCGTTCGACTGTCAGGTGATTGCAACCAATGCGCATCTTGATCCAAAGAGGCTCACCAGAGACCAGTATGAGTTCGATAATTCCATCAAACAACTTTCCCACATCGTTACCTCGTTGAAATACGATATCGGTTGTTTGATAGATGCCGGAGGAGAAAAGATTTTTGTCGTCAATGAGAATGGCGAAGTGATTCACTCCGACCGGCTTCTCACGATCATTGCGGAGTTGTTCTTGCTCACAAGCACGAATGTAACGGCGATCGCGGTGCCGATTACTTCTTCAGGCGACATTGACGCTATCGCTGCCGCGCGCGCTGTGAAGGTTCTCAAGACTCGCGACAGCCATCTGGCGATGATGGAGATGGCGACAAGTAAGACGGTACAGTTCGTCGGGGGCAACAAGGGCGGGTTCATCTTCACGGACTTCTTCTTCGCAACCGATGCCATGTACTCCTTCGCGAAGATCCTCGAGATGATGGCGGTGTCGGGGAAACGCCTCGGCGAAATTGATGCCGCGCTTCCTCACATGATCATGGCAAAACGCAACGTGAACTGTTCGTGGGAACATAAAGGAAAAGTCATGCGCAATATCATGCGTGACTCGGAAGGAAAGCAACGCGATCTCGTGGACGGCGTCAAGGTTCACCTCGACCAGAACGGAACGAAGACGTCCGTGCTGCTGCTGCCGGACAAGGAGCGTCCGCTTTTCCACATCAACGCCGAAGCGTTCGATAAAACATCTGCGGACCATCTTGCGAACCAGTACGAACGGAAAGTAATTCAATGGCGCGACGAACCATAATGGTCTACGACCTCATAGGTCTACGACCTCGTAGAGGAGTTTCTGAATGAAAATTAGCGACATCTTGACGGAGGATTTTGTCGTCACCAATCTCGAAGGAAGCTCGAAAGACGATGTCATCAACGCCATGGTGGACATCGCCGCAAAGTCTCCGAGAGTGCTCGACAGGGAAAAACTGCGCGAGTCGGTGTTCGAGCGGGAGAAAATCATGTCGACCGGCGTGGGAGACGGTTTCGCAATTCCTCATGGCAAAACCGACGCGGTCTCCGATATCGTCGGAGCATTCGCCGTCACTGCCGAACCGATTGACTACGAGTCGCTGGACGAAAAGCCCGTGCGCCTCGTCTTCCTTCTTGTCAGTAAGGCGAACATGGTTGGACCGCACATCAAACTGCTGAGCAAGATTTCCCGCCTGATGAACAAAGCCGAATTCCGCGAAAAGCTTCTTCGCATGCGCTCCTCCAAGGAGATCATCGAGATGTTCAAGCAGGA
>JANNUB010000308.1:0-12642 GCA_031394795.1 Ignavibacteriota bacterium | reverse complement strand
GGGTCTCCTTGTTCGGTCTTGACATTCCCCCCGATTTTGCCATTCCCAGCGAACACTGCCTGGACTGAAAGCAGTAACGCTAACGCAAAGAAACACAGGAACCTGTACCAATTTTGAAACATATCGTTCCTCCTTTTATGGAATTATTGGATATGATTAGGTGAGAGTGGTGGTTGTTACAACAAACAAAATGATATCATACTCTTGAGAGAAGAGCCGCATACAACTCTCTGTCGTATTCATGATCATGTGCCAGTTGCTCTGCGTCGACTACATAGACAGGAAGCTTACGCTGAAACTGATCGCCCTAAGGTACTGCTCTGAGCCTTGTGAGAAGAACGTCAAATCGAATTCATCCTGCCGTTGATTGTCAGGCTTGTTATCCACGCTGGAGAAGTAGGAATGGTTGCGTTTCACTAATAGAACGCTATTCTATTACTTAGATTATACTATATTGTCCTTTGATTGTCAAGAGAGGATCCAAAATAATCCGTTTCCATTTTAGCATTACAAAGTGTTATCTTTAACCAACACTTTGACAACCCTGATCATGAGTTGGACGCTATACCTCACGTGTCTCACACCGCAGGAAATTAAGCAGCATCGTTACGAACACTGAACCCTTCTTAATACAGGAGAAGAAAACTCCAATGCAGGTTGCTGACTTACAAACAATAGAAGGTCGACGCTACCCCGCTCGACGCCGAACCCAGAATCTCGTTGGTGGTGCCTCACCAATACAAGCAAAAAAATTCTGCATGGGCTTTGTAACTCTCGACCCTGATGGCGGACAAGTACCCTGGCACAACCAGGAACAAGAAGAAATCTACTTCATCGTCGACGGGACAGGCGAAATGTGTCTAGGCACCGAACGCCGGACACTCTCGTCAGGACAGGTGGTGTACATTCCTTCCGGAATGTTTCATCAATTGACGAATACAGGAGCAACACCGATGAAGATGATCTATGGCTACGGACCAGCCGGCGATGTCCCGCACTGGCGACAGGAACTGCAAGGTACACTTCCACGCGCTGGCATCGACGTGCCACCCTTACCCGTGGGAGCTCACCCACAATGTACTGAAACATTTTGATTCTTCACCCCTCTCACATCTCGGAGGCATAGTGGAACACTCTACTGAACACAAAGTTGGCATCATCATGAACGGCGTTACCGGCCGCATGGGAATGAATCAGCATCTTCTCCGATCGATTGTAGCAATCATCCAGCAGGGTGGCGTGAAAGTGAGCGATAAGGAGCGCATTATGCCTGATCCAATTCTCGTGGGACGCAACAGAGAAAAACTTGAATCGCTTTCATCATCATCCGGTATTTCAAAATGGACCACAGACCTGGACAGCATACTGGACGACCCAGTCTATACAGTATACTTCGATGCACAGACAACGTTGCGGCGATACGAAAACGTGCTGAAAGCGATCAACGCCGGCAAGCACGTCTATTGCGAGAAACCGACGGCAGTGAGCACCGAACAAGCGTACGAACTATACATCGCGGCAGAAAAGAAACGTGTGAAGCACGGCGTCGTTCAGGACAAACTCTGGCTTCCCGGATTGCTCAAGCTTCAGTCGTTGAATGAAAGCGGCTTCTTCGGAAAGATACTCTCCATCCGGGGCGAGTTTGGATACTGGGTGTTCGAAGGACATCGCGTTCCTTCACAACGGCCATCGTGGAACTATCGAAAAGAGGATGGAGGAGGTGTCATCGTGGATATGCTGTGCCACTGGCGCTATGTGCTTGACAATATGTTCGGCAAAGTACGGTCAGTGTCGTGCCTTGGTGCGACGCATGTCAAAGAGCGTTGGGATGAAAACGGTAAGCCATACAAATGCACTGCCGACGATGCCGCGTACGCCACGTTTCAACTGGACGATGACATCGTTGCACATTTCAACTCCTCTTGGGTCACGCGTGTACGGAGAGATGATCTCCTCACGTTGCAGGTTGATGGAACGAAAGGCTCGGCTGTCGCAGGTTTACGTAATTGCCTGATTCAACCATACGAAGCAACTCCCCGGCCTGTCTGGAATCCTGATATCGAACAGCCTATAGATTTCTACGAGAACTGGATCCCTGTTCCATCGGCAGAAGAATACGATAATGCTTTCAAAGTGCAGTGGGAATTATTCCTCAAGCATGTGGTAAAGGACGAGCCGTTCCCATGGAATCTTCTCGAAGGAGCAAAGGGTGTCCAACTTGCAGAAAAAGGGATCGAATCATGGGAGAAGAAATGCTGGTTGGATATCCCGGATCTTAAAAACAGTCTAAGGGTCGTTGACTGAAATCTCTCAACGCAGAATGATTATGATGCATGGCTGAACATCCCTACATACTTGCAGAAGCTCACTATCGCGACATCAAACAGACTCGCTATGAGGTCGCCATTCTTCCGTGGGGAGCGACCGAAGCACATAACTATCATCTCCCCTACGGCACAGACAATTATGAAGCTGATGCGTTCGCGCGGGAGGCTGCACGGATTGCTTCGAATCGCGGCGCTCGCGTTATCGTGCTGCCAACGATACCGTTCGGTGTGAATACCACCCAACTCAATATCAATCTCACCATCAACATGAATCCCAGCACGCAGATGTCCGTGCTTCACGACATTGCCTCGTCGCTCGAACAGCACGGTGTGCCTAAACTGCTGATCCTCAACAGTCATGGCGGTAATGATTTCAAGCAGATGATACGTGAGTTGCATACGCGGCATACGATTTTTCTCTGCGCAGCCAACTGGTACCGTTCGTTAGACCTGCTCAAGTATTTTGACGCACCCGGTGACCATGCAGACGAAATGGAGACAAGCGTGATGATGCATATTGCTCCGCGCCTTGTTCTTCCTCTTTCGGAAGCGGGTGATGGCGAACAATGCAGGTCAAAGATTGCCGGCTTTCGCGAAGGTTGGGCATGGACACCGCGCCGTTGGACTGAAATAACCAGCGATACCGGGGTCGGTAATCCCAGAGCAGCAACAGCGGAGAAGGGCAGAAAGTATTTTGACGATGTGACGGCAAAGCTCGCTCAACTCATTATTGAACTCGACGCTGCCGACCTCGATGACCTTTACGAATAGAAAACACTGATCGGCATCATGCTTCAATCTTGTCTCGTCTTTAACGGAGAAAACATCATGTCTTATATGGCGCGCACCATTTGTCTAACAATGTTTTTTGTACTGCTCGCCGCTGTTTCATTCGCAGCTGAGCGGACTCATCCCCGGCTGATGGCAGACCGGGCGGAGATCGATACTGCGAAGAAGTGGATAAAGACATATCCCTGGTACAAATACGTTTTTGAGGAACATAAGAAAGAAATCGATACGTTCATTGCTCATGGACCCATTTACGTCTCTCCTCTCAAACAAACATATCAATACCAGATGTATGCATGTCCGAAGCACAGCGTGGAATTGATGTTCGAAATGTTCAAGCCGTTCGAGCACCGTTGTCCTCGGGATACAATGGAAGTATACAAAGGGAACCCCTATGATATGGCCTGGGCAGGAAAGTACAATCGCTTCCTCGCGAGTCATCTGATTTGGATGGGACTGTTGTACAATACGTATGGCGACGAAAAGTATGCCGCAGCCGGAAAAGAAATTCTTATGAAGTTTGCAAACCTCTATCTCAAATATCCCACAGAGAACACCATTCTCGGTCCTGCGCATGTCTTTTTCGGAACACTTTCCGAATCATTCTGGGGAGTGGACATGGTGTACGGTTACGATCTCTTGTACAATTACAAAGGATTCACTGAAGCTGATCATAAAGAACTCAAAGAAAAACTCTTCTACCCTCTCGCGAAGATCACGCAGCTTTTCCCGGAGAGCGCGTCGAACAGACAATTATGGTACAACAATGTTTCCGCGGCGGTCGGCTTTCTCTACAACGATCAAAGTCTGATTGATTTTGCGATGAAGGGAAAGTATGGTTTTGAATGGCAACTAGGTTCCGCCGTTCCTGAAAGCGGATTCTGGCCTGAATGGTCGGGTTATCATTTTGTTGCGCTGCGCGGAATGATACATCTCGCCGAGATGGGCCGGCACAACGGATACGATCTGTACAATATGAAGATTGCCGGTCGCTCAATGAAGACGATGTTCGACGCGCCGTTTCTGGTCATCAAACCTAACTATGAGTTCCCGCGCATCAAAGATAGCGGCGGAGGAAACATTCTGGAGTACGCCCCTTATTATGAAGTTGGATATTCTGTCTACCGCGATCCGCAATACCTCGCCCTCCTTAACTTAACGCATTTGCAGCGCGGTACGCAGCTCGTCGGGGAAACTTCTGCATTGGGAAGGGCTCCGGAACCCGTCACTATATTCAATCTCGTCCCCGACTTTCCAAGACACACGACTGATGTGTATCCGAAGGAAAGCATCAATATGGAAGGGAATGGTTTCGCAGTGCTTCGCAATGGTACCGACACAACACGTAGATATCTTTATCTGGATTACGGAATCATGGGGGGCGAACACGGGCACCCGGACCGTTTGCAGATGGGATACTATGCTACCGGACGTAATTGGATTGTTGACCCCCTGAATGAATCGTACCAATATCCCAACTTACAGCTCTGGTACAGACAATCGATTGCGCATAACACTCTTGTTGTCGACCAAACATCGCAAACGTGGACGAACGGCTACGGAAATTTCTTCGGCGCGCTTCCCGCTTTGCAGGTCGCGTCCGGCGGAACGCTTACCGCGTATCCCGGCGTGAAGCTTACACGAACATTGCTTCAGGTTGGGGAATACTTCGTCGATTTGTTTGACGCAAGCGCTCCCGAGAAACGAATGTACGATATGCCGTTGCATAGTTTCGGCACAGTTTCAGTCAGCGGAGTAAATCTGGAACAGCAACCGGTCGATCTGTTCGGGAATAAGCCCGGCATTCCCGGTTATGATCAGCTCACGAAAATTTTCACAGGAACAACTGACGGCGCGTGGAGCGGAGTCTTCACAGACAAAGGGCAACATCTGATGGTGCGGACAATTGGTGAACCGGGTACAGAAGTATTGCAGGCGATGACACCGCCAATCGGAGGATTCTACAAGCAAATGGTGAGCGAGCAGGTGCAAATGCCGATGGTGATGAGCAGGCGTGTTACCAACGCAACCCGTTTCGCAAGCCTGATTGAAGCGTACGATAACAAGCCATCCACAATGAAGTTTGCAAAAGGGAGCAGTGCCGATACGTACGTGGTAGAGCACGGGAAGGGAAAAGATTTCATTCATGCAGACATCGGCCATTCAATCTATTCGTTGGTGAAAGAAGAGAACGGTTCGCCATCTCTTGTTGCGGGGTTCAATATTCAGGAGGTGCGACACAAATCGATGGTGATATTCTCCTCTCCCTTCCCACTTGAAAAATTCCAATGTATATGGAGCGGAGGCAGCCTTGATGTGATTGCCCCGAAGCAGTTTAACCACGCAAGAATTTGGGCTCCGCAAGCGGCGCGAGTCTCACTCAATGGCCTTCACTCTACATACAAAAGAGACGGAGATTATGTCGTCGTTGGCCAGTCAAACCATCTAGCCATGAAAGTCTATGCTCCGCAAGACAGCGTGTTGTTTCTCGGAAAACTCAGCGGGATCAGAGTGAGGATCTGGAACCCGACGAGCAAGCCGGTTGAAGGAAGGGTTTCGATCAAACTATCGAATGATTGGAAGCAGAGAATGCAGAGTCAACTTGAGTGGTGGGGTGGGATTGTGAATCTCATCGCCACGAACAAGGTGCCTATTGAACGAAAACTATTCCCGACTGAGTATCGGCAAGATGCCGCGTGGATTGATGGCGCAACTTCAGAATTGAAGCAAATTCCTGCAGGCGGCGTAGGAACTTTTTTGTTTATGATCGAAGTCCCAAACAACGCGGCGCCCGTAACCTATCCAGCGATGGTCACGTTTGGCGAAGATACACTTGCCATGTCCTTCGTTGTGAAGGCGCCAGTGATTGCACGCATGGTTCTGCCGAATGCAAACAAAGAACAGTTCGCAATTGAGGTGGCGAATCAAACAATGGATCATTTGAATGTCTCCTTCAAGCTTTCGCTCGATCCTGCTTGGAAGACGAGTGGGACGCTTCAACAGAACATCGCTCTTGATCCGCTTGAAAGGAAGCGAGTGACCCTTCCTCTCTCGCTCGCGGGCTATTCAACAGAAGACCAACTCTATCCTATTCAGCTGGATTTGCAGCACGAGAAGTATTCGGAGAAGATCGTGCACGACTTCTATGTCGGTGTTGCCCACTTTGCTCCAACACCTCCCTCACTCGACGGCACGTGGAAAGGCTGGGATCGAACCAACCCGATGCTCATCAACAAGGCGTCGCAAATCGGGAGACTGCTCTTCGGAAACCAGCCGTGGAAAGGCGAACAGGATCTTTCCGCGAAAATTTCAGCGATGTACGGTGATCAATATCTCTACGTCGGCGCGGAGGTTACTGACGACAGTCTTGTAACACATTGGGATTTTCCAAGAATGAGCTATCCGTGGGATACGGACTGCATGGAGGTTGTGCTGGATACGCGTGTGAACTCTACGCAAGGTTATGATCCTCCAACGCCCGGACTTTTCCGTCATCTCTCACTGGCAGAATATCGTGAGACAGATTTTTCGGCGGAGGCGTGGCAGGGTGCGGGTGCAGGTGGGCCTCTTCTGCCGAAGCCGAATCTTGTGCCGGGTGCAGAGACGTATTTCCATCGTACCAAGAACGGTTACGTCATCATCGCGCGGTATCCACTTACGAGCATGAAAGATATTGTTGCTCGACCCGGAAACAAAATCGGATTCGATGTCGCAATCAATGATAACGACGGCACCAATTACCGGAGGAACCAACACATCTGGGCTGGATACAACCAGAACCAATCGTGGTGGGACGTGGGAACGATCGGGGCGTTGATTTTTGGACCGCGGAAGTAAGAAATCCTCAGCGACTCGATGAACCGAACACTTTTTGATACGCTGGTGAAATCTCTGCACCACCATTTGCACCGTCGGGCATTTTTGAAGTCCGGCGTGAGTGGACTTGCACAGACTTTTCTTTTCGCACGACTGCCGATGTTTGCCGGCAGCTCGAGTCGGGCTTCAATGAACGCGAACCACACTGTGGAATTCGCAAACGGAGATCTGAGAGGATGCTTTTCTGTTCTCTTCCAGAAGAACCCCGTCGTGCGGAATGCATGCGTTGTTGTTGAGACAGAATCCGGTTCCTTCTCAACACGTGATGATCGCTTCACTCTCGTCGACAAGTCGAATGCCGATACCCTTCAACTGGAGTTCGTCGATTCCCGCCGCGTGTGCGACATTACCATTCACGGTCATGTACTCACCTCTGAGGATTGCGCCATTCTCAATGTCGATGTCATCAATCGGAGCGGAAGCCAATTGCGTGTGCTGGCAATTGAACCGCTGCGCGCACTGGGCGAATCCGGCGGCAGCATAAAGTTCTGGGACAATGCAACCGACATAAAACTCTTGACAGATTCTTGGGAGCGCTGTTACGGTGACGCGGGCATTCGCTCTCTTTCTGTTGACGCTCAGGTTCGCAGCGCGTGGGATGTGCATCTGTTTGACACGCGCAAACGGACGAACTGCAATCTCAGCTTCTTTCAGATTCCTTCGGGCAAACTCTCTTTTCATCTGAAACGACAGTCGAATGGCGAGGCAGCGGACCTTACCGTTCGTTCCGAAACACACGCGGGCGCGCACGGCGTGGCTTTGACGCCAAACCAAACATTCTCCGCAGGCGAAATCATTATCCGTTTCACCCAGGGTTCTGTCTTCGATGCAATGGAAAGCTATGCTGAACTGATAGCAACACGGAACAACATTCAAAGACCTGCACTCATCCCCGTCGGGTGGGTCGACTGGTATTTCGCAAAAGGATTGACAACGGAAAAGGATATTCTGGAGAATCTTGATTTCCTTGCGCGTGAGCTAAAGGACTTCGGTCTCGAATATGTCCAGCTCGATTCCGGATGGCAACTCGGCATCGAGACATCTCCTCCTCCACACAACGTAATCGCCGGCGGACCGTGGATACCGAACTCGAAATTCTCGCGCGGCATGCGATGGTACGCGGAGAAAATTAAGGAACGGGGACTCAAACCCGGCATCTGGGTACGCCCTTTCCAGATGGTGGAAGGCGCGCCTGAGCGGAGTGAACATCCCGAGTGGTTCAACCAAAAAGGACAGATGGATTTCTCCAACCCACAGGTGCTCGAGCGTGTCCGTACGCTCTTTCGCCAACTGGTGAACGACTGGGGGTACACCTACATTAAGTATGACTTCCCCTCGTATGATCTTTTCGATGCATGGGGCCCTTCCCTGTTTGAGAGCCACTGGGCTCACACGAATCCGCACACGCAAACAATCACCGGCATCCAGGCATGTAGAAATGCATTGGAGGCCATACGCACAAGCGCGCCGGACACACCGCTTCTTGCGTGCAACAGCGTCATGACTTCCACTCTTGGACTCGCGAATGTCTTTCGAATCGGCGACGACGTTGGCGACTGGAATCGGACGTTCACGTATGGAGTCCGATCCGTTGGACCAAGATATTATACCAACGGAGTCTACTGGACAAACGATCCCGATGTGCTGCTTGTTCGAGAACCATTTACAATCGACCAAGCAAGAATGTGGGCGAGCCTCATTGTACTTTCAGGCGGCGTCGTGTTCATCAGCGAAAGACTCCACGAACTTCCGCCGGAACGTCTCGACATTATTAAGAAGGCGATGCCCGTCTACCGTAATCCGGGGAAGGGATATGCCTTCGGGCGGCCGATGGATCTCCTCGAAAATGATCCGCCCGAACTCTGGAATCTCGAGGTGCGAAAGGAATTCGGAAAATGGAATGTCGTGGGTTTATTCAACTGGTCCGACCAGCCGCGTGACAAAGTAATTGATCTCAAGTCACTAGGTCTTGAGAGCAAGGCGCCGTTCGCCGTGTATGATTTTTGGGAAGGGCGCTATCTTGGCGTCGTGCAGGATTCGCTCGCAGTGAATTTGGAAAAGCTCTCGTGTGCGGTGCTCGCAGTTCATCCGGCAAAAAGGCATCCGCAGTTCTTGTCATCGAACAGGCACATCACACAAGGAGGATTTGATCTCGACGACATTGGATGGGATGATATTGCAATGAAACTGTCCGGCGTATCGAAAGTGGTAAAAGGCTATCCTTATCTTATGACGATCCGGGTACCTGAGGGATTCATGCATTCGAAGTACGAAGGATGCGAGAGAGTATCTTCAACAGACAGGCGCATTCTGTTGCTCAGGATTTATCCTCAAGCAACCGGAGTGATGAAATGGAGTGTGGGGTTTGAGACGTGAGACTAATTGTCTCAAGTTGACAGGTTTTGAAAGTCGTTGAAACGACTAAAACAATTGGGCGTTACTATTAGCCCACGACTTAAGTCGTGGGCTAACAATTCAAAAATCACAATTGCTAACCGTTTCAACGGTTTCCGCGAAATGGACGGTCAACTTGAGTAACTGTGAAACCAATCCGAAGAGATGAAAGAATGAAACGCAATCTCCTCGCAGCAATGCTCCTTGTAGCAACTGCTGCCATATCGCAAGTTACTCAATACCCTGCCGGAACCAATTACGTCAATCCTGGAACCGAGCCGCCCGAGCATACTCTTGACATGCTGCACATGCGGCTCGAAGTATCATTCAAACCAAAAGAAGGATTAGTCAAGGGGAAAGTCACGCACCGGTTCAGAGCAATCCGTTCCGAAGTGGATTCGTTCTTCTTCAACGGCCCGGGCATCAACATTCTTAAGGCGACTCTTAACACTACGGCGTTGCGCTATCGCGTCTCTTCTGAAGGTACAACCACATACTTCAATCCTCCTTTGAAATGGAATTCCGTCGACAGCATTACGTTCGAGTATGAAGCACATCCCCGAAAAGGAATATACTTCGTCGGATGGAATGACCCAAAGAATATAAGTCGCAAGCAAATCTGGACACAGGGACAAGGCATCGATAACCGCCACTGGTTCCCGTGTTACGATGAACAAAACGACAAACTCATCACCGAAACCATCATCACCTTCGACAAACATTATCGGGTCCTTTCCAACGGAACGCTCGTCACCGCACAGGAAAATAGGGATGGCACAAAGACCTGGCATTATTCAATGCGTCACCCCCACGCGACGTATTTGGTCATGATCGGCATCGGACAGTATGATGTGAAAACCGTTCGCTCAAAAAACGGAGTCCCGGTTTATCTCTGGTACTATCCGGATCAGCCGGAGCGTGTTGAACCGACGTATATGCATTCGGCACAGGCAGTAGATTATCTGGAAAAGGAAACGGGCATTCCGTATCCGTGGGAGTCGTATGCACAGATCCCGGTGCAGGATTTTCTTTACGGAGCAATGGAAAACACTACGGCAACAATATTTGGTGATTTCCTTTTTGTAGATCGAAGGTCGTTTTTGGACAAGAACTACATCGCTGTCAATGTTCACGAACTCACCCACCAATGGTTCGGCGACTACGTTACCGGACGCAACAGTCTCAGCGCATGGCTGCACGAAAGCTTTGCCACATTCTATCCCAAGCTGTTCCTGAAGTCCGTGCACGGGGAAGACTACCATGAATGGATGCGGCGTGCAGAACAGGATGCCGCTCTGAACGCCTCAAAAACAAACAGGCTGCCGATCCTTCATTCACAGGCAGGCGGTTCCCGCGCGTACCAAAAGGGTTCTGCCGTGTTGGATATGATGATGTCTACGTTTGGCGAGGAAAACTTCAAACGTGTCATCTACCATTATCTTCACCAACATGCGTATAGAAACGTGGAGACGAACGATTTCTACCAGGCATTTCAGGATGCCGTCGGGTTAAGCCCGGATTGGTTCTTCGAGGAATGGATATACAGAGGTGGCGAGCCTCACTACTCGGTACAGTATGATGATGTCCTGGCCGAAGACAAAAGGCGGACAGAAATTTGGGTTCGTCAAATCCATCCAAGAGATGAATTTGTAAAGCTGTTCACAATGCCGATCGTTTTTGAAGTCCACTACACCGATGGCTCCTTCGACCGGATGCGTGTAATGATTGATCAGGAATCTCAAAGAGTCACGGTCATGAACCCGCGCAAGAAGAAGATCGCGTTCGTCCTGTTCGACCCGGGAAGTTATGTTCTAAAGACTGTTACGTTTCAAAAATCACTCGACGAGCTGCAGGCACAGGCTCTTCACGCCCCATTGATGATCGACAGATATGATGCCGTCACGGCAATGAACACGATTGATGTGAATCGCAAGCGCGACGTTCTTGCGCAAGTATTCGGGCGTGAGACATTCCATTATGTGAAGGATGCTGTGGTTGCCCAACTTGTGAACGATTCTGCAGAGACAAGTCGCTCTATTGTAAAGAAAGCATTGAATGATCCGAATGCCGAAGTCCGCAAAAGCGTCATCAACACCATTGTCACCATTCCGCCCGCGATGCGAACGGAGTTTGAGGCTCTTCTCGTTGATTCTTCATATGACGTCGTCACCGCAGCTTTGACAAAACTGTCAGAACAATTCCCGGATCGGTTGCCGCATTACCTTCACGTCACCAAGGAAGTGGATGGGATGGACCGAAAGGTGAAGGTGAAGCGCTTCGAGTTGAGCGCGGCTGCGGGCAACAATGCTGCCCTTGATTCCCTTGTCGAGTATTCGAGCGGTTCGTATGAATTCAGGTCGCGCTTGAATGCATTCGAAGCGTTGAAGCGTCTGAACTACCTGGATGGACGTGTAGCACGAAATCTCTTCGACGCCATGACGCATTGGAATAACCGCCTGAAGAATCCGGCGACAGAGGTGGCGCAATACTTCTATCAGCAAGGTGCCTACAAAAAGTTTTTCCGCGAGTACTACCGTTTACATACATGGCTCCCATATCAAAAATCCATTCTAGAAAACTTTGTGAACAATTGAGACCACACTCTCAACTCAACCGCTCATGATCGAACGTCGTTTGCGCGAAATTCTCAAACGCATCAACACAGTCTCTGTCGGTATTGTCGGTGATTTCTGTTTGGATGCGTACTGGGAACTCGACACGTCAAATCCCGAGATCTCTGTTGAGACGGGGAAAGCTACACGCGCAGTCGCACGGCAACGCTATAGCTTAGGCGGCGCCGGGAACATTGCAAACAACGTCGTTACGCTTGGTGCCGCTTCAGTGCATACATTCGGAGTGATCGGCAACGACCTCTTTGGAAAGGAGATGCTGCAATTGCTCGCGAGTCGTTCGATCATCACGAACGGCATGCTCATTCAGTCAAAAGATTTTGACACGCCCGTGTATGCCAAACCAATGATCCGCAACGAAGAACAAGAACGCATTGACTTCGGGCGTTTCAATTCTTGTGCAGATGATACAATCCAGAAACTCATTCAAACAATTCGCGACTATCTCTCCTCTTTCGATGTCCTGATCATCAACCAGCAGCTTGTGAACGGAGTTTGTTCGGGGGAGATGCTACGCCGGCTCAACAATCTGGCAACTGAGTTTCCGAAAACAATCATGATCGCAGACTCGCGCCATAGAGCGCATTTGATTCATAACATGATACGGAAGTTGAATGCCGCTGAAG
>JANNUB010000279.1:0-8401 GCA_031394795.1 Ignavibacteriota bacterium | reverse complement strand
GCATCGTCTTCGGAGTCCCCCTGATATGCATCAACACGACGGATGCTCCCGCTCGTGCCACCGTCTCCGCCATGTTATGGTCATAATGAAATCCGCTTATGTCGTTCACAATGGACGCCCCTGCTTCAAGAGCCTTCGCGGCGACATCAGACTTGTATGTATCAATGGAGATAGGAGTATCTGTTTGGCTCGTAAGACGCTCAATAACGGGAAGAACCCGGCGCAATTCTTCCTGCGCATCAACAACATCCGCGCCTTCACCGTAGGCATTGCTCTTCGGACGTGTTGATTCGCCGCCAACATCGATAATGTCGGCGCCTTCTTCAATCATCTGCAAGCCGCGTTCAACTGCGCGCTCGGGATCGCTGAACTTCCCACCGTCAGAGAATGAATCGGGTGTGACGTTCAAAACGCCCATGATGTGTGTCCGCGAAGAAAGATCGAACGAGCTTCGCCCGAACCGGTAAACATGGTTCTTTACGTGCATCACGTCTCACTCGTCTGCAAACTGAAAAACAAAAGGGCAACTTCTCAGTTACCCTCTTGTACATCAAGCCTTCTTGTTCGCCATTTGGGCTCTGCGCTTTGCCTTCTTGCGCTCGACCGCTTTCTTCTGTTTCTTGCGAACAACTCTCATCTTCTTATTCATTTATGCTCCTGAGATTTATAGATAGCCATCACTCTTGATCACACGTTCAACTTCCTCGAGTTTTTCCAGCTTGGGAATCACCTCTGTGAAATAGTCGCGCAGAAACTTCAACCGCGCGTTTTCCGAATCCATTTCCAATAATGCTTGCCGTTGCCCCAGCTCCATGCCTGCTTTCCGCGCAATCCTGAATGAGAGAAACGTATTCTCCCGCCCGTAATCCAGCTCGCATCCCATTCCTTTGTACACAAGTCCCACGAGCTGGTTATGCAAATCCACTGCCTCCATCGCGAGGGCGCCATCGCCCATCTCCTCCGTCGAGCCGAGAAATGCAACACGACCGAGATTGTAGTGAATGTCTGAGCTCGGCACGATCTTCTGCAGCGCGTAGCGCCGTCTTCCCTCCACAAGGATATCCATGCGCCCGTCGCTGTACCGCCGCACGAGCTTCGTTACCGCGGCAGTGCATCCGACCTTCGCAACTTCATTTTCCTTGGCAAGATTTATCCCGAATTCCTTCCCCTCCTCCGCCAGGCATTCGTTGATGAGTTGTTTGTAGCGCTCCTCAGAAATGTGCAGCGGAAGAATCGCATTGGGCAGGAGAACAACCTGCAACGGAAAAAGCGGCAGAAGATCTTCGGACATGCATCTCGTTCAGTGTTCTATTGCATAATAGGGAAAATCGTTTTGAACATCAACCGGAATTCTGAGCGAAGCGAAGAATCCTTGTGCTTTGGTGAGGAAGAGATCCTTCGCCCTTCGGGCTTCAGGATTTAGAGGAACTTCTTATATCGCTCGTTAATTCTCCCCCAATGCAAATTGCCAATGAAGTTGTCAATGTATGCCGCGCGCTTTGGTCCATCCTTGTGATAGTACGCGTGCTCGAACACATCGCATGCAACAAGAGGAATGCCGCCCCAGATCGCACCGTAGTGATGTTCATCCACTGTGACATTGAGCAGACGTTTCGAGTAGAGCATGTCGTAGACGAGGACGCCCCAACCGCTTAACTTCGCCGACACCGCAGAAGCTTTGAAGTCCGCCTTCCACGCATCGAACGAGCCAAATTCTTTTTCAATCGCTGCTTTCACATCCGCGCCTTTCGATGCATCGCCGTCGCCACCCATAACTTCCCAATACACATCGTGCAGGAGCGTGCCCGCGTGGTTCCACGTCGTGCGCCGCTTCAGCTCGCCGACAACGCTGTAGTTGCCGTTCGCCGCCGAACGATCTGCCGTCTCCAGCGCCTTCTCGATTGTGTTCAACGCAGTCACGTAACCTTTGTGGTGCGTGTTGTAATGCCAATCCGTCGTCTCCGCATCCACGACAGAACCGAGCAATTTCTTCGCGTCCTCGTCATTGTACGGACGCGCGTTGAATTTCCATTCGTAAGGCATGTTTGGTTTCTCCTTCGTTTGTGTGATTGATGTGGGAATCCACCCCTTTGGAAAAACAAGTGATTCGGATTTACAAATCGAAGGGACAACCGCAAGCGCGCCGGTCACCGCCGCCGACTTCACAAACGCCCGTCGCTTCATGTCAGAATCCTTTCAGTTGACTTGCCTTTTTGTACATGAAAGCCACCGTTCCCCAACCAATCAACACCACTGCAAGCAAATACAGCGGACTGTTCGCACCGGGCACGACGGTGTGTGCATTAATCATCGTGTACACCAATGGCAGGGACATGTATGTGTTGTGGCGCGAGCGCTGCCCGGCGAGACTCACGACAGCCGGGTCTGCGGCAACGCCCTCCTTCACACCCGTGATGATTTTTTTCTGCGAGGGCCAAATTCTCATCCAGACGTTCGCCGCCATGATTGTTCCGAGCATTGTGCCGATGTGAATGTTATATGCGCGATAGGAGAACTGCCCCCAACTCATCATCAAGTACGTAACAGCGGCAATGATGACGAACCCGACGGCGCCAAACACTTTGATGTCTTTTGCAAGAGTACTTTTCGCGAGCACATCGTAGAGCGCAAACATTCCGAGCGAGACGACGACCATAATGACTGCGGAAGTACTCCAATCAACTCCCTGCTCGAACATCAACCCGCCATGATAATACACGAGCGCCAGCATCAGCACGCCGGTAATCCAGGTGTATGCTGCCCCCCAGCGGAACCAGTACAATGCGCGCGGCATCAACTCCGGAACGACTTTCTTCTTCGTGTCACCATCAAGCACGCTTGCCAGTGACGCGTTCACGAAATTGAAAAAATAGAGATTCCCAATCCACAAAATTCCCGCCGCCACGTGCAGCCACCGGAATAGTATTTCCAGGATTTCCATAGATACTCCTTTTGGATTTGTGAGTGCAGTCCGAAGGTCTACGACCTCGTAGAGGACTCTCTACGAGTCGCAGACCTTCGGAGATGATTTGTCCCCGCGAACGCGGGGAGTGTGAGAACAAACGAAAACGAGAAAAGAAAACAATTCTAATGACGCGACAGATATGTCTTCAGAAGTGCAGTAACGGGAATTAGTCTTTGATGCACAGGGTCAACCGCTCGATTGAAAAGTTCAAGCGCTGTTGCGCCGAGCAACGGAGTTCCACCTTCTGGTCTAAAAACGATAAGCACAGTTCTCTCACGCTTATCGAGTCGAAGCCGCACTTCGCCAACCTCAAACTCAACGACATTATCATCAGTCAATTCAAAAGGGACCATGTCAACGGGACGAACATCGAGGTGTTCGAGCACATCTCGAGGAATTACCGTGTACGTCGCGCCTGTATCAACTATCGCGTTGAGTTTTCGATATTCGCTCCCCGAAAGGTCGCCTACTTCTATGTTAACCGAGAACGTTCCCATTATTTTTCAGTTGCGTCAATTTCGAGCAACTCGCTGTACACGTCGTCCTCCGGATTATTCCAAATTTTGTCGAGGGGCGATTGGCTTACGCCTAACCAAAACTTTGATTCGTCGTTAATACTTTTCAAGAGTCCATCCACTGGAATGAGTTGTTTTCCAATTGGGTCAACAGCAACATTGAAATTCTCCAGAGTAGTCGCACCGAGAAGCGGCATCGCATCGTCAGGTCCGAACACGACAAGAACAATTCTCTCTTTGCCGTCAATTTTGATTCGCGCTTGTCCAAGTTCATAGCTCACCTTACTTTCATCTGCGAGCGAAAACCTGAGCGTATCAATCGGCTCAACGCCGATATTCTTCAGACGAGCCGATGACAAAACTGTGTGCGTTGCGCCAGTATCAACCAGTGCGTCAACATCGAACGAATGTGAACTCGATAGCGCTCCCACTTCAATATGGATTGAGAAAACACCCATACAGCCTACACCCCAAACGACTGCCCGCACCCGCACGATTTCGTCGCTTGCGGATTGTTGAAGACAAAACCCTTGCCGTTCAATCCATCGCTGAAGTCGAGCACAGTGCCCGAAAGGAAAAACAAACTCTTCGGGTCAACGAAGACTTGAATGCCGAACTGCTCCAGAATCTTATCGTTCTCTTTCGGCTTCTCATCGAACGCGAGCACGTATGTCATGCCTGAACATCCGCCGCCCTTCACGCCGAGACGCAAGCCGTGCTCGTCGGGAATTTTGTTTTCCGCTTTCAGCTTGCGAACTTGCCACACCGCCTTCTCAGTCAAAACGATTTCTTCATTCAGTTCCGGCTTCTGCGGCATTGTTGCAACTATTGTTTCCATTGGCTCTCCTTATCTTAAACCCTGAGCCTTCTTTTGGCGAAGGGTCTCGATGTTGTTAATGTTTGCTACATTTTTTGTATGCGAAAGGAAGTGTAGTTTTTCAGTCTACATGCTACACCCCTCAGAACTTTACAAAGTCAAAAGGGTGAGGCCCTTCGCTCCGCTCAGGGCTTTGGTTACATCCCAAGTTCCAGCCTCGCCGCCTCCGTCATCATACTCGGCGTCCACGTCGGCTCCCAAACAACTTTCACGACGCACTGCGTCACGTTCGGTACGGCTTTGATTTTGTACTCAACTTCTCTCGGCAACGATTGCGCAGCGGGACAGCTCGGCGACGTCAGCGTCATCTGAACCAACACACCGCCATCCGCAGCCACTTTCACATCGTAAATCAAACCCATCTCATAGATGTTGACGGGAATTTCCGGGTCGTAGCAAGTTTTCAGCGCTTCCATCGCGTTGTTGTGAATGATGCTTTGCTCGATTGTGCTGAGTTGACGAGGCTCGACCTGAGAGGCAGTCGTTGATTGTTCAGTTGTATTTTGAGTTGTTGTCTCCATACTCCATCAATCCAATAATCCATTTATCCCTAACTTCGCTACTCTTCGTCGGGCAGGCATTATTCCGTCGTCACAGTCAGTTCTGCTTTTTCTTCCAGCGCCGCATGCATCGTATGCCAAGCAAGACTCGCGCACTTCACTCGCGCAGGAAACTCACTCACGCCCGCAAACGCCGCAAGCTTTCCAAGTTGCTCGGTGTTTTCTTCGGCGTTCAATTTTCCCTGCACCAACTTATGAAAATCCTGAAACAGATTCTCCGCCTCCGCTTTCGTCTTCCCTTTCACCATCGAACTCATCACCGACGCTGATGCTTTAGAAATGGCGCAACCCGCTCCCTCGAAACTCACATCTTGAATAACATCGCCATCCATCTTCACATAAATCGTATAATGGTCGCCGCAGAGAGGATTGTATCCTTCGATATGGCGAGTCGCATCATCCATCTTGTGAAAGTTGCGTGGACTTTTGTTATGGTCGAGAATCACTTCCTGATACAGCTCGCGCAACATGGACATCAGCCCAACACTTCTTTCACTTTGTAAATGGCTTTCACCAGTACATCAATTTCGTCTTTGGTATTGTAGAATGCGAACGATGCACGTGCTGTGGCTGGAATGCCGAACCGCTGCATCACGGGCTGTGCGCAATGATGTCCCGTCCGAATCGCAACCCCGTCGTAATCCAAAATCGTTCCGATGTCATGCGGGTGAATGCCTTCGAGCACGAACGAGATGACGCTCGATTTTTCTTTTGCTGTGCCGATAATTTTCAAGCCGGGAATTTCCAACAACTTTTTCGTTCCATAATCAAGCAACTCATGCTCGTACGCGGCAACCGCATTCAAATCCATGCCGTTGATGTAATCAATCGCGGCGCCGAGACCGATGCCGCCTGAGATGTTCGGCGTGCCCGCTTCAAACTTGTAGGGCAAATCGTTGTACGTCGTTTTTTCAAACGTCACCGACTTAATCATATCGCCGCCGCCTTGATACGGCGGCATTTTGTCGAGCAACTCTTTCTTTCCGTACAACACGCCAACACCCGTCGGTCCAAACATTTTGTGCGACGAAAACGCGTAGAAGTCGCAATCCAAATCCTGAACATCAACTCTTGTGTGCGGAACCGCTTGTGCGCCATCGACAAGCACGGGAACTCCGCGCTTGTGAGCAAGCTCGACAATTTTCTTTATCGGATTGATTGTGCCGAGAGCATTGGAAATATGAACGACCGCAACAATCTTCGTCCGTTCGTTCAAAAGTTTTTCGTACTCATCAATCAACAACTCGCCCGCGTCGTTCATCGGAATGACGCGAAGCTTGGCATTCTTTTCCTCACACAACATCTGCCACGGCACAATGTTCGAGTGATGCTCCATCGCCGAGATGACGACCTCATCTCCCGCATTCACATTCACGCGCCCAAAGCTCGCGGCGACAAGATTGATAGCTTCCGTCGTGCCGCGCACAAAAATAATTTCCTGCGTCGAGCGCGCATTGATGAATTGTTGAACTTTCTTCCGAGCGCCTTCATACGATTGCGTCGCCTTCTCGCTCAAATAATGCACGCCGCGATGAATATTGGAATTCTCTTCGTGATAGTATCGCGTAATCGCGTCAATCACGACTTGCGGCTTCTGGCTCGTCGCCGCATTATCGAAATAGACGAGCGGCTTGCCATTCACTTGTTGACGCAAAAGCGGAAAGTGAAACCGACACGCTTCAACTGATTGTGGCGCTTTGATTTTTTCTTCTACGAATGTTGCGGTCAAAACTTCCATTCTCTGAATCCTCTAACCACTCGCTGACTTAAAAAACTCTATGAACTCCATAAACTCTAAGAACTCTACAAACTTAAACTTCGACCATGCTGTAACTTCTCATGCACCATCGCATCCAACTGTTCGCGCAACGCGTCAATGTGAACGCGGCTGATAACGTCACTCGCAAATGCAAACGTGAGCAAGTCGTTCGCTTCTTCGAATCCAATCCCGCGCGAACGAAGATAAAACAACTGCTCCTCATCGAGATGACCGACCGTCGCGCCGTGCGTGCATTTCACGTCGTCGGCGAAAATCTCAAGCTGCGGCTTCGTGTCAATTGTCGCTTCATCTGAAAGAAGCAATGTCTTGTTCGTCTGCTTCGCGTCAGTCTTCTGCGCGTCCTTCCGAACGAAAATTTTTCCGTTGAACACGCCCCTCGACTTGCCATCGAGAATTGCTTTATATACTTCGTGACTCGCGCAATGCGGCTTCGCATGGTCAATCGTCGTGTGATTGTCAATGTGTTGATTCGCATTGCCGAGCGAAAGTCCGTTCAACGTTGCCTCAATTCCTTCGCCGTTCAATACCACCGTAATGTTGTTTCGAACAATCGCGCCGCCGAAGTTGATGGCGTTTGAGACAACATTGCTATTCGCACCCTGTTGAAAATGAACAGTGCCAATGTGGAAACTATCAACCGCTTCATCCTGCAACTTGTCGTGTTCAACGATTGCATTCTCGCCAACGATAAACTCCGTCACCGCGTTCGTGAGGTAGGGAGCTTTCGCGAGACTCACATAACTTTCGACAATCGAAATCTTACTGTTGTTTCCTACAACAATAAGATTTCGAGGCGTAGCTGTGACACTCTTCTCGCCCGCAGCGATGAACAACAAGTGAATCGGACCCTTCACGTTCACGTTGTCGGCAATATGAATAAATGCACCATCCTGAAAGAACGCTGTGCTTAACGCCGTAAAAGCATTCTCCTCATGCTTCACATATCTTGCAAGATGTTGATGAACGACATCTCCATCGGTCTGCAATGCTGTCTTGAGATTTGTGGCTTTCGCTCCCTTGCTTGATGCTGCGATGAGCGAAAGCCCAGGAGCGTAATGCCCGTTGATGAAGACAAGTCGCGTGCACTTCAAGCCAAGAGAGAATTTCTTCACATGAGAAACGAGCACGCTGTCATTCTCGTAGCGAAGGGCAGGAGCAAAATGTGTTTTGGCAATCGGCGCGATGTTGGTGAAACGCCACTCCTCATCACGCGTCGTCGGGAAACCGTATTGCGCGAAGCGTTGCATCGCATTGCGACGCAACGCGTGCAACTCAGACGTTGCCTCACCGTTCAGACTCCTCTCAAACAAATCAAAGTGCGAGAGATAAATTTCAGTGTTTGGTTGATTCATAAAATGCTTTTGTTCTAAGTTCAAAGTGTGAGATCCTTCGCTCCGCTCAGGATTGGAGGACTTCTTCGCGCACCCAATCGTAACCGAGTTCTTCAAGCTTCAGCGCAAGCTCTTTGCCACCCGACTTCACGATGCGACCATCAACAAGCACGTGAACGAAATCGGGGACGATGTAATTCAGCAACCGTTGATAATGCGTCACGACAATCGTCGCGTTATCTTTACGCCGCAGTTTGTTTACGCCGTCGGCAACGATGCGCAGCGCGTCAATGTCGAGACCCGAATCGGTTTCGTCAAGAATCGCAAGCTTCGGCTCCAGCACCGCCATTTGGAAAATTTCGTTCCGCTTCTT
>JANNUB010000278.1:0-14207 GCA_031394795.1 Ignavibacteriota bacterium | reverse complement strand
CCGAAGCCGCCGCTGCCATTGCCCAACAACACCGACACGTTGTTGGAATTAGAATTCACTGCCGCCACATCGGGGTTGCCGTCTAAATTGAAATCGCCGACCGCGGCGAGGATGGGCAGACTTCCAACGGCGAAGTTGGTTGCTGCGCCGAAGCCGCCGCTGCCATTGCCCAGCAACACCGACACGTTGTCGGAATTAGAATTCGCCGTCGCCAAATCCGGCTTGCCGTCTAAGTTGAAATCGCCGACCGCGACGGAGCGGGGCAGACTTCCAACGCCGAAGTTAGTGGCTGCGCCGAAGCCGCCGCTGCCGTTACCCAACAACACGGATACATTGTTGGAACCACCATTTGCCGCCGCCAAATCAGGCTTGCCATCTAAGTTGAAATCGCCGACCGCGAGGAAGCGGGGCTGATCGCCAACGCCGAAGTTGGTGGCGGCAGCGAAGCCGGAGGCGCCACAGGGAAAAGCATCGCAACTGTTGAGCAACACCGACACGTTGTTGGAACCATTGTTCGCCGCCGCCAAATCAGGCTTGCCGTCCAAGTTGAAATCGCCGACCGCGACTGATTGAGGACCATTGCCGACGACAAAGATGGTGGCTGCGCCAAAGCCGCCGCTGCCATTGCCCAACAACACCGACACGTTGCTGGAATTGAAGTTCGCCGTCGCGAGGTCGAGTTTGCCGTCGCCGTTGAAGTCGCCCGTCGCGACAGAACGAGGACCATCGCCTGTGCCGAAGTTGGCTGCCGATACGAAGATGCCCGTACCGTTGCCGAGAAAAACCGAGACGTTGTCGGAAAATCGGTTCGCCGTCGCGAGGTCGAGTTTGCCGTCGCCGTTGAAGTCGCCCGTCGTGACGGAAAGAGGCGCATCGCCCGCACTGCTAAAGTTGGCTGGCGCTGCGAAGCCGCCTAAACCGTCGCCAAGCCGCACCGAGACGTTGTCGGAGAATGTGTTCGCCGTCGCGAGGTCGAGTTTGCCGTCGCCGTTGAAGTCGCCCGTTGTGACAGACTGAGTACCATCGCCAACGCCGAAGTTGGTGGCGGGAGCGAAGCTGGGCGTCGGGCAACCCTGCGCGTTGGCTTGCGCCGATGTGAGCATTGTGCCCGCGAGAAACAGGCATACGAGCACTGCAGGTATTAGAAAGTCCGAACGGACTCCCTTGGAGAACAGTTTGGTTCTCATGAGAACCTCCTTTTGGTTTGTGAATGATTGGTGAATTATTTCCCCCGTAGGGACATGCCTCCGGCATGTCCTGCTTTTCGATTACACAAATGTCAAATTGATTCGTTGTCATAATTATTGCTCGCTTTCTTAAACGAGGACACGACGGAGTCGTGTCCCTACACAATCATTTGTAGCGGAGTCCATCTATCGAATGAATGAGCGACCGCAGCGAGAGCAAATCGTCTTTGCCGCAAAAGGCGCACGCGCCCGCTTCGCTCGCCGCCAGCCGAGTCTTCTCGTCGGTGTGATTGGTTACGATGATGACCTTAGCTGCCGGGTATGCCTGCGTGATTTGTTTCGTTGCCGCAAATCCGTCCACCCGCTTCATCGCCACATCCATCAGCACCACATCAGGACGATGTTCTTGAAACGCAGCGAATGCTTCCGCGCCGTCATCACACTCGCAAATGTCCGTTACCAGGTCTTCTACCAATCCTCGAATCACTCGACGCACTTGTTTATTGTCATCAACTATTAGGAGTGTCATGTTCTTCTGTCGAGTGGTGCGTGTCGGGAACAATTTCGCACAATAAGGCTGGCTTGAACAGGGAGGTAACCACTCATTTTGATGTGAGTGGAACCGCTTGATTTTTATAGGTGGAAGTACTTAGGTGTGGGTGCTTCGGAGGCGATGGAGGGAGGGAAGGAGAAAGGGAGATGGGGAGAAAGGGAGAATGGGAGAGCGGGAGAGAGTGCTCAATCTACTCCCCATCTCCCCGTCTCCCCATCTCCCTTTCTATCAAAGCTATCTCCTCTTTTGTCCCGATGGTAAGACCCACGACTGTGGGTTGTTTATCATAGTGACCAGCATAGAAAGGACTTCATCGTATGATTTGAATAAGGTTCTGCCGACTTCCGGCTTCAAGTATTCGCATCGAACCGCAAACTCAAGCCAGGTTTGTGTTTCAGCAGCTTCTCCTTCTGCATCGCTAAGCTTACTGACAAATGCCGCTTCGTACCGACGCTTTCTCCACGCCTCGGCAATGTTTGCGCACACGGAACGTGAAGCTTTCCGAATTTGGTCCGTTAGCGAATACATTTCTTCTTTAGGAAATTGTTTGCTCATTTCGAAAATCTTCATCGCCGCCTCAAAAGCCTTTCGATAAACATCCAACTCCTGATGTCGCACAATCTTTTTGCTCATAGCAAATTCTCCATTGTTTATTGTTTAAGTTTTATTTTTCCCAATCTCCCTTTCTCCCTTTCTCCCTCGCTTAAGCTAAATCTCGTTCTGATGCTGCAGCGCGAATTTGATAAGCGCGTGACTGCCGTGAATGTCCAACTTCGCGCAGATATTATTCCGATGGTTTTCTACCGTGCGATAGCTGATGCCGAGCTCATCGGCGATCTCACGGCTGGTTTTGTATTCGGCGATGAGACGCAACACCATCCGTTCGGTTGGAGTTAACTCATCAATGCCGCTCTTGTGTTGCGCGCCGCGTGTGGGGCGTTTGGCGCGTTTGAAAAGATACGTCGTGATTGCCGGGCTGGTGAAATTCTGTCCCTCGCTGACCGCGATAAGACAATTCATGATGTCAATCGTCGCGCCGTCTTTTAAGACGTACCCTTTTACGCCGAGGTCCATCGCCTTATTGAACATCGCTTCTTCGTTGTGCATTGTCAGCATAATAACTTCGCCGCCAAGCTGGTTGCTGCGCATTTCTTTGACGACAGCAAAGCCGCTCATCCGCGGCATATTGACATCGAGAATCACAATGTCGGGTTTGTGTTCTTGAATTAAGCGCAACGCCGTTTCGCCATCAGCCGCTTCGGCAACGACGTTGAATCCCTTTTTGCTTTCGATAATTTGCCGCAGACCCGAACGAAATATCGGATGGTCATCGGCGATTATGATGCGGAGTTCTTCATTCATAGTTCTTGCCAAACCAAGGAGAAGTTATGAAACTCAAGAGAGGACACGACGGAGTCGTGTCCCTACACATTTCTTTAGTAGGGACATGCCTCCGGCATGTCCGAATCTGAGCACAACAGTGGTTGCGTGCGTAGCATCAGTGAGTAACATCGGTTGATAATTTCATCGTCACGCGAATCGTCGTTCCCAATCCTTGGGCTGAATGTATCTCGTGCTCGGCGTTCAATATTGTCGCGCGTTCGCGGATGCCGGTTAAGCCGAGTCCGCTTTTAGAATTCTCCGGTGATGGGTCGAAGCCTTTACCGTTGTCTTCAATGGTCAAAGTGAGAATGTGCTCGCTGTTTGTGAGCGAAATGTTTGCTTTTGTCGCCGCGGAATGCTTCTCGATGTTGGTCACCCCTTCTTGAACGATACGGTAAAGATTGATTTCAGCTTCTTTGGTCAGTTTGTTGTCAACGTTATCAATGTGCGTTGTGAACTCTGTGCCCGAAGCGTCTGCCGCCGATTCAATCATTGCTGCGAGAGCGGTGGTGAAGCCTAAATGTTCGAGTTGATGCGGGTGGAGGTTGTGGGCAATCTGACGCACCTCCGTTAGAGCGCTCGCCGACGCATCGGAGATTTCTTCCATCTGCGCGCGCAAACGTTGATGATCGTCCGGCGTGCTCAAGCCAATCAACGCGCGGTTGCGAATGACCACGAGGCTCTGTCCAAGCGAGTCGTGAAGCTCGACTGCGATGCGCTTGCGTTCCTGCTCCTGCGATTCAATAAGCTGCCGCGTGTACGCGGTCTTCGCTTCGTTAATTTTTTCGAGCTGCGCGACGCGGTATCGAAACAGCACATAGCCGAGAATCCCAACACTCAAAACTGAGAGCGTCAGAAACCACCACGTGCGATAAAACGGCGGCAGCACTCTGATGTTCAAACTCTTGCCTTCTTCATTCCAAACGCCGTCGCTGTTCGCCGCGATAATTCTAAATGTGTAGTCGCCGGGCGGAACGTGCGAATAGTAAGCCGTGCGGCGCGTTCCCGCTTCTACCCAATCGTGGTCAAGTCCTTCGAGTTTGTATTTGAATCTCAGGTTTTCCGATTTGATAAAACTGAGCGCGGTGTATTCAATCTCGAAATTCTCCTGCCCCGGCCTGATTGGGATTGCGGTCGAAGACTCGACTCGTCGAGATTGCGAATTGTCCGAAGGACTCTCGACGAGTCGAGTCATCGACCTTTCGGAGCGGAATGCGGAATCCATCATTTCACCCGCGACGGATTGATTGTCAATTCTCATGCCTTCGATGACGACGGGTGGTGGTTGCGCATTGGTCGTGATGGTCGCCGGATCAATCACCACGACGCCGCCTATCGTCGGAAACCAGAGCTTGCCGTCACGCGCCTTGACGCCGGCAGGCCAACGTCCGCCGTTGCATTCGACGTTGAGCATCCCGTCGCTCTTGCCGTAGCCGATGGAGGTGATCGCCTTCACTTTGCCCTCGGCGAAATCGTTCAACTCCTGTTTGCGCACGCGGTAGATGCCGCGATTGCAACTCATCCAGCACCAGCCCTGGCTGTCTTCGAGAATCTGAAAAACGCCGTTGTCAAACAGGCCGTCGCGTTGCGTGTAGCGCGTGAGCTTTCCATCCTTGAACCGGCCCAACCCGCCATCGTAGGTGCCGATCCACAATGCGCCATCGCTGTCTTGATAGAGCGCCCGCACCGTATTGCCCGGCAATCCATCCTTTTCCGTCCAGGTCGTGAAGCGTCCATTCTTGTCCGAGGGACTCCGTCCGGAGAAATGCGTGAGGCCGCCATAACTGCCGAGCCAGAGTCCGCCTGCTGTGTCTTCGATGATGACCTTCGTGTCATCGCCCGCCAGCCCATCTTTTGTCGTGTAATAAGTGGCTGCGTCGTCCTGGTAGCGCACTACTCCTTTCTCCGTGCCGAACCAGAGCGCTCCAGCGCGGTCTTCGTGGATCGTCCAGACAAAGCCCCACGATTCCGGCAAAGCTCCCTCACTGATGGCGCGCACGAAACGTCCACCCTCGAAACGCATTCCCCAGTTGACCCACAACCGACCGGCGCGATCCTGGTGAATCGCGGTGACCAGGTTGTGAGCCTGATCGGCGGCAACTCTGTAATTGGTAAAGACACCATCCTTGAACCGGAACAATCCGTTTCCCACCGTGCCAGTCCAGAAGGCTCCATCACGATCTTCGTAAATCGGATAGACCTCATCGGCAAACAGCCCCTGTGTTTTTGCGTAAGCCGTCACGAATTGTTTGCGGGCGCGGTAAAGTCCATTGCTGCGCGTCCCCAACCAGTAATTGCCTTCGCGGTCGCCATAGGCCACAAAAATCTCCAGCCCCTCCGGCGGGTGCTCGGCAACGAGGTGGCTTTGCAGCGAATCAACCTCGGTGAGCCAGAGGCTGCCACTGTCACCGATAGACAATGCTTGCAGCGGCAGCCGCCCATAAACGAGCCGCGTTTGCCTGCCCGGCAAACCATCTCTCCTAATGTAATCTCGTGCCACGCGCCCGTTCTCCGTTCTGATCAAACCTTCGTTGGAGCTGAACCAGGTAATGCCCTGGCGATCCTGCGCCGGGGGAAAGATGATGAAGCCAGGCGGAAAATCAGCCGGTATCCAGGAGCGCAACTGCCCATCAACGAAACAAGCCACTTTGCTGAGACGGTCCGTATAGAAGGGAAGGTGCTGAGCCTGATCCAACTGCACACGACTGGCCGACAGGCGCAGGTCATCAGCGGGTAGGAATTTGCCATCCACCCAGCGGATCAATTGAAATCTGAGAAACAGCAGTAGATTGCCCTGCCCATCCCCACCCATACCTGTTACGTGGTTGTCAGGCAGGCCGTGCTCTGTCGTGTAAGTGATAAAACGTCCCTGATGGAGCCGCGTCACACCGCCGTTTTCCGTGCTGGCCCACAGATCGCCGTGCACGTCTTCGTAAAGCCGTACAAAGCGATTGGTGATGATGCCGGGTGAATTGCTCTTGTTGAAGACCGTGAAGCGCACGCCATCAAAGCGCACCAGCCCATCAAAGGTCGTCAGCCACAAGTATCCATCGCGCGTTTGCACAATGTCGCGCACGGAGTTTTGTGGCAGCCCATTGTCCGCCGTCCAATGGTCGAAGCGATACTGCCCCTGAACGCTGGCCACCCAAACGAAGATCGAGACGAATTTCAAGAACCGAATTGCACACGCCTGCGTGCCGAAACGCACTACGGCGTGCAGGCACGACAGCCGGCGATTTCTCCCCGCCTGCAAAACGCTGTCATACATACAAGTGTGAAAAAAATGATTGAGGGTTTGACTTCTATTGAGGCAATGATTCAATGGGAAGTTCTTGCTGGACAACGTTACAACCTAAAGTGTTGAAAAGCAAGAAGCCCTTGCCAAGTGCAAGGGCATCAATCGGAAATCCGTAGAATGAATGCAAGCCTTGAGTCGTTCTCATTGTGGACGAGCAAGACATTGACCGAATATTTTCCATCGGTGAGATTGACACCTTCGGAGGTGAATCCGTTGAGGCGAATTCCTTTTTCCTTTTGCTTGCCGCAGTGCGCGGACGAGGACCCTCGTCGGAGTTCGGAATGGGATTGGGTGCGCGCCTCCGTTGTCAGCGTGAAAACAGAAACGCGTAACACATCTTGTCGGAAAGCATCACCTTCCATTGTAACGCAATACGAGCATTGTAATGTCATCCGACTGCAACGCGGTGCCCGCGAACGCCTTCAGTTTTTTGAATACATTCCGGGCAAGTTCCTCAAGAGACGATCCGCTGCGAGCTTTTAGACATTCGACCAATCGAGATTCCGAGAACAACTGTTGTCGTTCGTTCATCAACTCGGTCACTCCGTCCGTGTACATGTATACCATATCGCCGGGCTTGAGGGCTATTCGCTGCACGTCGAATTCGAGATCTTCGATCATTCCCACAAGCGTTCCTCCAACGGCGTCGAGCAATTCCACCTCGCCGCTTGCGCGCAGAATGTACGGCGCCGTATGCGCTCCGTTGCTGTACTGCAACTCGCCTGTATTTGTATTGAGCACGGCGTAGAATACTGTTACATACATCGAGGGATCCGACTCTGCAGAGAGAACAGTGTTGACGCGGCGGAGGCATTCGCCCGGATTCCCAACCTGCATCGCCATCGCTTTCAACAGCGTGCGGCTCATGGCCATGAAGATTGCCGCCGGCACTCCCTTGCCGGAAACATCGGCAATGATAATCGCAAGCCTGTGGTCATCAATGAAGAAGAAATCGTAAAAATCACCGCCGACTTCTTTGGCAGGAGTCATTTCGGCAAATAATGAAATCTCCTTGCGATCGGGAAACGTGCGCGGAAAGAATGGACTGTTGTATGCGGGCGGCGAGATCCAGGTCGCGCTGAAGCGACATCATCTTATTTCGATCATGCTGCGCCTGTTTGATAAGATTGAGATGCTTCAGCGTTTTGTTGATGGTGACTTCAAGGTCGAGGAAATCAATCGGCTTCGTGATGAAATCGAAGGCGCCGCGGTTCATCGCGATGCGAATATTCTCCATGTCCCCATACGCAGAAACGATGACCACTTTGAGCGCGGGATTGTTCAGCTCTTCCATTTTGGTAAGCAACGTCAAACCATCCATTTCAGGCATGTTGATGTCTGAAAGGACGACGTCATACGCACCGTCATACCGGGCAAGTCCTTTACCATACATACTCAGCCAGATGTATCCCAAGCGATCCTGCAAAAGCCCGGTGACCGCAGGACTCGGAAGGGGATTGACTTCTTTCTCGGTGGTATAGTGCATCGCGGGCAGTTCTTGAGCCGAGGCAGCAGCTTGCAAAACCGACACCAGCACGATACCCCGAAGCGCGTACGCGATACTTTTTTTCATGGATCCTTGTTCAATGAGTTCGAGAGTTTTCTCACGGGGTGTTCAATGTAATCAGTTTCTCTGTGTAACAAACCTGTAGAATCTTGTTTTCTCAGTGCCAAAGGCATCCGCCGCGCTGGGCACTACCGCGATTCCGGGCAGCGTGTGGGTTCAAGAAATGCCTTGATGCGTGATGAAGCAAAAAAAGCGGGTTAGAACACGACAAAACGCAAGTACAAATACACCAGCGGCGAAACGAAAATCAAACTGTCAAATCTGTCCAGCGCGCCGCCGTGTCCGGGAATCAGCGTGGATGAATCCTTCACACCCGCGTCGCGCTTGAGCAGCGACTCAACCAAATCGCCAAGCTGACCGAAAATGCCGATGATGCTTCCGCACATGAACGCGTCGCCAACGGACATGAACGGCAAAAAATAATTCTGAGAGATGAGAAACGCCGCAACAGCTCCGACGTATCCGGCGATGGCGCCTTCCCATGTTTTCTTCGGACTGACGCGTTCGAAGAGTTTGTGCTTGCCGAATGTTCTTCCGGCAAAATACGCGAGCGAGTCGCACATCCAAATTGAAACAAAGAGGGTAATAATCGTCGCGCCGCCCCAACCGTACACGCGCTGCACAACATCCGCTATGGGTTCCGCGGGAGAGGTAAAGTACCGACCGATATGAAATCCCTCGCCGTTGAAAAGCTCTCGTACGCCGACGAGCGAGCCGAGAAAAAGCGGAACGTAACAGACTCCAAACACTGTCGTGGCGACGTTGAGTACCGCCGATCCCTTTTTGCGAAACAGTTCTGTCGCGGTGATCAAAGGAATAAAAAACAAACAGACAAATACGAACACCTGAAGCCTGTACTCTAGAAGCGAGAGCGGAAGCAATTTTCCCGCGAAGACAGAAACGACGAAGAGGCCAAACACCATCCCGACTCCGATCTGCGGGTACGCGCCTTTCCTCTCGGCAAGTTTGTAGAATTCATGCAGCCCCAACATCGAAATAGCCGCGACAAGAGCGAAGAGATAGAGCCCTCCTTTCATCGAAAGAAAAACAAACAACGGAATCGCAACAAGTGCGACGAGTATGCGTTGGGTGAGATTACTCAATTCGAGTTTATAGAGTTCGTAGAGTCTACAGAGTTCCTGGTCGGGATCTCGTGATGCGCGTAAAATACCAAGTTGCCGCGACAAATACTACGGCGCTCAGAGCGAAGTTCAGCGTCAGCATCGCAGGGGTCGGCTGCCCGGTCGGCGCGATTGCGAGAAAATCGTCATCGAGTTTGAGATAGACGGCAAGGCACGCGAGGAAGTTGTTGAAAAAATGCGCGACCATCGCGGGAATGATGTTCTGCGTTCTGTACACGACGAAGCCGAAAAATATTCCGAGAGCGGCAAGCGGGATGAGCGAAAACGGATTCAGATGGTACACGCCGAAAACTATTCCGGCGACAATTGCCGCCATCATGCCTCTTCGATGCGAATCCTGCAAAACGGATTGGTGGATAAATGGATTAGTGGATTGATGGGGGTTTTCTTCAAGGGTTCGTTGAATCAATCCGCGAAACATCAGCTCTTCGCAAATCGCGGGCGTTACGGCAATCACCATCACCACAAAAAGAAACTCAGGCAACGAATGCGCGGCAGTCAGTTGACGATACATCTCCTCCATCAGCGTTTTCATTTTGTCGACAAAGTCCTGAATGAACGGAGGAAACTGAACCGGAACGGATTCCTGCATCATCATGTAGCCTTGCAACATTTGTTGCAGCGCGAAGACCGCGACGATGACGAGCGCGATTTGCCCCGCGTGAAATTTTCCGAAACGAAAAACATTTTCAACGTTCGGGAAGCGGAGTTTTGCCAGTACAACAGTCGGACCAAGAATGAACAACAACTGCCCGATCATCGTCGCCCAACGGTAGGCATTGATGTTCACGTTCGAAATATCAAGACCGAACGCTGCAAGAAGAATCAGCCCGCCAACGATTTGATACGAAACGAAAATTCCGATGAGCGACAGAAACGCAAAAAGCCACGCGGGCATGCGTTGAATGAAGGATGAAATCTCTTGAAGGGGAGTCGGCGGCAGCTGCGGAAGCTGAGATACTTGATCGTGTTGAGGAGAACTTTCTAAATTTTCCACGCGCAGCTAATTATTGCACAGGAACAGGCGCTTGAGCGGTAAAGATTGCGATGCCGAAAGCGATAACGGAGGCAATCAGTCCCCACATAAAAATAGTGTAGGCGATTCTCAAATACTTGTACTTCACCCCCAACACCTTTCCAAGAAAATACAAATCTTTTATCATGCTTCCGTACAAGTAGTCGGCGTCGTTCATCATTTGCCGCATTCCCCAATCGAAATCGTCGAGCGAAGAGCTGTGAAAATTGCCGAAGAAAAGAAGATTCGTTTTCCGTTGTGCGACGTCTTCTCGTGTGAACGTGCCCGACGTGACGTTGGGACGCGTCGCAAGAATTGCAAAAATCATCGTCGTGAGACAAACAAGCGCGAGGATAACGGTGGGAAACGTGATGTACGGATGCGAGTCCATCTTCGTTACCAACAGTCCGAAAATAATCGAGAGAATGATGGAGCTGGTGCTAATCAGAATGCTTGCTTTCTGATCGGCAAGCGCGCTGAGGTCGAGATGATTTTTGGGCACAACGCGGAACATCGTTTCGATGCCGCGCTCGGGCTTCTTTTCTTTCTCTGTTTTTGCAGCCGCTTTGTCCTTTTTCGCATTGAGCTTTGTGGCCTCATCGTCGCGGACTGAAGCCAACTCTCGTACACTTTCCTGAAGGGCGACAAGATTCTTGCGCCTCCGCGGAGACCATTCCTTGCGCGCATACTCTGTAAAGAAGCTCCCCGTTGATGCGAACTCGAGGTTCTTTTGATGCCACTCACGATCAGAAAACGGCTTTCCTGTTCGCAGCTCGATCTCCATCCTCAACAGGTCGCCTCGATCGAAGAAGCGCTTCTTGCCTAAATGCACCATGTCCGCGTCGCAGAGAACTTGCTCAAGCATGCTACGCGGTGTTTGCGGTATCTTCGTCGCACGAATGCAGCCGGCTACTTGATCGCTCTTCTGATAGTTCTTGCTTTGCAGGAACTGCGTCGCGATCTCGACGCTCTTCTCTTCATGCCCCTCCACGACCTCAGTGTACCCGACGTCATGAAACCACGCTGCGAGAAGCACTGTTTCGTGATCGGCTTTGCTCAACTTGCTCCCTTCGGCGATCTCTTCAGCCGCCTCGACAATCTCTTCCGTGTGGGCGAGATTATGGTACACTGCCCACGGCGGCAGCTTTCCATTGAGCATGGACGAAACATACACGCGGGCTTGATTCAGGATTTCGGAGTTCATAGAAGCGAGGATTGCTGTTGCCGACAACATAGGAAAAAATCTGCAACGAAGCCAACTCACCTGTACACGGATTGACACAGACTGATTTTCCCGAAGGGATTCCTTTCCGAAGGAACCCTTCGGGTCGGAAAGGGTATGATCCGCCTCTTCCAAATAAAGTTCTTGAATGGATGGATCCGCTTTTTCGGAAAGTTCTGTCAACAATCTGCAAGCTTCTGTTGCGATGCCTTGCCTCACCATTGCGTAAAATCGAATAGCCCGTTCACGGTAAGTTGTCGGTGTTTGATGGTTGTAGTTTATCAGATTGGTTGTAAACGACCAGCCTATTTCTTAATTTGCATAACAACAAAATTGGTCGCTGAAGGGTCAGCCCCAAGAGTCCGCATGTTATTCCCGCTCAATGAAGAAAATCCGACTTCTGTTGATTGAAGATAATCGCCTGTTGCGCGAAGGACTGACCGCGATGCTGAAAGAGCAACCGGACATTACGGTTGTGGCGGCATCGGGAAGCGGGGTTGTGATCGCGAAGGGAAAGAAGCTCAAGCCAGACGTTGTGTTGATTGACGTCGGCGTGCGCAGTCATAACGGTTTGCGTTTGATTGAGCTGGTGCAGAAAAGCACCGCGGATTCGAACGTGATCATCATGGACCTCGCGCCGGTGCAAACGGAGTTGATGGAATATGTACGGGCGGGTGTGTGCGGGTTCGTGTTGAAGGATGCAACCTTTGACGATTTTTTGAAGACGATTCGCGTTGTCGCAAAAGGCGGAAAAGTTTTGCCGCCGATGTTGACCGGGTCGTTGTTCTCCCAAATCGTTGACCATGCGGCGCGAGGCAAGAAAGGCAACCCGTTCATGTCCGTAAAAATGACGAAGCGCGAACGTGAAGTCGTTGAGCTGATTGCCGAAGGACTAAGCAATAAACAAATCGCCTCGCGGCTCAGCCTTGCCATCGATACAGTGAAGAGTCATGTTCACAACATTCTCGAAAAACTCGCACTCCACACGCGCCTCGAGATCGCATCGTACGCGCACACCGACGACCTCTTCAAGGCTTCTTCCCGAAAGAACAGGGTCTGAGCATGGACGAAAGCCACTCTCCACCCTTCCTCCAACGAGTCCTTTCCGACCCGAAGGGGTCCTTCGGACGGGTCGGACAAAATTTTCTCACTCCAAAGGACTAATCACCTTTTCCTCCCTCCGAGCTATTCTCCCTTGAGCGCGTCATCGTTATCTTGCTACTCACTTAGAACGTAGGCTGATCACGTGTCCAGCAAGGAGAAATCAATCATCACGAAACAGCAAAGCGGAACGAAGGCGCGCTTGCTCAAGCGTAAACCGCGTTCTCTTGGGAAGAAGGCGGAGATTGAACAATTGGTGAAAGCGGGAGTCGATCGGTTTATTCTCAAGGACGCGACGATTGCCGAATTCATGAAAACGATTCGCACCGCGTCGAAGAAAGAGTACGTGTATGCTCATCAACTCAACAAAACACGGTTCCTCCAAATCGTGAAGGCGGCGATCCAAAAACGGAATCGGCGAATACGGAACGACGCGCGATCATAACACAAAACAGTCATTTATCAGGAGAGGCACATGCGAAAGCTGCGCATAGGAATAATCGATCTCGTCAGCAAAGGTCCGACGCGCGCGTTGTGGGCGCGGGTAATGAATGCAAATTTCGCGAGCATCATGCCTCAAGTCATCGGCGTGTGGTGTAAGAACAAAGGGCACGAGGTTACGTTAGTGTGTTACACCGGCTTCGAGAATCTCGTTGACGAGATGCCGAAGAACCTCGATCTTGTCTTCATCGGCGCGTTCACGGAGTCGGCGGAGCTTGCGTATGCGCTGAGCAATCAATTTCAATCGCGGGGCGCTGCGACGGCAATCGGCGGTCCGCACGCACGCTGCTATCCGCAGGACTCGCAAAAGTATTTCGACTACGTTTTAGGCTTTACAGATCAATCAACGATCGATGACGTGTTGCACGATTGCGCGCAACACAGGCCCCTCGGTTTGCTCGTTGATGCGGGGCAGCAACCGCGGCATCTTCCGGGCGTACGCGAGCGATGGGAGTTTGTCGAGTCCGTGCTGCGCAAAGCGCCGGCGATAAAAATGGTGGGCATGTTGGGAAGTCTCGGCTGTCCGTACACGTGCAGCTTTTGCATTGACTCGACCGTGCCGTACCAACCACTCGATTTTGATGTGATGAAAGATGATTTGAAATTTCTTCGAACGAAATACAAACGTCCGCTCGTCGGGTGGTTCGACCCGAACTTCGGCGTCCGGTTCGACGATTACATGAACGCGATTGAAGAAGCAATTCCGCCCGACAGCATTGACTTCGTCGCAGAGAGCAGCCTTTCGATTCTCACCGAGCCGCACATGAAGCGTATGAAGCACAACGGATTCAAAGCGCTGTTGCCCGGAGTTGAGTCGTGGTACGAGCTTGGCGACAAGTCGCGGACAGGCGCGTCGCAGGGAATGGACAAAGTGCGGCGCGTCTCCGATCAGGTGAACATGATCCTGCGCTACGTTCCGTACATCCAAACGAATTTCGTGCTGGGACTTGACTGCGACGAAGGCGCGGAACCATTCGAATTGACGAAACGATTTGTGGATCTCACGCCGGGCGCTTTCCCCGGTTACTCACTGCTCTCCGCGTTCGGGCAAGCGGCGCCGCTCAATCTCGAATACCAGCGCGCCAACCGTGTCATTCCCTTCCCGTTTCATTTTCTGAATAACAACGGCGCGATGAACATAAAGCCGATGAATTATTCCTGGTCGAAATTTTACGAGCACGTCATTGACCTGACGAAATATACATTCTCACCCCGCGCGATTGCGCGCCGCATCGGCG
>JANNUB010000242.1:0-6759 GCA_031394795.1 Ignavibacteriota bacterium | reverse complement strand
AATGTCGGCAAGTCGACGTTGTTCAATGCCATCACTGCAGCGGGCGCCAATGTTGCGAACTATCCCTTCTGCACGATTGATCCGAACGTCGGCATCGTGACGATCCCTGATGCGCGCATTGATGTGTTGGTGAAGTTGTACCAGCCGCCGAAGATTGTTCCTTCAACGATTGAATTCGTTGACATCGCGGGGCTCGTGAAAGGCGCGAGCAAAGGCGAAGGTCTCGGCAATCAGTTTCTCTCGCATATCCGGGAAGTGGACGCGATTGCTCACGTCGTCCGCTGCTTCGATGATCCAAATGTTATTCATGTTGACGGCAGCATCAATCCCAAGCGCGACATTGAAGTGATCGAAGCGGAACTGATCTTCAAAGATCTGGAAACGGTCGAGAAAAGAAAAGCCGACGCGGAGAAACGTGCTCGCGGCGCCGACAAGAAAGCAAAAGCCGAAGCCGATTTCTATTCACGACTCAACGAGCATCTTCTCTCAGGGAGGCTTACTCGATACTTTGCCATCAACAATGACGAAGAGAAACTCTGGATGCGCGACATCCATCTTCTCACCAACAAACCGGTGATGTACGTTTGCAACGTTCACGAGAGTGAAGTTGCGAAAGTAAACGCGTACGTCAGAGCCGTGAAAGAAATCGCTGCGAAGGAAGGGGCCAAAGTAGTTGTCGTGAGCGCGGCAGTCGAAGCGGAAGTTGCCGAGCTTCCCGCTGAGGAGCGTAAAGGTTTCCTTGACGGACTTGGCTTGCAGGAATCGGGGTTGGACAAAGTTGTGCGGGAAGGATATGATCTTTTACATCTCCTCACGTTTTTCACTGCGGGTCCTAAAGAGGTTCACGCGTGGACGGTTCCCAAGGGGGCTGTGGCGCCCGAGGCTGCCGGCATCATTCATTCCGACTTCGAAAAAGGGTTCATTCGGGCTGAGATCATGAAATACGACGACCTCGTTCGTCTCGGTTCGGAGCAGGCTGTAAAGGACCGCGGTCTGCTCCATATTGAAGGGAAAGAGTACAAAATTCAGGATGGGGATGTTGTTCATTTCCGATTTAATGTGTAACATTGTTGTGCCAACCCAGATAGAAAACCAGGGTCAAAAATCAACTGACACACCAGCCGTTCTTCGCGATGGCTAAATAGTCCACATTACACACACATCAAGGAGTACAACGTATGAAACACACAAGGCTACGACTTTTTATTTGCGCCGCAGTAATGCTTGTGTTGACGACGCTTGTTTCACTTGCCCAAACCGGCTCGATCAAAGGAAAGGTCCGGGACAACAAAACCGGCGAAGCGTTGCCGTCGGTGAATATCGTCGTCAAGGCAACGACGACCGGCGCCTCGACAAACATTGAGGGTGAGTATGAGATCAAGAATCTCTCGCCCGGGACCTACACGCTTGTTGCCCGGCTCGTTGGGTACGAAAATAAAGAAATGGCGGGCGTTACCGTGAGTTCCGGCGCCTCGACGACGTGGAATTTTTCTCTGTCGGACGCGGCGGTGCAGGTTTCTGAAATGATCGTGTACGGCGCCTCTCGCCGCGCGGAACGCATTACCGAAGCGCCCGCCGCGATTGTTTCAATTGCACCGAAGGACATTGAGCTGAAAGCCGCCTCGGGACAACTTCCGTGCTTGCTCGAGTCCCAGCCTGGGGTTGACGTCGTGCAAAGCGGCGTTCAGGATTTTAATATCAACACGCGCGGCTTCAACAGCTCGCTCAACCGTCGCCTGCTCGTGTTGATGGATGGACGAGATATTGCAATCGCTTTTCTTGGCTCGCAAGAGTGGAATAGTTTGTCTATTCCACTTCAAGATCTGGGGAGATTGGAACTTGTGCGCGGACCCGGCTCTGCGCTCTACGGACCGAATGCGTTCAATGGCGTCATCAATATCGCAACTCCCGCCCCGAAAGATGTGCAAGGCACAAAACTCACCTATGCCACGGGTGAGCTTGGGACGCAGCGCGCGGATATTCGTCAGGCGGGTGTTCTCGATGAACACTGGAGCTACAAGGCCAACATCGGGCGCGTGCAGAGCGGCACGTGGTCGCGTTCCCGAACGGCTGCGGACAGAAGTGCAAACGGACAATTTGAATACCCCGGACTAACGAGCGCGGAACTACGTTCCATAAGTGCCGGGGAAGTGTCTTCGTTATATTTCTCCGGTCGGATGGACTATGCGTTCGATGATAACGTCTTTACAACGGAAGGGGGCTTTGCAGAAGTTCAGAATGAGCTTTTTGTGACGGGCATCGGGCGTGTGCAAGTAACCAAGGCGGATAAGCCTTGGGGTCGCATCAATCTCAGTTTACCGAATCTCAATGTGATGATTTGGGGCCAGGGAAGGAAATCTATCGAACCCCAGTATGCTCTTGCAACAGGAGCTCCACTGCATGAGAAGTCAAGCGTCTTCCACGGAGAAGTTCAAACGAATTTCAATCTCCTGGAGGATGCACTGCGAGTCATTCTCGGCGCATCCCACCGGCTTTACAGCGTTGATACCAGAGCGACGTTGATGGCGAACAAGCAAGAGGACAACACCAGTGGGGTGTTGGCTCAACTCGAATATGCACCGACGGACTGGATAAAGCTCGTCGGTGCGGCGCGTTGGGATCGCAGCACCTTGCACGAAGATCAGATCTCGCCCAAAGGCGCGGTCGTCTGGAGTCCAAGTCCCGACCATTCTCTGCGTGCAACGGTCAATCAGGCATTTCAGGTTCCGAACTACTCTGAATTCTACCTTCGTGTCGGGGCTGGATTTGCAAACGTGTCGCTGTTCCGTTCTCCCTTAAACCCTAACGGTACTATCCCGGTCTTGGCACGCGGGAATTCCCGTCTCTCCGTCGAGAAAATCACAGGGTACGAGGTCGGTTACAAAGGAGTTTTCTTGGAGAAAAGCGTATTCGTCACATTGGACGCCTATTCCAACGATGCGAAGAATTTCATTACCGATCTTCTCCAGGGAGTCAATCCTGATTTTCCTTTCGTTCCGCCGGCAGGTTTTGCGGGCAATCCGGCATTGGAGGCAGCCATTCGTGCACAGGCTCCAGGGCTTTCTGCGATAGATGGAAAGCCTGCAATCGTTGTCTCTTATACGAACGCGGGCAAAGTCGAGGAGCGAGGCGTGGAGCTTGGCATGAACTACTATGTGAACGATGAAGTTCTGCTGACAGGCAATTGGACGTGGTACGATTTCAAAGTCAAGGAGCAAAGGGTTGGAGACATACTGTTGCCGAACGCGCCGAAACACAAATTCTCCGCCGGCTTTTCCTGGACCCGCGCCGACGGAATCGATCTGGCAATCAACGCGCGGAACATACAAGCTTTTGACTGGGCGGCGGGAGTGTTTGCGGGAAGAATCCCTGCCTACACTCTTGTCAACATCTCCGGCGGTTGGCGGATCAACGACAACTATCGGATCGGTGCGACCGTGAGCAACGCGTTTGATAATCGCGTCTATCAGTTGTTCGGAGGCTCGGTGATAGGCCGGCAGGCAATTATGTCGTTCACTGCGACGTTCTGATGAAGACTGAATCAAGAATTCACTTTTTAGAAAGGATACATCCCATGAAGTCCATATGGAAACACGCGTGGCTGGTGTTGTTTGTGATAACCATTGGGTTGATCGCGGTCGGATGCAAGAAGGATGAATTCATCCCTGCTCAACCCACGATACCGCCATGGAACAAAGGCACGGCGGATTTTACGCGCTACGTTGCCATCGGAAACAGCCTCACCGCAGGCTTTCAATCGAATGCCCTCTCCACGCGAGATCAGGCATATAGTTTCCCGAATCTGCTCGCCACGGCATTTCGAACTTCGAGCTTTGTTCAACCGCTCTTCGTCAACCCGGGGGTGGGGAATCGCCAGACGCTTGCGGCGTTTAGTATAGCAGCCGGTCCGACGATCATTAATGAGCCAAACGTTTTCCCTGGGAATCCGGCCCCGTATGTCAGCGCGCCGCCTGCGGGAGCCTATGATAACCTCGGCATTCCCGGCGCGGTTCTTGGTGATATAATCAACACGACGGATTTTGCGGGGCAATTGACGGGACCACGAAGGAACCCGTTCTTTCTTCTCGTTCTTCGTAGTTCCGCACTCGGCAGAAACATCCTCGCCCAAGCACGATCAAGAAATCCAACATTTATGACGTGCTGGATCGGAAGCAACGACGTGCTCGGGTACGCGACCGGTGGAGGATCAAATCCGGGCCTGCTCACTTCGGCAGCATTGTTCAACACGCTCTATCGGCAACTGATGGACAGCTTACGTTCAATTACTCCCAATGTCGTTGTTGCGAACATCCCCGACGTCACAACGATTCCATTCTTCTCGACTGTTGCGGGATCGGTTGCGCCTCGCATTCCAGCCGGTGTTCAACTCCGGTACCAGAGGGGAACCAATACCGGAGTTTCATTTGACTCCACGCGATTGACAAGCCCGTACGGTGCTCCATACTTCTGTCTCACAGGAAGTGCATATGCGCCCTTCCTCGGTAGGGCGGGCGGACAGGGTGGAGGAAAATTCTATCGGGACAACGCGAGTGCATTCCCTACACTCCCCGCCGGCATTGACACCACCAAGCCGTTTGGGTTCCATCCGCAAAATCCCTGGCCAACTGCGTTGGTGCTGGATGACGCCGAAGCTGCGACAGCAGCCGGCCGGATCGCGGACTTCAATCGAAGCATTGACTCACTCGCGCGCAATCGCGGCTTTGCTGTTGTCAACATGAATGCTGTTCTCAAAGATCTCTCGGGCGGAGGGAGATCCGTTCCGGGGTACGGAACATTTTCAACAGCGTACATTACCGGCGGCGCGTTCAGCTATGATGGCGTTCATCCCTCGTCTCGTGGCGCAGTCTTGATGGCAAACGAGTTTATCAAAGTCATCAATGCAAAGTACGCTGCAACCGTAACGGCAATTGACTACGGCACCGCGCCGCAGCTACAAGGCTTGGGTAAGGAAGGGGTCGGAAAAGTAACGGGCGGAGATTTTGGCTCGTTTGATTTCTACTTGGATTTGTTAAGGAACATTCCGTACTAAGAAAACTGCACGAGCAATGATAGGGGCATCTCGACTGTTGTCGGAATGCCCTTTTCATTTTTTCTAATGACGCAATAGTGATGAACGACCCTCACCACCTCGAAGACTCATGGACCTCGCCCTTGAAGATCGTAACTGGTTGGGCGGCGAACCTGCCTACTGGTAGGCAAGCATCATTACATCGTGCACACACAGTTTCTTCGGCTTGAAGAAGCTATTTGCGTTTGCGAGCGACGCGGGCTTGTGTATGAAGTTGTTGAAGACCCGAATTACTTTTACAAACAGGGTGGGAGATCATGCCGATATGAGCCACAGATGGTTGTGTGTACTTCTTCTGCTTTCTTCAATGCAACTCTTTGCCCATGAGAAAAGGTCTTCGTCAAATCTTGATTCGCTTGAAGTAGAAATCCCTCCACAACTGACATATAAGCCACCTCTTGAGTTTCCTAGTCAAGCGATAGAAGCCGGCGTTGAAGGAAGAGTATATCTGAAGGTGTGGGTCGGCAAAGATGGCAATCCGAGACAAACGGAGATTGATAAGCGGGAACCTGAAGTTGCATTTCTGTTCGACGAAGTGGCAAGGAAATTCGGAATGAAATGTAAATACTCTCCGGCCAACGGAAAAGACAATGAGCCGATCAGCGTGTGGGTCGTCATTCCATTGAAATTCGAGATTCCCGATTTCGAACCGCCGGTATGCACACGAATGGACCCAGCCGGAAATACCGGAAGAAGCAACAGAAATGGGACTTGAAGGATGGGTTGGGATTGCAGTTTTGGTAAATGAGATGAGTATGCCGAAGAAGGTGGTCATTGTCTGCCGGGAGCCATCTCACATGTCAGTTTTTGACGATGCCGCTAAGGAGGTTGGAATGAATTCCACCTACACATCTGCAAGTAATCGTTCATCGATTACTAAAGGATGGACCTTTTTGAAGGTTGATTTCATAGTACACAAAAAATAGAATGATGGTATGAGAATCTTGATTGCATGTCTTTTGTCTCTGTTGCTCGTGAACGAGTTGTTTTCGCAATGGGAGACGTCTTACGAGAAAAATCAATTCAAATGCACTCCACGTTACGCCGAAACAATTGAGTATTGCAAGAAACTTGACAACGCTTCGCCATGGGTGAAGTACACATCGTTCGGCGTGAGTCCACAGGGAAGAGAATTGCCGCTCGTCATTCTCTCGAAAGATCAAATCTTCGATCCGATTAAAGCAGCGAAGAGCGGCAAGGCAATTGTCCTCATTCAAAGCGGAATTCATTCGGGCGAGATTGACGGCAAAGATGCGAGCCTCATGCTTGTGCGCGATATTGCCATCGCCAAACAGTACGCGAAACTGTTAGACAACACGATTCTTCTCTTCGTCCCCATCTTCAGCGTTGACGCGCACGAACGTTTCGGTCCGTACAATCGCATCAACCAGAACGGTCCGGAAGAAACGGGCTGGCGCGTTACTGCGCAGAACTTGAATCTCAACCGCGATTACATGAAAGCAGATACGCCGGAGATGCGCGCCATGCTTACGCTCTTCTCCAGATGGCTGCCGGACTTCTACGTTGATTGCCACGTGACTGACGGAATCGATTTCCAGTATGACATTACGTATGCAATCGAGACAGCACAAAATGGTGACCCGAATATAAGCAAATGGATCAAGGAGAAACTGATTCCTGAATCGCTGCCGAAAGTTGAGGCTTCGGGG
>JANNUB010000231.1:0-12305 GCA_031394795.1 Ignavibacteriota bacterium | reverse complement strand
TCGGCGTCGTCAACCACATCATCATGAACAAGCGTTGCAGTGTGGAGTATCTCCACTAGCGTAGCGCCGCGGTAGCTGCCGTCGTTCACGCCGCCGCAAAGCTCAGCGCTGAGCAGAACGAGGATCGGCCGAACGCGCTTTCCTTTTTGCCTGATGATGTACTTTGTCACCAGATCAACAAGCCCGATCTTGGACTTGATGGATTGCGCAAACACGTCGTCGAAACGATCGAGGTGATGTTGAATTGGCTGGGAGATTTCTTTGAGAGTCAATGTTGGATGAATGGATTATTGGATAAATGGTACGAGAAAAATTCCAATGCTCAAGCTCCAAATTCCAAAGAAATCTCAAAACTCAATAGCAAATGGTTCGGAGTTTGGAATTTGAACATTGGAAATTCTTTGGAGCTTGGAGCTTGAGTATTGGAACTTCTATCAACTATGGTTCTTGCGCCGCGCGTTTGCGTTTCCCTCTCCAGGCGATTGCTGAAATGCCGATGCTCAATTCGTACAACACCAGCAGCGGCGCGGCGAGCAAAACTTGACTGACGGGATCAGTGCCGGGCGTCAGCAACGCAGCGAGAATAAAAATAACTACGATTGCATGTCTTCGATAGTGACGCATGAACGCCGGCGTCAGAATTCCAAGCTGCGAGAGAAACCACGACACCATCGGCAGCTCGAAGACGACTCCTGCTGCGAGCATCACGCTGATGATGAAGTTCATGTATTCGTTGATCGCGATGTTGTTCTCGATCTGCGGCGAACCGAACCCCGCGAAGAACGACATCGCCGACGGCAACATGACGAAATACGCGAACGCGATTCCGGCGAGAAAACAAAACGATGAGAAGAAAACGATAGACTTGATGTACCTTCGTTCCCGCGGCATCAAGCCGGGTGCGATGAACGACCAAAGTTGGTACAGCAAATTCGGAATGCTGAGAATGACGCCGCCGACGATGGCGACCTGCATGTAGAGAAACAACTGACCGAACGGTTTTAGGTTCTGCAAATGAATCGGCTGCTGACCGGGAGCGAGAGCGGCATTCAACCGTTGGATGGGTTGAAGAAGCACGCCGTCCATGATCCAATCAATGAATACCCAGCAGAGAATCGCTCCGATGACGACACCAGCGAGCGCCTTGACGACGCGCCAACGTAGTTCCTCGAGATGATCGAGGAACGACATTTCTTTTTCTTCAGTTTCTTCGTGGAGTTCTTCGACTGTGGGTTCTGCCATGATTCCAATTTCAAACACGCGGAATTCGTTGGATGAGACTATGGTAAGATATGAAAAAAGAGAATAACGTGTTCCAATGTCTGGAGGTAGGAACGTGCAATGAGTCAGTAGTGATAACGCGCTTGGAGAAAATCAATGTGGTCGTTCGCAACGGTATAGACAATCCGATGTTCTTGAGTCAATCGTCGCGACCATGTGCCAGACGCAATGTACTTGAGCGGTTCTGGCTTTCCTAAGCCGACAAACGGATCGCGCATGATCGCTTCGATGAGGTCGAAAGCGCGAAGGGCAACCTTGCGATCGGTTTCCACCCAATAACGCAAATCCTCGCGAAACTCTGGCTGGAACACCGCGTCTCGTGCGCTCACTCTGGGCATGACGGTTACTTCTGTCGCCTCAGCCCGATGCTGCGTCGCAGTCGCTCGACCGTCTGCGGCTTTATTGTCCGGCGTTGTGCCCGTGTGAGTGCAGCCAACAGGCGACGAGCGTTCTTCGGAGAACGGAGCAGATGTGCGGTCTCAGCAACGCTCGCCAATTCAGAAGACGCGATGAGGACGACATCCTCGAACCCTCGCCGGTTGATGATGACGATCTCTCGGTTGTCGGTCACTTCGTTGCACAACTTCGCAAAGTTGGCGCGTGCGCTCGTGTACGTAGTTTGTATTGGCATAAAATCCTCGAGTTGTTATCCTGTACAGGCTTAATGTACAGAGAGTGAATACGAGAATCAATACGTGCCTCCATCGAATCCGCAATCAAAAATCTCTGCCTGCGTCACGGCTTCGGCAGGCAGGCGTAGTCCCCGCCTACGTCCTTCGGGCTTCGAGGGGCAGGCGCAATCATCAACGTTCAAACTAATCCCTGGTCTAGCATCGCATTCGCGACTTTCAAGAATCCGCCGATGTTCGCGCCGTGGACGTAATTTCCTGGCGCACCGTAGCGCTCCGCGGTTTCGACGCAGACCTGGTGAATGTTCTTCATGATCTCTTGCAAACGACGGTCAACTTCTTCCTTCGACCAGTTCAACCGCATACTATTCTGGCTCATCTCCAATCCGGAGGTCGCGACGCCGCCCGCGTTTGCCGCTTTGCCCGGTGCGTAGAGAATTTTCGCATCGAGAAAAATCTTCACTCCATCGAGCGTCGTCGGCATGTTCGCGCCTTCGGCAACGAGATAGACGCCGTTGCGCAAAAGATTCTGGGCGTCAGTTGCGTTGATTTCATTTTGCGTCGCGCTCGGAAACGCGCAATCGGCTTTGTGGTCCCAGAGCGGATTGTACTTCACGCTTGGATCAACAGGCGTGTACACCGCGCTCTGATATTTCTCAGCGTACTCTTTGATGCGCCCGCGCCGCGAGTTTTTCAAGTCCATAACGAATTTCAGTTTGCCGGCGTCAATTCCTTCTTCATCATAAATGTGTCCCGCAGAATCGGAGACCGTGACCGCTTTGCCGCCGAGCTGGTTGATTTTTTCGATCGTGTATTGCGCGACGTTGCCGCTTCCTGAGACGAGACACGTTTTTCCTTCGAGCGTTTGCCCGCGCGTTGCGAGCATTTCCGCCGCGAAATACACCGCGCCGTAGCCCGTCGCTTCGGGGCGAATGAGCGAGCCGCCCCAGTTCAATCCTTTGCCGGTGAGAACGCCGGAGAACGACCGCGTCATTCGCTTGTATTGTCCGAATAGAAAACCAATCTCGCGTCCGCCGACGCCGATGTCGCCGGCGGGCACGTCAATGTCCGCGCCGACGTGGCGATGCAGCTCGGTCATGAAGCTCTGGCAGAAGCGCATCACCTCCATGTCGCTCTTGCCGTGCGGATCGAAATCGGAGCCACCTTTGCCGCCGCCCATCGGCAGCGACGTGAGACTGTTCTTGAACACCTGCTCGAACGCGAGAAACTTCAGCGTGCCAAGCGTAACGTCCGGATGAAAACGCAACCCCCCTTTGTACGGACCGATGGCGCTGTTCATTTGCACGCGGTAGCCGCGGTTGACGTGAACCTCGCCCTGATCGTCATGCCACGGCACGCGAAACATCACGACGCGCTCAGGCTCCAACATCCGCTCCAAGATAGCAGCCGAGCGATATTCCGGATGCCGCAACAGCACCAACTCCAACGACTCAAGAACCTCCTCGACTGCCTGATGAAATTCCGGCTCTGCCGGATTTTTTGCTTTGACTTGCGCGAGAAGTTGTTTGGAGTAGTCGGGCATGGGAGTTCCCCTTTTTTTAGTAATGGATTTGAATGAACGAATTATTTGTTTGTGAGATACAAATTGAATTTAGCGCGTGCGTAGCGTCAATGCGTTGAAGCCGTCGCTGGCAGTTCAAAGCCTTAACCTTCTTAGTTCGGCAAGCGCTATCGCTTGCTTGAGGCTTCTATCAATTCTCTCGAAAGCCGAATTCATTGCATGCGTCCTCTTTGTCCTAAGAGAGGACGAGGCGGAGCCTCGTCCCTACTAAAAATATTCGTGACCATTCGTGCGGATTTGTGGGCACTACACCAGCCCCTGATCCATCATCGCATTCGCGACTTTCAGGAACCCCGCAATGTTCGCGCCGTTCACGTAGTTGCCCGGCGTGCCGTACTTCTCCGCCGTCTCGACGCAGACGTGGTGAATGTTTCTCATGATTTCTTGCAGCCGCTGATCAACTTCCTCCTTCGACCACAACAGGCGCATGCTGTTCTGACTCATCTCCAGTCCGGAAGTGGCGACGCCGCCGGCGTTGGATGCTTTGCCGGGCGAGTAGAGAATTTTTGCTTCCTCAAAAACCTTGATCGCATCCAGCGTACACGGCATGTTCGCGCCTTCACAGACGCAAACGCAGCCGTTCTTCACCAACTCACGCGCATCGTTGCCGTCCAATTCATTTTGTGTCGCGCAAGGCATCGCGACATCAACGGGAATTTGCCACGCACGCTTGCCCGCGTAGAACGGCACTTTGAATTTGTCCGCGTACGGCTTTACCGCGTCCATCGCGCTTGCGCGTAGCTCGAGCATGTACTCGATCTTTTCGCCGCTGATGCCGTTCTCATCGTACACAAATCCATCGGGACCGGAAAGCGTAACGACTTTACCTCCAAGCGCTGAGACTTTGGACGCGGCGCCCCACGCAACGTTGCCGAAGCCGGAAACCGCAACGCGCTTGCCGGCGATTGTCATGCCTCGCGTCTTCAACATCTCTTCCGCAAAATACGTCGCGCCGTAGCCCGTCGCTTCGGGACGAATCAACGAGCCGCCCCAGTTCAATCCCTTGCCTGTGAGAACGCCGGAAAATTCTTTCGTGAGCCGTTTGTATTGTCCGAAGAGAAAACCAATCTCGCGTCCGCCCACGCCGATGTCGCCCGCAGGCACGTCCGTGTCCGGTCCGACGTGGCGGAACAGCTCCGTCATAAAACTCTGGCAAAAGCGCATCACCTCGCCGTCGCTTTTTCCTTTGGGATTGAAATCCGAGCCGCCTTTGCCGCCGCCCATCGGCAGCGAGGTGAGACTGTTCTTGAACACCTGCTCGAACGCGAGAAATTTTAAGATGCCGAGTGTGACGGAAGGGTGGAAGCGCAAGCCCCCTTTGTACGGACCAATGGCGCTGTTCATTTGAACGCGAAAGCCGCGGTTGATGTGATACTCTCCTTGATCGTCTTGCCACGGAACGCGAAACATGATGACGCGTTCAGGCTCGACCATCCGCTCCAAAATTTTTGCCGAGCGATACTCGGAATGACGCTCCAACACCAAGTCGAGCGAGTCGGCGACTTCCTGCACCGCTTGATGAAATTCCGGCTCGGCGGGATTTTTTGCTTTCACCTGTGCGATAAGATTACGAACGTATTCGGACATAGTTTTCTCTCTAAATGTTGAGAGAAGCGGAACATCTGGCCTTGCCGGCATGACGACGCGGTGAGATTCTTCGCTTCGCTCAGAATTGTTGGTAAACGGTGAGCACGAGAATGATGCGCCAATAAATTAGGAAAGTCCGATTGCAATCGCAAGATGATTTATGGCTTACTTGGACGGACGAACGAGCTTGACATGCTCTATTTCTTTTCGTAAACTTCCACGTAGTTCTTTCACATGTTTTCGTGAAGCCATGCCGATGTATCCAAGTTTCGTCGGCGCTTTCGCGTCCGACTTCTGGGGGAGCGTGTACCGCGTTATCCGCCTCTCGCATCAAATCCTGCCTGAACATCTTCACTGTCTGCCAACATCAAATAATCCTTTCTTTCGTCTTTCTCATTCGACTTCTAAACTGCCATATCAAACAAACAACACTGTGCCAAAACGAAGACTTCCGCCGAACGCTCTCCACAAGGAAGGCTACGGACAAATTATAGCGAGGAGACAGAATGAAAGAAATCTCGCCAGATGAGTTGAAACAAAAGTTAGAGTCGGGTGAGCAAGTCGCAGTGGTGGACATACGCGAAGCGAATGAATACAATGACTGGCACATCGAAGGCAGCAGTAACCTGCCCGTGTACAACGCGCTCAACCGCGGAGACATTGAGGGACTGAGAAAGAACGCAAGCGCACTGCCGAAAAACCGGCCGATTATAGCCGTCTGTCGAAGAGGAAACACCTCGAAGGTTGCAGTGAATACACTTGAGGCATTGGGCTATGATGCTTACAGTCTGTTGGGCGGAATGCGCGTGTGGAGTAAGATGTGGAGCGAAGCGCGCATCAGGCTCGAGTCCGCAGCGGAGACGACGGTCATTCAAGTACGCCGCAACGGCAAGGGATGTCTCTCGTACGTTCTCGGTTCACGCGGCGAGGCAGTTGTGGTTGATCCCTCTCTCGACGAAGAGGTCTATCTGCAAATTGCCCAACGCGAAAAAGTCCGCATCACTCGCATTCTTGAAACGCACGTTCATGCGGATCATCTTACGCGTGGTCGCACGCTTGCAGAAACAACAGGCGCGACCTACACCGTGCCGCGCAACAATCGGTTGGTGAATTCCTACACGCCAGTTCAAGACGGCGACATTCTCACGGTGGGCGACATGAGCATCAATGCCATTGCAACACCGGGGCACACCAATGAGAGCATGTGCTACCTTGTCAACGGCGAAGCCCTGCTGACCGGTGATACACTCTTTGTGGAGAGTGTGGGTCGTCCCGATTTGGAAAAAGGAGACACAGGCGCGGAAGCGGGTGCACACCAGCTGTACAAGTCTCTTCACGAGAAAATCTTCTCACTCGCCGACTCAGTGCGTATCTTCCCGACGCATTATAGCAAACCGCCTGGCTTCAACGGCGTGCCGATTACCGCGCGCTTAGGTGAAGTGAGAGCCTCACACACTCTCCTCAACGTTGACAGAGAGGAGTTTGTGAACATCATTCTGAGCAGCTTGAGCGCGAAGCCGCCGAACTTTCAAACCATCATCGCGTTGAACGAAGGCAAGGCGGAGTTAGGTCGGGTTGATCCGCTTGATCTTGAAGCTGGTCCGAACCGATGCGCAGTGGGGTAAGTGCAGAGTCTCTCGCTGGAATTGAACCATGGTGAGAAATGGAACACCTCGATAATGTGCTGGGCGTTGTTCGCCGAAATCCCCAGGCGATTCTCTACGTCCTCATTCTTGTTTTGATGTGGACATGGGAGTCCATTGCGCCGTTTTTCCGAAGCTCGGCGCAAAGAGCTCGCCACGGCGTCCGCAATCTCGTAATTGCGCTCTTCAATGGAATCGTGTTGGGGACAATTTTCGCAGGCATCACGGGGCAGGTTGCTGAGTTCTCCGCCACGCAACGGATCGGTTTGTTGCATGTTTTCTCTCTTCCGTCCGCAGTGCATGCTGTTGCCGCGTTCATGATGTTTGATTGCTGGATTTATCTTTGGCATCGCATCAATCACACGGTTCCGTTCTTCTGGCGCTTTCATCGTATGCACCATAGCGATAACGAAATGGATACGACAAGCGCTGCACGGTTCCACGTAGGCGAGATTGCTTTCTCGATGATTCTCCGCTTGCCGATTATCATGCTCATCGGCATTCCCCTGTGGGTTCTTCTCGTTTACGACACTGCGCTGCTGGCGAGTACGCAATTCCATCATGCGAACATCGCGCTGACGGCAAAGTTGGACAGGCTCCTGCGCTTTGTCGTCGTCTCGCCATTCGTGCACAAAGTGCATCACTCACGCATGCAGCCCGAAACGGATAACCACTCACCATAATCAAGGAGGACAAAAGTCATGAGGACGTATGCAATCCCCCAGATGTCGGTCACGACAGATTATAGCCTACAACTCTTGGAACTATCTCACAAGCAGAGTAAGGGAGAGAATGATGCCTGCTGAAAAGAGTAAAAGGGAGTCACGTCTTGAAACCTTTAAGACGTTTTCCACTTTTCTTTCATCCGTCGTTATTGCGCTTGCCACCTTCTTTGCGACGTGGGTATACAATTCCAAACAACTGGAAATTTCTCAGAATAAGGCGTTATCAGAACTTATCCCAAAGCTTGGCGATAGTGTCGCGAACGTTCGCAAATTCAATGCAATCTCGCTTGCATTGCATGGAAAGAATGCTGTTCCTGCATTGATGGCAATTATTCGGGACGACAAGCAAGAAGTGCGTAATGCTGCAGCAACAGCGCTGGGCATTATCGGAACTGCCGCAGCGCTTGAATTGATAAACGCACATAACGACAAACGTAAGGACCAGGAGGAACGAGCTGCAGCACTCTATGCATTAGGTTTGATGAGGCATCAAGATGCATTCAAGATGGCGGAAGAAGCTTTGAAAAACGAGGGAGAAGACCGCGGAGTCCGAATTGATGCCGCTGAAGTGTTAGGGATGTTCAGAGATAAAAGAGCAGTGGAGACACTCCTTGCGGTTCTCAAGCAGGGCCACAAAAATGACACGTTGCTCATTAAGAAAAGTCTCGAAGCGTTGAGCAAGATCAAAGATGTTTCAGAGACAAATGAAATCACAAAGTGGCTGTCTCATCCAAATGAGAATATTCGGGTGTGGGCATTGTGGGCTCTGCTGGAGATAGGCGATACAACCGTTATCGACGATATTCGCCGAGTCGACTCAGTAGATACCAGTGAAAATGTTCGAGGGTATGCGAGACGCGCAATGGAATCATTGAAACCCTCAAACGAATTCTCTCCATAGAAATCAAAGCGCGTATGCAGCACAGGCAACTTGAGCGTGAACAACCAAACGAGCGTCTGCCGTCACGGTTGCTGCACGTAAACCATAACACTAACCATAATCAAGGAGGACAAAGTCATGAGGACGTACGCAAACCCCCAAATGTTGGTTTCAACTGATTGGGTTGACCAGCACAAGATGGATCCGAATCTCGTTACTGCCGAAGTGGATGTTGACACTGCGGCGTACACTGAAGGGCATATCTCCGGTGCGGTTGGATGGAACTGGCAAACGCAGTTGTGCGATACAGTGCAGCGCGACATCATTAGCAAGATGGCTTTGGAGAATCTCTTAGGCTCCAGCGGCATCTCCAACGACACAACCATAGTATTGTACGGCGACAACAACAACTGGTTTGCTGCGTGGGCGCTTTGGCAATTGAAAATGTATGGGCACAAAGACGTGCGCATCATGAATGGTGGAAGAAAGAAGTGGCTTGCAGAAAGTCGCGAGCTGACGAGAGATGTTCCAACGCCGAAACCGATGATGTACAAAGTATCCGGCTACAACGATAAGTATCGCGCTATGTTGGGACAGGTACAAAAGGCAATGCGAGATAAGAATGTTATCCTCGTGGATGTCCGTTCGAATGATGAATTCACAGGAAAGATTCTTTCTCCGCCCGGACTGCCTGAGACATGCCAGCGCGGCGGGCACATCCCCGATGCGAAAAACATTCCGTGGGCGCAAGCGTGCAATGATGACGGCACGTTCAAGAGCGCTGATGATCTGGAAGCGCTGTACACAAGCAAGGGCGTTACTCGCGACAAACCGGTGATTGCATACTGCCGCATCGGTGAGCGATCGAGTCACACATGGTTTGTGTTGAATGAGTTGCTGGGCTACCCCAATGTTTCCAACTATGACGGTTCGTGGACCGAGTGGGGGAATCTGGTTGGAGCGCCTGTCGAGAAAGGTGTATGATGAAGGCGGAAGAGTATCGCGTGGAATCGAAGGAGGTTGCCGGTCAACAGATCAAAATTACCACGTACAGGATTGGCGATCTCTACCATTGTCACGTAGCCAATGCCGACCCCGGCGCGACGATCGCTCGTGCCGAGGCGGCGACGCGTGAGGAGGCGGAACGCGCGGCGGTTGCAAAAGCAACAGAGCGGTTAGGAGTCACGAAGTGAATTTCAATCGGTTGACTTGAACGATCAAGAACGTAAGAGAAAATTATCTGACACAGAATGGAGAATGCATGGCTCATCCCAATGAAGAAACGCTTCGCCAAGCCTACGCCACTTTTGCGCAAGGCGACGTAGAGGGTTACCTCAAATACTGCACCGACGATATTACTTTCCACGTACCCGGACGCAGCGAAGTCGCCGCCGATTACACGAGAGAGCAGTTTATCCCTCTTCTCATCGGCAAAGTAATTACGCTGACGAGCGGTACATTTCGCGAAACGGTCAATGATGTTGTCGCAAACGATACACGGGGCGTTGTCTTGGCAACCCACGAGTTTAAGCGTGAGGGAAAGTCGTTCAGTTACAAGACGGTGCACGTGTATCGTATTCGAGAGGGGAAGCTTGCTGAGTTTGCCGAGTATCCGGCAGATCAGTATCTGTTTGATGAAGCTTGGAGGTGAAGTTCGAGTATTGCGGAAGGACCGCAGTCAATCATGGTCGCGCGGTTTAGACAGCGGGGGAATCATCATTAACTCACAGATGTATGATCAATATTAAAGGAGTCAATCATGAAAACACAATCCCGCATTTTGTTTCTCTTCACCGTCGCTGCTCTTGCTGCAATCTCAACGATGGTGTTGGCAGGCGGCATGCCGAAGCTGATCTCAACACAGGAGCTGGCAGACATGTCCGCAAAGGGGGGCGTCAGCATCGTGGACTTGCGCTCGGACCTCAACGAATATCTCAAGGGACACATTCCGGAAGCAGCCTATCTGCATTACGAGTCGCTTCGCATCGGCAAGTCCGGGGTTCCTGCCGCTATGCTCTCCGGCGATTCATACGCTGCGTTGTTCTCTCGGCTTGGCTTACGAAAGGATCGTCCTGTCGTGATCTACAGCGCGGGAGATGCGAATAATTTTTATGCAACGTTTGTCGCATGGCTGCTTGCAGGCTTCGATCATCCTTCAGTGCATATCCTCGATGGCGGGTACGAAAAGTGGGTGAAGGAACAGCGAACAATAGCAAAGCAATATCCGAAGATCACGACAACGTCGTTTCCCGCCAAGCCGTTCAATCTCAAAGTGGTTTCTCTTGAAACCGTGAAGCGTGCGGTTGAAAAGAAAGATGCACTTCTTGTTGATGCGCGGCCGCTCGATCAGTTTGAGGGGCGAGCCGGCGCGCAGATGCGGCTCGGTCACATTCCCGGAGCGATTCATCACTTCTGGGCAAGCGACCTTGCGCAGACCGAGACAGGCAAAATCTGGAAGCCCGTTGATGAAGTCCGCGCATCGTATGAGAAGCAGGGCGTTACTCCCGACAAGGACGTAATCGTGTACTGCAATACGGGGACGGAAGCAACGCATCTCTACTTTGCTCTCCGGAATATCCTTGGTTATCCGCGCGTGAACGTGTATGTTCCGTCCTACACCGAATGGGCTGCGCGCGAAGAGCTGCCGGTGGAGACATCGCAGCCGAACAAGTGAGAAGGGTTTCAGCTCGGCATGATTGCCGCGCATCCCGAAGGAGGGATGCGGTGCTGAGATTTTGGGTCGGACGTATGAGGCGAAACGCAATGCATTTATCCGCCCGAATTAGGCGTAAGTACGCAATTCATAATTACAGTAGTTATTCGTCAGCGCTTACATACCGTACATCGTCATTCTCAAATAACTATCTAAAGGAGGTCAGTATGAATTCACGCTCGATTAAGACCATTGCTTTGACAGCAATAGTGACTCTTGCGCTCTCATTCGTTGCACGCGTCTTCCTTGCCAAGGAATTCTCAGCCCCACTTTTCAGTGAGGCGATTGCTCAAACTGACGAAGCAGTCGCTGGCTCAATGCCAAAGAATTGGGATAAGGTAATAGACTTCGACAGAAGTATGGGTAAAGGTCTCCTATTCGTTCTCCAAGCTGACGACGGAACAGTTCGCCTGGTAACTTGGAATTTCGGAAGCGATGGCGAATCGCTTGAAACGAAAGGAGCCTTGGTCTTTAAGCGTAATTAAGCTGATAGGCGGAATGCGATGCACTCGCCGAAAAGGGTGCAACGCTGGGCTCAAAGACCGAACAATCAGGGGTGGTACACAACGAAGTGAAAACCAGAACCTTAGGATAAGCGCCGCCGCATAACAATCGTAAGCATCGACGCTCTCTCATTTGCAAAGGCTCACGCACAAGCCAGCGCGCAGCCGAAGTTGAGTTCGCTCCACGCCGCCAAAGCGATTGGTGAAAAGCGAAAGCGCATCGTTGGCGGCGTGGCGTGCTTACTCGAACTGCTTGCGCAAAGTCAAGAGGTGGACGCATTTTTTTTGAGTTTTTCTTTCCGATGAAGAACACCATCGGTGACAGCGGAAGCGTGATTCAGACTGTTCTTTGATATTTTTTTCTATCCCCCATCACCACAGGGACAGAGATTTCCCTTGAGCTACAAGCCAGAGGTGAATATGGAATGCGCGGCCATCCGCCTGCTAAAGCTGTTTGATCTGTACTTGCTTTCGTTGTTGGCGCTACAATACTGAGTCGAAGCTCTTGAGTGCAGTATGAACCAATTATCTGATGCGATCCCAACAGCACGGAGGCCCGGAGAGTTATCAGTTAGACGAGACGATCTTGCCGATGGCGAGACCCCTCAAGCAGAGCTAAGCGCTCCGGGCATTCCGGCATGAGGTACCGCTCGCGACTGCGGTACCCGATGCTCTTGTGTCCCCCGACTTTGTCGGGGCTGGTGCAAGCCTGAAAAACATTTTCCTGTGTCGTGGAACTTCGATTGAGCGAAGTAGCGCTTG
>JANNUB010000189.1:0-5411 GCA_031394795.1 Ignavibacteriota bacterium | reverse complement strand
CCGCGCGACGGCGCCGCCCGTCTTCGTGTCGTCCTCTGCATCAACGAGCAACACGACTTTTCCGGTTGCAAGGTCCTCGCCGCCCCAGAGCAAAAAAGATGCCTCAGCACTCTGAGCGTTGGATATTCTCCCGATTGTTGCCGCGGTATCGTGCACAAGCCCCGGCGCCGGGATGAGCGGGCGAACCCGAACAACAACACCACGAGCTTCGCCTCCACGATTGGTGATCCTGACGATCAATGTCCCGTGCTCTTCGCTCGCCAGTATCGAATCTCCATTTCCATCCTGAAGTTTTGATTCAATCACAAACTCCGGCAGCGCGATCGGACCGGCGGCTGTACGCAACTTGACTTGCGCGAGGCAGTGAGCGGCGAACGCTGCCAACGCAACAATTGCCAATGCATGACGCATGTGGTTGACCATTATGGTCTGGGTGGAGGATAGGGAAGTTGGAATACTGGTGGAGGCCCAGGTGTTCTTGGCTGGGAGGCAAGAACTATGGCAATACCTGCGATCGCTGCTCCACCCGCGGCAATGAGCCAGGGGAAGCCCTCCGGCTTCTCGACGTTCAACTCAAAATAGTAGTCATCTCCTTCAAATCCCAGAGGAAAATCTTTTTTGAATGCCCAGTAGATCTCGTTGTTCTTGCCGGAGAATTTTCCTTTCCCGATTTTTCCCGTCACAAGAATTGGTTTGAACCGGAACACCTTGTCGCTTTCGCGCAGCAACACAATGCTCACGACGTAGGTATCACTTGCGTCACCTTCAAGATCATAGCTGATGACTACTTCGTCGCGAAGCGCAGACCATTCTACTCGAGTCAAACGATGGACTTCCTCCTGTGCAAACGATCGCGCATCGACGAGAAAGCAGAACAAGAACGCGGCAAAGGTGAGAACGACGCACCGATTCGATTGGATTTTTCGAATACCATCCATACAACTAACGAAGCAAGAGCATTTTTTTTGTTTGAATGAGATTTCCATTCACCGTCAAACGATAGAAATATACGCCAGAGGCGCCTCCGCTCGCCGAGTCGAGTCTTCGACCTTGGGCGGCGACGCCGGCTCCCGCGTCGGAGCTTGCGTCCCAATTCACACTGTAGAGCGCGGGTGACTGCAGTGCATCAACGAGAGTCTTCACTCTCTGACCGAGAATCGAAACGACCTCAAGGCGCACATGGGCGGTATGAGAAACCGCATACACAATCGTCGTGGAGGGATTGAACGGATTCGGATAGTTCGCCATGAGCATGAAACGCTCAGGAACAAACCGGGACAATTGTCCGGCCACAAACTGCGACGTTCCGATGACGAGCGTGAACTTCGACTTTTCGCTTGTGGGGGTGAATTCATAATCAGCGTCGGCGCGCAGATCCACAGGAACAGTATTGCTACGGTTGATCAGCACGACGCGATACTCGTGAGGAAGAGATGCGATGCCGCGGAAACCGATCGTTCCCGGAGTCCTGTCTGGATGAGAGACGTCGAAATCCCATTCCTGGCCTTCGCCAAGCGACGGACGGAAATCGTCGCTGAAAAATGTCCGCGCACTGTCCCATCCCGGCCGTACGAAATACAAGTAGCCATGCCGGAAGATGAGCGGCGGCTTGTGATGCTCAAGCGCATCGAGTGCATCAGTCGCAGCCTGCGCAATGCCGATGAAGTTCAGCTTGTCGGCGCTGTGTCCCGTTCTATACTCCAGTTGCAGCTGCCATTCGACAGCGGGAGAATTCTGTTGAGCAGACGAGGAAAAGAACGGATACGGAATTCTGAGAACGCTCGGCACAGCGGCTGGTTTGAAAACGTAGTACCCTTTGAACGGTTCAAGGGCGGACGCAGTGTCGTAACCTGCGCCGGTGTAATTGTACAGCCGCGCATTTGTCAAGCCGGGATTCACCGCGAGCACGGCAGTCCATGGCACCGAAAGCTCAAACGGGTTGCTGATGATGTTGAACCCTTCATGCAGTGCAACGCCGAGAGCGCCATCGCGCCCGAGAGGAGTCATTGCCACCGGCTTAGCAATGGCGAAGGAGTTTTTTCTGATAAGCCAGTATCCTTCTCCCTGTGTCAGCATCGCGGATGGATTCGAAAGAGCGATGAGATGCTGCCGTCCATTGGTGTCAGGGCGACCGTTGTCGCGGAAGGCGCGCCAATCTATTCCTTCGGTTGTCCCCGCGCCGCTCAAGAGATCTTGAAGTGTTGCTCCGCTCCCGGGCACACCGACGAGTCTGTAGTCGGTCTCCGACCTGGGTTGCGAAGGGAACACAAACGTTCGCGATTGCACCGGACGTAAAGACTCCGTGGCAAATCGCCGCACCGGACTGAAGCGCGCAGTCTGAACTGCTCCATTCTTAGACCCGACGCGCCAATAGTAGAGCGTTGCGGCCGCGAGTCTCGGCAACATCATCGTCGAATCCGTAACGGTCGAATCATTCATGAGAAACAGTGTCGTCGAGGAAAAGCTCGAATCCAGACCGACCTGAACATGGTAGCTGGCAGCGCCCGCGGAGCGTGACCACACAATTTGAATCTGGGATGAAGAAACGATGGCGTTGTCCAGCGGTACGCGCGGCTCGGGCGCCGCCGGAGGCAAGACATTTATTGCAGGAACAAAGAAGCTCACGACATTTCCGTTTGACCGAACGTTGAAACTGTTTTGCGCGACAAGTCTGAAAAAATATGATTTCCCCCGGCTGAGGGTGGATGTTGTGTCGTCAAGCAGAACTTGCGTGGCGCCGCTTCCTAAGGCTCTTTGCACTGTGGTGCGCGCGGACGCGCTCGGCAGCGGGAGTGAATCGTATTCAAACCATGCCGACGTCGTTATCCCGAACGGGTTGACGGCTCCGCGCAGCGTAGCCTTTCCACTGAGAGAATCGAACGACGCCGATGTTGTCGTAACCTCCGCCGAACGAACAGGAATGGCAACACTCACTTGGTTTGAGAATGGACTTTCGAACCTGAAGGAATCAACGGCTGCAACACTGAAGTAATAGCGCGTGCCCACGACCAATCCGGAGATATCTTTCGTTGAACTATCAATCCTCCCGCTCGCTGTGGAATCCTGGAGAAGAAGAGGATCGGGCGTCGTCGCCGCGTAGATATTGTAACGCAAGAACCCCTGCCGAATCGGAATCGGATTCCACTGAAGACGAATCCGCCCAAGCGACGTTGTGGAATCAACAACACGCAGGCTCAACGGGGCAGGCAACTGCCCTGTTCCCGATACGGCGATTGAATCAACTCGATTCTGAGCATTATGATAGAAACGCAACACGCCGGTCTTCGCTCCGATGTCGAGCGGAAGGAAACGAGCCGAAAACTGGCGGCTCGCAAAGGGTGCGAGCGAGGCAGTATCAGGCGGTATGAGGCGGAATGCAGAATGCGTCGAACGCACACTGTCAATCCGAAGCGCCGCCGTACCGGGATTCATGACGGCAATCAGCTGATCACGATTCCCGTTTACGACCACTGCTCCAAACCTCATTCTGATAGAATCGGCATGGAAAAACGGTGCTGCCGTTGGAATTCCTCTCCCGCTCAACGCAACAATGCCCGGAGAGCCGGCTGCGTTGTGCTGAAGTCTCAGCGTGTCGCGCTGCAGCGTCGTATCGGATTGCGGACTGAACGTGATTCTGAAGACGCGCGTTACCCCAGGGAGTATGGTGGCGCTCAACGGCACGCACTGAAAGCGCGGGTTTGCGACAGACGCTTGGAATATCTTCAGTGTATCCGTTCCCGGATTGGAAACGATAACGCTGTCTGTTCGCGCTGAATTCACGGCAGTAAAAATCGACAGGGAATTCCGATTCACAACGAATGCAGGTACCGGATTCCCTTTCCCGCTCAACAGAAGGTTGCGTGGAGAATTGAATCCGTTGTGAACAAATGTCGCTGTGTCACGTTGGAGCGTCGTATCGTTTCCAGGTGTGAATGTTACGCGAAACGCCAACGAGCCACCCTGAAGTAGAGTCGCATTCTGCGGCTGTATTTGAAATCGTGCATTTCTCAAAAACGCTGAGAGAATTCTGAGTGTATCGCTTCCACTATTGGACACGATGACGCTATCGGTGCGCGATGTGTTGACCGGAATATTAAAAGAAAGCAAAGTACGATCCATCACAAAAGCGGGAGCCAATCCCCGTCCGGTCACAACAACAGAGTGCGGAGAGCCTGAGGCGTTGTGAACAAAACGAATCGTATCACGCTGCAGCGACGTATCTTGTTGTGGACTGAAGGTGATCCTGAATGTCCGTGCGGCGGCGGGCGGAATCGACGCGAGCTGAGGAAGGACTCCAAACCGAAAATTCGATCCGGAAGCAGATGAGATTCTTAATGTATCGGTCCCGGTGTTGTTGACGATAACACTATCCGACCGTGATGTATTTACGGGAACATTGAAAATCAACGATGTCCTGTTCAAAGAGAAAAGCGGCGCGGCAGAAAGAGAACCTCTTCCCGTCAAGAACACCGCTGAGGGGGAGCCGGAAGCATTGTGAACGAGCCGGAGCGTATCACGCTGCAGCGACGTATCGGCAAGCGGACTGAATGTGATGCGAAATGTGCGCGTACCCCCCGGCGCAATATTCGCTGTAGCGGGCGCCACCTGAAAACGAACGTTGCGCAGTTGTGTTGAAGTAATTCTCAGTGTATCCGCGCCCGCATTGGATACTCTCACGCTATCCGTCACCGATGAGTTTATTGCAGTGTTGAACGACAATAATGTTCGATCAAGAGAGAACGTCGGCGTCGTCCCCCGCCCTGACAGGAACACGCGTCCCGGCGACCCTGCCGCGTCATGAACGAGCCTGAGTGTGTCGCGCTTCAACGTCGTGTCGCTCGCCGGGCTGAATGTGATGCGAAAAGCCCGCGAACCTCCGGGAGGAATCGTCGCTGAGTTTGGCGTGCGTTGAAAGGCGATATTACCGACCGTCGCCGAACTGATCCTCAGCGTGTCGGTTCCCGTGTTCGTCACGATGGCGCTATCTGTTCGCGACGTGTTGATCGGCGTAGAAAAAGCGATGGTCGTTCTATTGACAGAAAACACCGCCGCTGTTGCGCGACCATCGAGTAGCACAACATTGGGGCTGCCCGGCCCGTTGTGAACGAAGGTCAACGTGTCCCGCTGAAGAGTTATTTCGGAAAGGGGTACGAATGTCACTCGAAATGTCCGCGTTGATCCGGGACCTATCCGGGCTGAGGCGGGCACTACCTGAAACTTCGTTGTACGAACTGATGCAGATGAAATCACGAGAGTGTCCGTGCCTGTATTGGATACGATCACACTGTCGGTACGTGATGTGTTAATGGGTATCGCAAATGAGAGGGAACTTCTATTCATGGAGAATGCAGCACCCGGAGCCTGACTGCGCAGGACGACCGTCTCCGAGAATCTATAGTCACCTCTGTCAC
>JANNUB010000180.1:0-13421 GCA_031394795.1 Ignavibacteriota bacterium | reverse complement strand
CCAATCTTTGTCAATCCGCTGAATCCAGATTTCATCAACGAACGTCTCTGCGTTCTCACCGCTCTTCAGCACAGACTCAACATATGATCGGACGCTTGCCGAGAAGCCTTTTCCATCGCTGAAAGGCTGGACGAGCACCTTGCGGCTGTTGAATTCGTCCATCAGGCTTCCCCAAAAAGATGCATCGAGTTTGGTGTGCCAATTTGCGAGTGCCGCGTCGACCAGTTCTGCGGGATTGGCATCTGGGGTTGCTTGCTTGCCCCTGACTTTTTTCCCGGTCATGGCGTTGCTTGCCTGAATTGCGGCGGAAACTTTATCTCGCAACCCTCCCCACCGGTGTTTGAACTGCTCATACTGATTGACGAGCGTGCTGTAGTCCTTTGCCTCGAGCTTTGTCGCTTCAAGAAAGCGGACATTGTCGTTTGCGATATCGGCAATCCGGGTGATGATGTTGGCTTTCTCCAGCTTCTTTCCGAGCGCGTCCTGCTGCACTTCGGTCAATGCATCCATATTTTTTCCGAACGGCAAGAAGATCGAATCCACCATCGCATTCACGAGCCTATCCTTGGTAAGGAGGTTGGCGTTGAGCGCCTTCACAAGTTCGCGCTGCTGGGCAAGTGAATTGTTCGTGGAACGCAGTTTTGCAAGCAACTGCTCTCGTTCAGCGTTCAGTTTCTCGATTTCGACATTAAGACTTGCGATCTGTCCTTCAAGAAGAGTAATGCGCTCGCCTTGGTACTGAATCGTTGTGTTCCTTTCCTGCGCAACCGTGAATTGATCACGCAGCTCACCGATCAGGCTTTCGAGTGTTTTTGGATGAAAAGCTCCCCTAATCAAGGATGCGTGTTCCGCAAACTCTGTTTCCAATCCCTTGATGCGATTGGGAATCTGCGCGGTCTGTTCCTTTGTACGTGCGGAGTCGATATCGAGCTTCAACGCATCGTACATTGTCTTGAAACGTTCTTTGACTTCGTAGTCGGATTGTTGCGCTATGCCGAGTGATGCGACTGCCAGCAAGGCAAGCGTGAGTATTGCGAAACGCATTTTCATTGTCGTCCCTCCGCTCGCAAGTCGGCTTCTCTGTACATATCGTCGCTCGTCATCAACAAGCGCAGCTCACTGCCGTCGATCAATTCGACGTACGGGTCGCGCATATTGAGTGCAGGCTTTTTGAGTCCCGCTTCCGAGACCTCGTACTTCGTATGCAACTTCAGCTCGCTCGTTGAAGGCGCCATGACATACACGTGTTTGAATCCTTGACCTGTCACGTAATACATTCCTTCATTACTTCGCAGAAGCCGAAGTTCTTTTCCTTTGAGCGCGTCAGGATTCTGGAATTCCTTTTCAGCGAGCGGTCCGACATTAAACGAAATCGCATAACGCCCCTCGGTGACCGTGTTGTCGTCCTTGACCTTGACGACGCTTTCCACGGGCCAGCCGAAGTTCACTTGCTCCAGTGAGAGTGAAGAGCACGCAGGGACCAAGAACGCGATGCTCAACACAAGAACCGCAACCCCCGTTTTGGAGAACCGGGTTTTCATCATTACTTACCTCCGAATTATTGAGAAGAACTTTATCCAACAAAAAATACGAAAGTCAACCTGTATACACAATACCCACGAAAAATAAAGTTTCTTAATGGTATTATCGGACGAAATGCGCAAAATTTTCCCCTATCTCAAGTAAAGCTTAAAGTCTGCTCATGTTGGTGATAGAGAGAGCAAGAATGCCTCGGTTGTCCGATCGGGCAGTGGAGTGCCGGGATGTCCGATCTGAACGGAGATCGAACTCTGCTGTTACGCCGATTGGTTTGTTACTCTGTTGCTACATCTTGGGATCACAGATCTCAGCGACAGGTCGGCAAGAAAAGTTTCTTTCACCACAACTATTTTCCATATCAGTGGAATACTTTCGCGAAGCAGTGGTTCTTCGTTGTAAATCTTTTTTTGGGAATGTCAACCTGGTTTTCTTGACTTCCAACATGGATTCCGTTACCTTGACTTGTTACCGTGCTAACCGATGTAGCGATTCATTCTCACCAATCCAATTTCCAAGATGTCGAAAGATGCAAAGCCAACCGACACGAAGTCGGTACTCATTGTTGAGGACAGCGTAGATTTTTCGAATCTCCTCAAGTTTATCGTAGATGATATGGGCTTTGAAGGGGTGCAGTTCGCGTTGGACAAAGAAGATATTGTCAGTCGCGTGAAAGAGAGCAAGGTTACCGCCGTGCTGATGGACCTTCAGCTTCGCCGCAAGAACGGATTGCAGTATATCGCCGAGCTAAAAAACGACTCGGCAACGAAGAACATTCCGATCATCGTTATTACCGGCAGAGACTTGGGTCAAAAGGAAGTTCTCGATCTGCAAATGCAGGACGTGAAGTATCTTCGGAAAGGGAGAGTAGAGATGGATGAGCTGAAACGGGTCATAAGTGAGACCTTACGGTCTCATGAGCATGTATCCGGGAAAACGAAGAAAGCGAAGACCCAGGAGTAAGTACTTCATTTCCCCGGCTTCAAAATCACACCAACATTCTTGTGTCCGTTTATCTTCACTGTTATTGCCTCGTCGAATCGCAGATGGCGCGTGAACGCAAGCTCCTCAACCGCGGGCTGCTGCGCCAACCACTCCCAATCGATGAACCCGTGGTGTGTGAACGAATTCACGGTGAAGTATCCGATACGAAACGATGTGATGTTCTGAAAAAAATGTGAACCCTGTGAGGGCGTGACTTCGAAGTCCTTGAAGCCGGATTCGACGATAGCCGAGGCGCCCGAGATCTGGTCCCACATTACCGGGATGCCGAGCCACTGATCAAGGCTCCCCCATCGTCCGACGCCGATCAGAACATAAGGCCGCTTTTGAGTGAGGAGTTTCGTGTTCAATTGACTCACTTCTTGTGCAACATCGTGGCTTTTTGTACGCTCGAATTTGTCAATATCTACCACGACCAGATCGTGGATATCCCGCGTTACCCCGCTTCCCAGAACCTGATCGCTTTGGCAGACGAGTTCTGCTCGATCTATTTTCCCGATCTCAATTTCTTCAACTTCGGCGCTGAGGACGAGCGGCCGGATTTGTAGGAAGGCGAACTCGTGGGGCGTGCGCGCAGTGGTACTCATGTTGACAGCAAACTCAATCTCCACGTGCGTTCCCATTCCCCATGCTCCCATCTCTATGACAAGATCGAGAACTGCAGCCAAGGGAAACAGGCCATGCTTGAGAATGGGCGCAAAGGTCACGACGCGTCTGCCCGACCGCGACATGCCGTCGTACACCATATCGTTCTCAGGCGAGTAGGTTGAGGCGACATGGAACAGCGTCTGGTCCTCTTCCGCCTTTCGCAGGTCGAACTTCTGCACAAACTCGTTCGGCGCCCGGCTGTTTGCGTGTTTGAGACTCTCTTCAATGTTCAATGCGTAGAATTCCAGCTGCGCGTTCTTCAGTGTTTCTTCTGCAGAGAAGAACTGCAATAGGTGGCGCGGGTACTTAGGACAGAACCGGACGACGTTTCCTCCGTCAACCACTGTTTTGCCAAGTCCCAGTCCAACGAGGACGATTCCATCGGACGGCTTTTGAGGCGGGACGGGATAGAAGTTGTACGATTTTGCGACTCCCGCGAAGTCGGGATAATACCGGCCATTGCGAGAGCTGCCGACCATTCGCTGTACGATGACCGCCATCTTCTCTTCTTCCAGGCGATAGGCAGTCGCTTTCATGTAATCTTTTGCATGCTTCGAGAAGGTGGATGCGTACACGAGCTTGATAGCCTGCAACAGCTCGCTCAGTCGAACTTCAAGATCGGGGTTGTTGTTTGCAATCATGTACGTCTGATAGACGCCGGCAAAAGGCTGGTATTGCGAATCTTCCAACAAGCTGGATGAACGCACCGCGAGAGGCGTGTGGGTGATTTCAAGAAACTCCTGCAGTGTGTGGACGATCTCGGGCGGAAACGCGGGCGCGCCGGTGAAGAGCCGTTGCAATTCGTCATCGTTGTCCACCTGGAGTGCAAATGCCTCAAGGTGGTTCTCCGCGAGGAATCTGTCGAAGACATCCGTTGCAATGACAATTGCCGAGGGCACATGGACCTCGACCCCGGGAAACTTGTCCCTGATGTTGTAGCTGTTAATGAGCGTATTGATGAAGCCGAGTCCCCGGGCCTTTCCTCCGAGCGACCCGCCGCCGATACGCGCAAAACTGTTTTGCGGGTCGAACGTATCCTTGCTAAACTCCGTGATCGCTCCTCGCTGCTGTATCTCTCGATACTTTTGCAGTGAGTTGATGAGCAGCTCGCGCAATTGGCCGACAGATTCAAAATCTTCCGGTCGTTTCGGACGAAGCTGCTGCGCCAGCCAGAATTCGGCGCGCGCTTTCAACCAATTGGAAAAATGATTGCGGCGCGCGTGAAAGAGTATGCTCTCGTCGGGCACCGTTTTGAGTTGTTCTTCCAATTCACGGAGGTTGGTGGCCCGGCTCACCTCCCGTCCGTCATTCAAACGAAAAGAGAAATCCCCGAAGCCAAAGTTGTTCAACATGAACTCGCGCAAATCGTGCAGCAGGCGCGGCGAGCTTTTCAAAAGGAATGACGCGCCTATCTCCCTGGCGCGGGTGGAAAATTCCGCGTTGCTTGATTGAATCAGGATGGGAATATCGTCATGCTGAGCCTTCACCAGCCGCGCGAATTCGATGCCCGCCTCGGTCTCTTTGGCGTTCCCTTTTCTGATGTTGACATCCGTAATGATACCAAGAACGAAGTCTTGATATTTTTCGTAGTACGTCAACGCTTCCTCGAACGTGGTGCAAAGGAGGATCTTCGGACGAGCGCGCATCCGAAGAAATCGGTGTGTGAGGTTCACTCCTTCGGAAATGAGACGCTGCGATTGCTTCAGAATCTCAGTATAAATGAGCGGGAGATAGACGGAATAAAACTGAACACTGTCCTCGAGGAGAATAATGGACTGGACGCCGGACGTCAGCGTATCGTTTTCCACGTTCCGGAGATCTTCGATGTATTTGATGATGCCGATGAGCAGGTGATAATCCCCCTGCCACGTAAAGATCTTGTCGAACATAGAGATGTCGTAGTTGGTGACAAGATCCTTGCGTTCGCGGTTGTCGTATGCAAGCAGTACCATCGGGATGTCGAACCCCGCGTCGCGCACGGATTGTGCGAACTTGATCACGTGCATGTCTTCGATATGCAGCGTCGTGATGATCAAGTCGAAATGTTCGGCATCGCTTTGCAGCAGCTCGAGCGCCTCGCCGCCGCTGCTCACGTGCATCATTTCCGGCGGGTGACTGAGATTGAGAGTCTGGAATTCCGAGCGGATGAGCTCGTAGAGTCGTCCGTCCTCTTCGAACAAGTAGTTGTCGTAGAGGCTGGAGACGAGAAGGATATCTCTGATCTTGAACCGCATCAACTTCTGAAACGTCTTGACGCGGATTCCTTGAATATCTTCAATGTTGAGGCGGTCGATCCTGCTCATAGAATGACCTTACAGAGTCGTGAAATGAGAAGTCCTTTCTGACGTATCAGAACACATCGGACTCGTACTCAAGCGCAATCGAAAAAGACCTCAGAGTTTTGTTCGTTACGCGAAAAAAGAGGATTCCGCTGATATCAAGTTTTTCGTTGATGGGGATCGCGGCGTAGTCAAAGCGTACAGTAAACGGCGTTTCAATTCCGATCTTGCTGAAAGGAATATTGACGCCGAAACCATACCGCATCGCGATGCTTTTCGGCTCTCCGTAGATCCAACGAATGTTTGACAGAAACCCGCCGAGGCGCGCAGAGACGATTTCGAATATCTGCGCTTCGATACCGAATCCGTAGAAATCGCTTTGCGCGCTCGAGAAGCCATTCAATAGCTTGCGGTATTCGAGTGTTGCCATGCCTTTGAATGGGATAAGTGCTTCCGGCGATTCGTTCACAACAACAGAGTATGCAAACCCAACTCGCAAATAGCGGTTGAGTTGATCCGACGCGCGGAATTGATTCATCTTATCTTCAATGATAAAATTTGAACCGAAATTCTGCAATGAGAAACCAATTGAGAGATCATCATTTGTTGACGAGTCATTGATGAAAGAAAAACCATAGAGAGCGCCTATATCAAAAAGGATCGGCAATGTTTTTTCGACGTCACTGAATCCGTCAGGATTGATTGATGATGTGACGGGTACGTCAACGAAGTTGAATGTCTTTACTGAGGCGCCCACCGAAAGTCCACCGGCAAAACTATGCGAAGCGCCCAGTGTGAATGTATGTTCGTGCGGAGTGAATCGTCCTATCTCAACTCCATTCTCATTCGATCTGGTGAATTCTCCCAAGCTCAAGCGATTGTAGGAAAAACCAAAAACCGCAAACGGCACGGTGACAGATACGTTGGCTGAATGATATTTGAAATCCTTTGTGAGCGACCACCAGTCCAGACCGCGTTGCGCGTAAGAAGCGTGTACTCCTTTGAGGTGAGAAAGCCCCGCAGGATTACAAGAAAGAGCCATAAAGTTCCTGCTCGTTGCTACAAATGATTGACCCATTGCAATGTTGCGCGGATCGATTGTCGCTTCGTAGGAAGAGTTTTCTTGTGAGATGGCGTTCCTGCTTGTGCAAAGCAGTAGGAGTACAAACCAAAGACCTGAAGTATCCTTGTAAGCCGGGATATGATGCTTCGTCAGAGTCGCGGTTCCAAGGTCGTGGTCTGCCTTCTCAATCCAACGCCTTACGAGGTCGTCAATTTCTCGCATAGAGAATCCTCCCGGAATGCAGGACCGTGTTGACGAAAGAGGACTTCACATTTCGATACTCTTCGATTTCTGCATTCGTATACACAAGAATATCCATTGGCACGAGAGCGTCGTAAAGATATCGCCGCACTTCTATTCCGCGCTGGTAACGTGGAAGTTGAGAATCCTTGATTATGAGAAAGTCAACATCGCTTTCAGGAGTCGCCGTGCCTTGCGCGTACGATCCGAAAAGAATGATTTTGTCGGGGTCGTAGTGCTTGACAATCCGCTCAACGATCCCTTGAATCTCCGATTGCTCGACAAGCTCCATTTCACTCGCTTAGTCTTAAAGGTCAGAGTACAACGGAAACCTTCCACACAACTCCTCAACTTTGCCCGCCACTGATTTGTACACGTCGTGTTTTCCAATGTTGACAATAACTTCGTTGATAAGCTCGCCGATGTATTCCATCTCCGCCTCTTTCATTCCTCGCGTCGTCAGCGCGGGAGTGCCGATGCGGATGCCGCTGGTGATGAGCGGACTCTTGTCGTCGAATGGCACGGCGTTCTTGTTCACGGTGATGCCGGATTCGTCGAGCGCTTCTTGTGCATCTTTGCCGGTGACGTTGTTGCTGCGCCCGCCTACGGCGAGGCTTCGCAGGTCGGCGAGCATGAGATGATTGTCCGTGCCGTTGGAAATAATCTTGTAGCCGAGTTTCACGAGTGTTGCCGCGAGCGCCTGTGCGTTTGTGATGACCTGTTTGCTGTACTCAACGAACGGTGGCTGCAGCGCTTCGTTGAACGCGACTGCCTTTCCCGCGATCACGTGCATCAACGGACCGCCTTGAATTCCCGGGATCACCATCGAATCCAAAAGCTCGCTCATTTTTTTTGTTCGACCGGATTTCGGCGCAACCTGCCCAAAGGGATTATCGAAGTCCTTTCCCATCAGAATCAGTCCGCCGCGAGGACCGCGCAGTGTCTTGTGCGTCGTCGAGGTCACGACATGGCAGTAGGGAAGAGGGTCGTTCAGGAGTTTTGCCGCAATGAGTCCGGCCGGATGGGCGATGTCGGCGAACAAGAACGCTCCAACCTTGTCTGCAATCCCGCGAAATATCTTGTAATCAATATTGCGCGAATACGCGCTTGCACCGACGGTGATCATCTTTGGCTTCTCGCGTTTGGCGATGTCCTCGACTTCGTTGTAATCAATGTAGCCTGTTTCCTTGTCGACGCCGTATGCAACGAACTTGTAGAACTGTCCGCTGAAGTTCACCGGCGAGCCGTGCGTGAGATGTCCGCCATGCGAGAGATTCATTCCCATCAGCTTGTCGCCCGGTTTCACAAACGTGAAATAGACCGCCATGTTCGCTTGCGAGCCGGAGTGCGGCTGCACGTTCGCGTACTCCGCGCCGAAAAGTTTTTTCACGCGGTCGCGCGCCAAATTTTCCGCCACGTCAACAAACTCGCAGCCACCGTAGTAACGCTTGCCGGGATAGCCTTCGGCGTATTTGTTCGTTAGCGGCGAGCCGACCGCCTCAAGCACCGCTCTACTGACGAAGTTCTCCGAAGCGATGAGTTCGAGCTTCGTGTTCTGGCGATGGATTTCGTTTTTGACTGCGGAGAAAACTTCGGGGTCTTGATGTTGGAGGTTGGTCATGAGTTGTCAGACTTTAATGTTGTCTACTGAGAAGTTCTTTTCATGGTTGCTGCTCAAACAAAAATTCCTTCTCTCTTCGCGATACGATAAAGCTGAATTCTCCCGCTTTCGTATTCGTCCGACGGCGCGGGCTTGGCTGAGATTAATCGCTCGGAGTCCAATTGAATGGGATACAAAATGTCCACTAGTCTCTGCAGTTCTCGGAAATAGTCGAATGGCTTATGCAGCAATACCAATAGGTCAATATCGCTCGCGGGGTCCGAAGTGTCACGGGCAACCGAGCCGTACAATACGATGCCTTGTAATCTGTCGCCATACGATGTCTGAAGCGCAGTGTGACATTGAGCCAAGATTTCCTTGGTGTCCATCATTGTTATTCCTCTTCGTATCGCACGAACCAAAGCTCGGCGATGCTCAGTGACAATGCAACGCGAATAATGCTGTCCTTGAGCAGATTGACATTCCCGTTGTTCCCTTGAACAGCTTTCTTTTCTCCGCGGAGCGCGTACTCGATTCCCACGCTCAAACGCGTTTCCCCTGCCACAGGCATGGTAAAGCCCGTCGTAAAAGCAATTTCGTTGATGGGCTGGCCGAATATCTCGAAGTACGTTTGATGGTATGAAACGCCGAGGCGATACGCGAGTTTGTCCAACCAAGCGCTTGCATCTTTGATCGGTAGCTTTTCCGCGCCAAGTCCGAATCGGCTGCTGTTGCGGATGAATTCGAAAGGCAGTCCGTCGTAGCGCGCGTTGCTCCACGCCTGTGTGAAGAAATCCGCTGCAAGCAGCCATCGGTCGGCAACCTGGTACGCTGCGCCGACGCCGAAGGCGACAGGGATCGTCATGCGTTTCTCGGTAACACCAAACGTATCCTGCTCGCTCGAAAAATTGACGCGATTGGAAAGATCAAACTTCATGTTCGCTTCGGTGGTGAGAACAACACCGAGCGAAAGCGGCCGAAGCGCCTCGCTGAACTTTCCGAAACCGCTGTACATGCCGCTCAATGTGAAGTTGACGCCGCGGTTCGCTTCTTCCACGAAAAATGTCGAACCCGACGCGCCGGGAGTGAGTGGACTGAATACTCTCTCCTGCGTAAAATTGCCGAACAAATAATTCAACGAAGCTCCGAACGCAGCATCCTCTGCTGGCGCGTAGGAGAGACCGAGCACGCCTCTGTAGAGTCCGCCGCTCCCGACTTCATTGATGTTGTAGTCAAGTCCATTCTGGGACGCGGTGAAAGCAGTGTTGTAGCCGACGATGCTGTACGGCGAGAATCCTCCGGACAGCACGATGCCGTTCTGCTGCGAGATCGGAATCGCAAGCATCGCACCGTTAAACAAACCCTTGGCTTGATAAAGCGATCTTCCCTCCTCCGCCGTGTTGATACCTTCGTAGATGCCGTTCGCTTCGATCCGCACTCTGTTGATACGTGTCCACGACGCGGGTATGAGCGCATTGATATACGCTGGCGACGGTAACCCGATGCCCGTGTAGCCCATTCCCATGCTTCGTACGCTCGGCGAGTAGCGGAGATCGCCGAGACCGAACGCGGTATATGCCGAGCCGCCGTTGCCGGCGAGAACCCGCGCTGCCATGAATATCACCAAAGAGAATGCAAATGCCTTTCTCACGATTCCTCCTAATTTTGAAATACTGCGTACTTCACCCGAATGCGAGGACGCAACGCCGGGGTTGACGCGTCATTGCTGTAAAACACGAAGAGCTCGAGCGCGTTGTATTCGTTCTCGGTCGGCTGCCGAAGGACGAGACCGTAGTTGATGCCATTGGTCCAGAGTTGAACCTGCCGTCGGACATCGAATGTGTACGTGTTGGCGCCCGTGACCTTGGAACCGTTGGCAAACACGAATGTCTCGTAGTTTGTTGAATCATCGCTGAACAGCGCATGGACGCTCGGCTGCGGGCTTTGGGTGAATCGGCTAATGCGCGTCAGTGATGGATCGCTTTCCAGCGATAACTCCGCCGTGCTGATCGTCGCGCCGCGCGGGAGTCGCGCAACGTCGAACTTGAGCCTGCTTTGATACGCTATTCCTCCTTGGGTGTAGATGCGCTGCGGGTTCATCGGGAACGGTTCGCCGTCGGCAACGTAGGTATCGTTCCCGGCCTGGTACTTGACGGTATCGAACACCGTTCCGCTCGTATTGCTTGCGATCACTTCGAGCGTCGGCCGGAACTTGAGAGAATCGGCATCGAATCCACCGAATCCCCGAATCACCGTTGTTGATGGTGAGGGGATGAGAATAAAACCAAACGGCGTTGAGCCTGTTCTGTGCCATTCCCGCACGAATGCCGTATCGACATTCATGGAAACCTGTTGCGAATCCGGTTGAATGGTCGACGCGTAATCTCCTCGCGAGCTGGATTCAAAAAACGCAGAGTCTATATCAGTCCATTTGAGAGTTTGAAAATTCCACGCTCTCGTGATCTTGCGAAGACCAAAGCCGAACGTTGCGAGCGAGTCGCCAAGGCGCGTCACGAAGTGTAATTTCAGTTTCGCCGAGAGAACCTTTATCGTATCGCGCGCAGGCAATGCAAAGAGGACGAGGGCGTAGGCGCGAGTGGTACCGTTCTTTCCGACAAAGTTGTGCGGGAGAAAGGATGCCGCTCCCGGAGCGATCCGTCGGAGGAACGTCGTATCGCTGGAGGCATACAGCGTATCCTCTTTGATAACGACGTCATGCCTGAACAAACCCGATCCGGGCGTAAGAGGATTGGTGATTCTCTCGCTGCACGATACCAATGCGAGGGTGACGATGAGACAGCACAACGCCGTCATCAACTTTTTCTCCAGTCTTTTCCCGCGAAGGGAAGCCTTTCGCTCAGACATCTCATTACTCATTTTTGGATTCCGTTTCCTTTCAAGCGTTCTAAGACGAAGTCAACCGCCTCAACAACCGACTTCGCGACAAACGTAATGGGAATATTTTTTTCTTTGCAATCGAGCAGCGACTTCTTTCCATAGCCTGTTTGAACAAGAATCGTCGTTGCGCCGACCGCGTTTCCGGCCTGCATGTCCACCGTGCTGTCTCCGACGACATATGAACGCTGCAAATCAAGATTGAATTCCAGCGCACCTTGCAGCAGCATACCGGGTTTCGGTTTGCGGCACTCGCACGGGATGTCGTATGGCGCGATGCCCGCGTTCGGATGGTGGGGGCAATAATAAATTCTGTCGAGCGTGCCGCCATCGCGACGAAGCTCCCCCATCAGTTTCGCATGAATCGGAATAAGGTCGGCTTCGCTAAGGTAGCCTCGCGCAACGCCGCTCTGATTTGAAATAACGCAGGCGACAATTCCGCGTTCGTTCAGTTTCCGCACTGCGTTCGGCGCACCGTCAATCAGCACAAGTTCTTCCGGCGTCCGGAGGAAGTCCATTTCGACGTTTAGCGTTCCGTCGCGGTCAAGAAATACGCCCACACGCTGCGGCATGCTATTTCTGCAAAAGCTTTTTGTACAACGCAACGTATTTCTTTGCAGACGAATCCCACGAGAAATCCTTGCTCATGCACGTGTGGACGATCTTCACCCACTTCTCCGGGGTTCCATACAGCTTCACCGCGCGCTGAATCGTCTTTAGCAGCTCTTGCTTCTCGTATTTGTCGAACTTGAAACCCGTCCCGGTCGCATTCGCATCGTCAATTTGCTCCACCGTTTCATCCAATCCGCCCGTTGCGCGGACGATGGGGACGGTTCCGTACTTCATGCTGTACAACTGGTTCAACCCGCACGGCTCGTAGCGCGACGGCATGAGGAACATGTCGCTGCCCGCCTCGATGAGATGGGCGAGGGGCGTATCGAACCGGAAGGCTGCGGCAAACTTCTTCGGATATTTTTTCGCAACCTTCTCGAAGAGTGATTGAATTTTCTTCTCACCGGTGCCGAGCAAGACAATCTGCACATCCATCTTCATCACATCGGCGATGATCTCTGCGAGCAAGTCGAAGCCTTTTTGATCGGCGAGTCGGGAGATCATTCCAATGAGCGGAGTTCGTTCGTTGAACGGAAGCCTCATCTTCGCGCAAAGGTCCTGCTTGTTGTCGACTTTGAACTCGAGGTTTTTCAGATCATACTTTTGATATATCAAATCGTCAACGGCCGGATTCCAGACGTTATAGTCAACGCCGTTGGTGATGCCGAAGACGTTCCGCTTCCGTTGTTCGATGACATCCTGGAGGCCGTGGCCGTATTCCGCTGTGCGAATTTCCTCTGCATAGCGCTGGCTCACAGCCGTAATCGCATCCGCGTAGAGCAAGCCGGCTTTCAGGAAATTCGTCTTTCCGTCGTGTGCAATTTCGCGTTCGACACTTGCAGGTAACCCAGTTTTGGCAAACGTGCCCTTTGGGAAATCGCCCTGATATGCCATATTGTGGAGCGTCAGCACGCTCTTCGTGTCCTTGTAGAACGGATCGTCTTTGTAGATCGTCTTGAGCATTGCACACGCGAGCGCGGCGTGCCAATCGTTGCAGTGAATAATCTCCGGCTTCCAGCCCATCTTCTTCAAGACTTCAAACATGCCGCGGCAAAAGAAAATAAACCGGGCGTCATTGTCGGCGAACGGCTTCTTTGATTCTGGATGCACATAGATGCCGTGTCTCCCGAACAAGTCCGGATTGTCGAGAAGATAGACCTGCACTTTTGTGAATGCTCCCAACAGGAAGGAGGATTTGACGTTTGCCGGATACACCTTGTCGCCGACCGGGACTTCGATTCCCTGCAGCCGGATCATGTCGTGCAATTTGGAGGGTGTTCCCTTGACGGAAGCGTAGCGCGGCAGCATAATGCGCATCTCGTGCGCGAGATTGTACACGGCGAGCGGGAGAGCGTTGGAAACGTCGGCGAGTCCTCCGGTTTTTGCAAATGGCTCAACTTCTGCTGAAAGGAACAAGATCTGAATTGGTTTCGCCATGCCTACCCGGATTGTGAAACTGAAGAGTTACAAGATTTGCTGAACCGAATCGCTTCAAATTTAATCATTCAGCGATTGAGAATCAACGAAGCGGCGACCGCGCCGATTT
>JANNUB010000178.1:0-6583 GCA_031394795.1 Ignavibacteriota bacterium | reverse complement strand
GGTTTCAAAGCTCCAATATCCAAGCTCCAAATCACAAAGATATTCCAAATCCCAATTCTTAAAACAACTCAGCTGGGTGATTTGATTTTTTTGGAATTTGAGATTTCTTTGGAGCTTGGAACTTGAGATTTGGAAATTTCTCCCACGCAACTATCAGAGACATTGCAACATCCCGCAAAAAAAGGAATGCGCTCGACATTTGTCGGCATCATCGTCAACACAATACTTGCGGGAACGAAAGCGATTGCCGGCATTCTCGGCAATTCGTACGCGCTCATTGCCGACGCGATTGAATCAACGATGGACGTTGTGAGTTCACTCGTCGTATGGGGCGGATTGAAAATTTCGACGCTTCCCCCCGACGCCGAGCATCCGTACGGACACGGCAAGGCTGAACCGCTTGCGGCTGTTGTCGTTTCACTCGCGCTAGTCGTTGCAGCAATCGCGATTGCGATTCAGAGCGTTCGCGAAATCATCACGCCGCACCATGCGCCTGCGCCGTTCACGCTTGTCGTTCTTTTGGTCGTGGTGATTACGAAAGAAGCTCTCTTCCGCTTCGTGTTCAATGTCGGCGAGAACCTAAAAAGCACAGCCGTCAAAAGCGATGCGTGGCATCATCGCAGCGACGCAATCACATCGGCGGCGGCGTTTGTCGGAATCAGTATAGCGCTGATTGGCGGCGCGGGTTACGAGAGCGCGGACGATTGGGCGGCGTTGTTCGCGGCGGGCATCATCATCTACAACGCGTACAAAATTTTTCGCCCCGCGATGGATGAAGTGATGGATGCCGCGCCCTCCGAAGAAAATGAAACATCAATCCGCCGCGTCGCGCAACAGGTACACGGCGTTGTCGCGTTGGAAAAATGCCTCGTCCGAAAAAGCGGCTTTGTGTACTACGTTGATTTGCACGTGACCGTTGATGGAACAATCTCCGTCCGCGAAGGACACGACATCGCGCGAGAGGTGAAGAGACAGATTTGCTCTTCAAACAAAAGCGTCGCGGAAGTGTTGGTGCATATCGAGCCGACGGATTTGATGGAAGAGTGAAGACGCCACTCAACCCTGAGCGAAGCGAAGGGTCTCGCAGCAATTGAATTGCAGGCATTCCAAGAAATAGTACAGTAATCGCGCAGCGAGGTTCTTCGCTCCGCTCAGTATTTAGATAAGGAGAAAAAATGGAATCAACTCTTCTAGAAGAGGTCGCTGTCAAACTGCTCGGGCTTCCCGCTACATCTCGTGCCATGCTTGCAGGAAAGCTCATTCAGAGCTTGGAGGAGACCGAAGACGAGGACGTTGAGAAGTTGTGGGTGGAACTCGCCGAAGAACGATTGCGCGGGATGCTCGACGGTTCCCGAGCGAGTCAACCCGCCGAAAACGTTTTTCGCGATGCGCGAGAAAAACTCGCATGAAAAAGATTGCTATGACACGTCAAGCGCGCTGCACTTTTTTCGTATTCGTTTGCCTCCTCGTTGTCGAACCATGCTTCGCACAAACGCCCCGCGTTTCCTCCGCGCTCAAGCTTGCCCGCCTCAAATATTCCGGCGGCGGCGATTGGTACAACGACCAATCGGCGGAAGTGAATCTGCTGAAATTCGTTCGCGACAATACGAACATCGCCGTCGAGCCGGTGTATGAGTTCGTTGACGTGAACAGCGAACAACTCTTCACCTACCCGATGATTTTCCTGACGGGACACGGCAATGTCGTCTTCAACGAAAATGAAGTGAAGCGGCTGCGAACATACCTGGAGAACGGCGGCTTCCTCTACGCCGACGATGATTACGGGATGGACAAAGCGTTCCGCCGCGAGATGAAAAAGATTTTTCCCGGGCAAGAGCTTGTCGAGTTGCCGTTCAGCCACGGCATTTATCATGCGCAGTTTCAATTCTCCAACGGTCCACCGAAGACGCATGAGCACGACAAGAAACCGCCGCAGGGCTTCGGATTTTTTCACAATGGAAGACTCGTCGTGTTTTACACCGCCGAATCAAATCCGAGCGACGGCTGGGCGGACGCCGACGTTCACAACGACCCGCCGGAGAAACGATTGGAGGCGTTGCGGTTTGGAGCGAACATTATTGTTTGGGCGTTGACGAATTGATTCTACATTCTGAGCGGAGCGAAGAATCTCACTCTTGGTTGGAGGGAAGCTTGTGGGATTGATGACGTTCCTCTTTGAAAGAAAAAGGCTACAATGATGAATCCCTTTCGGGGATTGAATCATTTCATTTCTACAAGAGAGACTTCAATTGCCCGAAGGGCATACATACTACAACCGAGGGTAACGCCCTCGGAAAAGAAATAAGAACCATTCCCAAATCCCTGTCCGAAGGACTCCTTGGAGAAGGGGATTCATAAGATGGTTAGATTGTTCTCAGCACTACAATCTCAATTGGGATATTGAAAAAAAATGCGCGCCTCTCTCATGGTCCTCATCGGGCTTCTGACGTTCTCCTTCAATGTGAGGTCGGAAGAAGTCAAAGTGAAGTTTCACGCCGTCGTTCCCGGCATGTTGAAACCTTTCACGACTCTTTATATCGCATGCACGCACAACGGCTGGTCGCCGAGTAGCCCAGTGTGGGCAATGAAGGAAGTTGAACGCAATGTGTTTGAATTCGAATTCGCTCTGCCTGAAGGAACGCCACTCGAGTACAAGTACACTCTCGGAGATTGGCTCACTGTTGAAACGAAGGCGGATGGTTTTGACATCCCCAATCGTCGCCTCGTTGTTGCATCCAACGTTGTTAGGCGCGATACGGTAGCGCGATGGAAAATGGAATCGGTAAACATGGGACGTTGGCGTGAAGAAGATGTCATGATGTATCAGATTCAGTACGTCAAGGAAAATTATCGAGAGAAGGTAGAGCACATCGAGACACTCGCTGAACTAGATTCGCTGATACAGTCTGCGGAAACAATTTGGAAACAACAGGCAAACGAAAAGTTCGGTGGCGTTGGAAGTGATTTCTTTGCAGAATGCTACACTGATTTTACCCTTATGAAAAACCTAGACGTGGCAAGTGCAGGTCGCGACCTCGTTTTTCAGAATTACATGCTTCCTGCGTACATGCGTGATTACCCGAAGGTTCGAGAATCTCCGAACGAACAAAAATCGCGGCACCTGTTTTACGGTTACTTGATTCTTTCGCGCGCATTCGGCGAATATTGGCTTGCCGAATCTGTCTCGTCGCCGAGTTTGGAAGTGCAGATACCTGATTCTGTGAAGAATCAACGAAGGCTGCAATGGGAAAAGTTCAAGATGATTCTCGCTGACTTGCCAAAGACTGTCAATACATATCTCAAAGAGGTCACTTACAGCGATGCCTCAATCAAAGCCACGCTCCTCAGTTTCAAGCATGAGCTATCATCACTGGAACCCTATTGGCTGGTTCAGGACGACCTCAACAACGGACAACCGACTTCTGCACTCAAAAGGCTCACGCGGATAAGTGCCACAGGCGACGTGCGACGTCAGGAATTTCAAATCCTGTCATTACTTACTTTTCAACAACTCGCGAAACAATCCAACAAGAAAGAGGCGTTTGCTGTTCTTGATATGTTGGCGAAAGTCTCTAAGCTCAATTCTGGGTTTAACGAATACCTTAAACAGAATTTGCGGAAACACTATCTCCGCGTTGATTCTGTTCTCGGCAAGCAGCGCTATGGCAAGATTCAAGAATTGTACACGGCGGATAGTTTCCCTTTTGTCCGAAAAGTGAAGAGCAAAGAAATTCTCGCTGGAATCTACAAAGACATTCGCTCGGGAAAATCAATTGACCTCTCAACGTTTCGGGGGAAGAAAGTGGTTATCGATTTCTGGACTACGTGGTGCGGTCCATGCGTTGCAGAAACGCCGGCACTTATTGAATTTGCGGCCAACATGAAAGAACGGAATGACGTTGTGTTCCTCTCGGTTAATTGCGACGCGACGACGATGGCGCGAGGCAGCGACAATTATGTGCGCGGTTTTGTCAAAGCACTCAACATCAATTATCCCGTCCTCATAGATAGGAACGATGATAGCCTCCAGAAACGTTTTCAGATTGAGTGGTACCCCACAAAAATTCTCATCAATGAACAAGGAGAAGTCTCGCCGAGGGATTTGAGTTTGGAGAAAATCGAACGAATGGTTGCGGTGAATAGCAAACAAAGTAGGTGAAGAAACATGAGCGAAGAAATCCCAAAAATACTCAGCGAGCTAATCAACCGTCTCGCAATCGTGAGGAAGAAAGAAAACACCTCTTCGTGTGAACCGTTTGCGCCTGTTGACGTGAATGCCTATCATTGAATAGAACAACTTGGAATGATAACAATGAAAAAGATAAAAGGACACTACGACGGTAAGCAGATTGTGCTGGATGAAGACGTACAACTTCAGCCGAATACTGAAGTGACCGTGCTGGTTGAGGAAAACGGCGAGGGTGATTTCAACAAACCCATTGGTGGCAAAACAGACCCACTGGAAATTTTCGGGAAAGCAGTTGATACAGGAATCGAAGACTTTGCCGAACAGCATGACCACTACCTCTACGGGACGCCGAAGAGAAAGGCAGGCTGATGCGAAGTGTATTTGTTGACACTGGAGGAATTATTGCGTCAAAGAACATTCGAGACGAAGGGCATCTCGAAGCCCTTCGCGTTTTGAAAGAGATTCGCGCATCCCAGCCGTTTCATTTTATCTCTACTGATTTTGTCCTCACTGAATTCTGCAATTCATATTCGAAAGTACATCTGCGCGCCGAAGCCCTTGATTATGTTGACGCGTTTCGTGCCAGCCCTGTCTGCAAACTTATTCACGTCGATGCACAACTTTTCGATGACGCATTGGCGCTCTATCGTTCGCGCCCCGATAAGGAATGGGGTCTCACAGATTGTACAAGTTTCGTTGTGATGCGTCGAGAAGAAATTGTCGAAGCGTTCACAACCGACTCGCATTTTGAACAGGCGGGCTTTCGACGCCTGATTCTACCAGCCAGTTGAATTTTCTAAACGCATTAGCGCCGAGGAATCCATGAGCGAAGGAACCCCAAGAATACTCAGCGAGATGGTTGACCGCCTCGCAATCGTTCGGCAGAAAGAAAACAATTCTTCTCTTCTCTACGGCATTTTGTTTTCTGCATCTGCAATTGTCGGCGCGGCGATGCTTGCGTTGCTCATCGAGCAAATGTTTTACCTTCCCGTTCTTCCTCGCACGATTATTTTCTGGCTTATCGTTGCGGCAGCGGTTGGCTTGTTTGCGTGGTTTGTTGTTCGTCCGTTGCTGAAAAAGGAATCTGACGAGCAGACGGCGGAGATGGTAGGAGGTCATTTTCCCTACATCAAAGACAAGCTTGTCAATATTCTTCAACTCGACAAGGAAAAATCGTCGCAGCTTTACTCGCCGGAGTTGATTGACGCGTCGTTTGAGGACGTGCGGAAAGAAATCGAGCCGCTGGATTTTGCTTCAGTCGTGAGTTTTGTGCGTGCGAGGAGAGTCGGAAAAATTCTTGGCGTGGTCGCGGGAGTCGCGGCGTTGCTGCTTCTTACTTTCCCGTCTCTTCGGGATTCGGCAGGACGATTGTGGCATTACAATCAATCGTTTGCTGCACCGCTTCCGTTTCGATTTATCGTCGAGCCAGGCAACAAGGAAGTTGTGAAAGGCGCGGCGGTTCCGATTACGATTCGTGTTGAAGGTGAACCCGCCTACGCTTCCGCTTCGGCGGGCAGGCCTCCCAAACAAATCACACTCTCTTCAAAACCTTCGGGGCAAATTCAGTTTGAGGAACGGACGCTTACGGCGAATGCAAACGGCGTGTTCAGCTACGAAATGCCTGCTCTCAAATCTACCACAACGTACAAAGCGCATTCGGGCTTGGTCAGCAGCGATGAATACATGCTCACCGTCCTCGACCGTCCGATAGTGAAGATGCTGCGGCTGAGTTTAAGTTTCCCATCATATTCAAAACTTCCCTCTCGACAACTCGATGACAACGCAGGCGATGTGACTGCGCTGCGCGGAACGCGCATCAACTTTTCTATTGAATCAAACAAAGAACTCGCGGAAGCAGAACTGATTTTCGGCGACCCGCCCGCTCCCCGAGTCGAGCCTTCCACTGAAGCTGGAGCGAAGGCAGGTTCGACATCAACACAACTCAAGATTGAGGAGAATAAGGCTGCTGGTGCGTTATCGCTGGTGAAGGAGCGGACATACCACATTCAACTCAAAGATAAAGAGAACGTCGCGAGCGCCGACCCGATTGAGTACACGCTCAAAATTGTTCCCGACGCGTACCCGACCGCACAAATTCTTTTCCCCGGAACAAACGTTGATATCGCGGAGAATCAGAAGCTGAACATGCTTTACAAAATCACCGACGATTTCGGATTCAGCAAGCTGCGGCTCGCGTACAAACTCATTCAGTCGCGGTACGAACAGCCGTGGCAGGAAGAGAAATTCACTTTGGTTCCTATTCCCGCAGGGATTAGGAACGAGAGTGACGTCGCCCATCTCTGGTCGCTGCAAGAAATGAATCTCGTCCCCGAAGACGTCGTGAGTTACTACATCGAAGTGTTCGACAACGACAACGTGAGCGGACCGAAATCC
>JANNUB010000168.1:0-12238 GCA_031394795.1 Ignavibacteriota bacterium | reverse complement strand
CTTGAAGAATTGTACACCCGCACATTCGATATCAATCCCGTGACGAGTCTCGAAGTCGGTTGGCATCTCTACGGCGAAACGTATGCGCGTGGAGCGTTTCTCGTGCAGATGCGGGAAACTCTCCGGCGATGCGTCGTCGAGGAATCCACTGAGCTTCCGGATCACATCGCGCATATTCTGCAGGCGGTGGGAAGGATGGAGCGGGATGAGGCGGGTGAGTTCATTTCATCCCATATCATGAAAGCAATCGAAAAAATGCTGGAGGGATTCGCCGGCAAGTCGAATCCGTACGAGAATGTTCTTCAGATGGTGAAGAGCATTCTCACGCAGCTCGCAACATCTCATGTAGGAGTGGACGCCCATGATTAGCACCGGTCCTTTTTTCTTAGATCAGATTTTCTTTATCGTCTTCCCCTACGTCGCAGTGATCATCTTCCTCCTCGTTTCAATCCGGCGATACCGGACTGAGGCATTCACATTCTCAAGCCTCTCATCACAGTTTCTTGAGAACCAGCATCACTTCTGGGGGCTGGTACCGTTCCACTTCGGTATCATTACCGTTCTCGCCGGTCACATCATTGCGTTTCTGTTTCCCAGGGAGATTCTCGGCTGGAACAGCCACCCGCTACGACTGTACATCCTCGAAGGTTCTGCATTCGTCGCAGCGCTTCTCACCATGATCGGACTTGTGGCGATCATCGTCAGAAGGCTCACCGATCCGAAAGTGAAAAAGGTGACGAGCTGGGCGGACTGGATTGTGTTTGCAAGTTTCGTTGTGCAGATTCTGAGCGGCTTGTACGTGGCGGTCTTCCACAGTTGGGGTTCGTCCTGGTTCGCGGCGCTTGCCGCGCCGTACCTCTGGTCGCTTGTCGCGTTGAATCCCGACATCACGCCGCTGACCGCGATGCCGTGGATGGTGAAGCTGCACATCGTCAGCGCGTGGCTGATGATCGCCTTTGCGCCGTTCACGCGACTTGTCCACGTGCTCGTTGCGCCCAATCCGTATCTCTGGCGCAAACCGCAGGTGGTGCGGTGGTACGCGCCATGGAAGAAACTTCGCAACGCATTCCACTCATCCTAACCGATGTTACGCATTTGAAAACACAAGACAGAAAAGCGTACGTCATCCTCGCGATGAACACCCTCGCGTTCACCGTGTGCTTCGCCGTGTGGACGATGAACGGAGTGTTGGTAACCTACTTAGTAGAGCAGGGTGTCTTCTCATGGGACAAAGCTCAGATCGGTTGGCTGATCGGAATTCCCGTGCTCACCGGCTCCATCATGCGTCTGCCCGTGGGGATACTCACAGACAAGTACGGCGGGCGAATTGTCTATGGGGTGCTGCTGCTCATCTCCGCAGTGCCGACCTACCTTCTCAGTTACGCGACCTCCTATGAACATTTTATCCTTGGCAGTCTCGGCTTCGGACTCTCCGGCGCTTCGTTTGCTGTCGGCATAGCATACACTTCCGTTTGGTTCAAGAAGGAACGTCAAGGCACGGCGCTGGGAATCTTCGGCGCGGGAAACGCAGGCTCCGCGCTCACAAGTCTCGGCGCGCCGTGGCTGCTGAAATACCTGACGAATGGCAACGAGAATCTCGAGGCGTGGAGGATGTTGCCGCAGATCTACGCCGCTGCTCTTGTGATCATGGCGGTCGTGTTTTTTATGTTCACTTCGACAAAAAAAGTCGAGCACGGTCAAGAGCTTACGTTGATGCAGCGCCTGGCGCCGCTGAAGTATATGCGTGTTTGGCGGTTCGGTCTCTACTATTTTGTTGTGTTCGGCGGATTTGTCGCGCTGGCGCAGTGGCTCATACCGTACTACGTCAGCGGCTATGGAATGAGTGTGGCGATTGCCGGGCTTATGGCGAGTATTTTCAGTTTTCCTTCCGGTGTAATCCGCGCGCTTGGCGGCTGGCTCTCGGACAAGTATGGCGCGCGCGCAATCATGTATTGGGTGTTTGGTTCCTGTCTCGTGTGTTTCATACTCCTCTGTGTCCCGCGTATGGACATTGAATCGCCCGGCGAAGGAATCATGGCGGACAAAGCAGGAACGGTAACGGAAGTAACGGCGGAACGAGTTGCCGTCGGTGGGAAAACATACTCGCTCCTCCCAAAGCCAAACTTCAGTTCTGACGAATGGAATGAGGGAACATTAGCGCTGCCGAGGTTCACCTTTTGGCAGGAGCCTGTGGTGAAGGTTGGCGATGTGATACCGAAAAAACATCTCCTCGCGAAGGGAACCACGCACATCTACTTTCAGGCGAATGTCTGGATCTTTACAGCGCTTGTCTTCATCGTCGGCATCATGATGGGAATTGGAAAAGCAGCGGTGTACAAGTTCATTCCTGAATACTATCCGATGGAAGTCGGCGTCGTTGGAGGAATTGTCGGAGTGATCGGAGGCTTGGGGGGCTTCGTGTGCCCGATCATTTTTGGTTACATCCTCAAAGCGACGGGCATCTGGACGACGGCGTGGATGTTTTTCTTCGTCGTCACGTTCATCTGCCACCTCTGGCTGCACATAACGGTGCGGCGAATCATGAGGGAGCAAGCGCCTGCGCTCTCGCGGCAAATCGAAGACAAACGACCGATTGAAGAAATGGCGGAAGAAGTGCCTCTCAAGAGACTCCATCCAAACGCATGAAACGAAAGTACCATGGCAAAGTCAACAACATGGCTTGAAACCTGGACCCCGGAAGACGACGCCTTCTGGAATTCCACGGGCAGTAAGATTGCATGGCGTACGCTGTGGGTGACGACGATAACGCTCACGTTGTCGTTTGCGACGTGGTTTATGGTGAGCGCGATCGTGACGAAGCTCCCCGGCATCGGGTTCAAGTTCGGCAACGAACAATTGTTCTGGCTTGCCGCAATGCCCGGACTTGCCGGCGGAACGCTCCGCATCATTCATACATTCTTGCTCCCGATCTACGGCACGCGGCACGTCATCACGATTGCAACGATCATCAAGCTGTTGCCGTGCATCGGCATCGGTCTGGCGGTGATGGATCCGGCAACTCCGTATTGGGTGTTTATGGTGCTGGCGTTTAGCGCGGGGTTCGGCGGCGGAGATTTTTCTTCCTATATGCCGAGCACGAACCTTTTCTTCCCGAAACGATTGAAAGGAACGGCGCTCGGAATTCAGGCGGGCATCGGAAACTTCGGCGTTAGCCTCGCGCAGTTCATGACTCCCATGATGTTAGGTGTCGCGACCTACGGAGCGGCTGAAGTATTCACCAAGATCAATCCAAAAACAAAAGAAGTGTTGGGAACGTCGGAAATCTATTTGCAAAGCGCTGCGTTCTGGTACATTCCGCTTCTCATTCTTATGACGATGGTGTGCTGGTGGTTGCTGCGAAGCGTTCCGGTGACGGCATCATTCAAAGAGCAGCTCGATATTTTCAAAAACAAGCACACGTGGTTTTGCACCGTCACCTACATGATGACGTTCGGAACGTTCTCCGGCCTGTCCGCCGCATTCCCGATGATGATCAAGAGTTTGTATGGCGGCTTCCCCGATGCGCCCGAACCGCTGAAGTACGCGTTCTACGGTCCACTGATTGGCTCGGCGAGCCGCGTGCTGTTCGGATTTGTGTCCGACAAAACCGGTGGCGGAATTCTCACGACAATTACCGGTTTTGGTTTGATTCTCGGTTCGATTCTCATGATTACGATGGGGCTTGTCGCACCGACAGGCATTGAACAGTTCCCGATGTTCGTCGGCGTCATGCTTGGCATGTTCTTCTTCGCGGGAATCGGAAACGCCGCGACATTTCGCCAGTACCCGATTATTTTTTCGCACAGTCCTCGTCAAGCAGCAGGTGTGATTGGATGGACGGCGGCAATTGCGGCATACGGACCCTTTATCTTTTCATCAGTCATCGGCGCAATTGTCGGAGCGACGGGTGGAGCGACGAATTTTTATTATGGTTTGATTCTGTTTCTCGTGATTGCCACATGGATCAACTGGTGGTATTACAATCGAAAAGGATGCGAGAAACCAAGTTGAGCAGGTGACCGTCACCTTGCAGGGTCGAGCGGCGCGGTGACGGTCACCTCCAGACGCTGTGCTGTCGGCAGCAAGTGGGGTGGTGCCGCGACACTTGACCGCGAAGTAGAATGCCTCGCTTCGCGGCACAGGACGCCGGTTGGACGGGGTAGTCCGTTGGAAGCCCCCAAAAGAATTTCATTTACGATGGATGAACTTATCGTGTTCGCACAAGCGCGAGCGGAAGATTCGACAGTCGAGATCCTTCGTCGCTTCGCTCCTCAGGATTTAGAATCATGAACTGGCTCAACAGTCGTCTTCTCACAGTCATACTCTCTGTCGCAGTGTTGCTAACGTTGAGCGTCTTTCTCACGTCATTCACGAACAACATAAAGCTGCCCGACAATCATCAGGGCTACGAGCCTGTGCAGCCAATTGCGTACTCGCATCGCTTGCACGCGGGTGAGCTGGGGATCGCTTGCTTGCATTGCCACCATGGCGCTGAGCGGAGCAAAGCAGCGGGCATCCCGTCCATGAACGTCTGCATGAACTGCCACAAGTTTGTGACCGCTCCGTGGGTGAACGTGAAAGCAGAAGATGAGCTTGCAACAAAAGAGAAGCGCAAGCCTCGACAAATTCTCTCAACAGAGCTGAAGAAAATCTATGATGCGCTTGCTCTTGACAACGAACTGAAACCGATACCCATGAAGACACAGATACCGGTGCAGTGGATGAAAGTTCACAATCTTCCCAGCTTTGTCTATTTCAATCACAGCGGGCACGTGAACGCCGGCGTCGAATGCCAAACGTGTCACGGCGCTGTAGAGACGATGGAGCGCGTGCGGCAAGTGTCGGACCTTTCGATGGGCTGGTGCGTGAATTGTCATCGCGATGCGAACAAGAGCGGCGTGAACGGGAAACGAGTGAAGGCGTCGCTGGATTGCGTGACGTGTCATCATTGATAGTTGATAGTGAACGAGCAGAATGAACCACGAACATCATCATCACGAAGAAGAGGCGACGCCTTCGGGACTTGACCGCCGCTCGTTTTTGAAACTCGCGGGCTTTTCATTCGCGGGCATCGCGCTCGCAGGCTGCGAACAAGCGAAAGTCGAGAAAGCGATTCCATTTCTCATTCAGCCGGAAGAGATCACGCCGGGACTCGCGTACTGGCACGCGACGACGTGCAGCGGTTGCAACGCAGGCTGCGGCGTGCTGGCAAAGAACCGCGACGGTCGTCCAATAAAACTTGAAGGGAATCCCGATCATCCGCTCTCCAAAGGGGGACTCTGCGCCATCGGGCAAGCGTCGCTGCTTGGATTGTACGACTCGCATCGTCTCAAGAATCCGCTCATCAACGGAAATGATGCGACGTGGGAAAAAGTTGATAAAGAGATTACCGCGGAGTTGGAGAAAAACTCGGGCGGCGCAATTCGTTTTCTGACGGGAACAATTGCCGGTCCGACGGCACGCGCGATGATCAATCGGTTTCTCGGCACTTACCGTAATGCGAAGCATATCGAATACGATGCAATATCATACTCCGCAATCCTCGACGCGCATAAGGCGACGCACGGGCAGCGCGTTCTTCCGCGCTATCACTTCGACCGCGCTGAAGCGATCGTCAGCTTCGACGCGGACTTCCTTGGCGCGTGGCTCTCGCCCGTTGAGTTTACCGGAGGGTATCGCGCGGGACGCACACTCGAGGGCAAACCGCCAAAGTGCTCCTTCGTCGCTCAGGTCGAATCGCGCGTCTCGCTCACCGGCAGCAACGCCGACCGACGGATCTGCGTCTCAGCATCTCAGATGCACGAGTCTCTGAAGAGATTGTTGCAGATCGTCGGCGCGAAAGCCGGACGCTCGTTTGAAATTGCCGCAAATCCCGGAGCGGAGCTTGGGGAAAGTGTTGAGGACCTCGCGCAGCGTCTCTGGGACGCGCGCCGCAAGAGCCTTGTGGTGTGCGGCATCAACAACATTCAGAGCCAGTTGATGACGAATGTCCTCAATGAAATGTTAGGCAACTACGGTCAAACAGTTGACATTGGACGTCCGTCGTTCCAATATGCCGGAAACGACGCCGAGCTGATGAGCCTGCGAGAAGAGATTAAAGCCGACAAGGTTGCCGCGCTTTTCATTGCCGGCGCCAATCCTGTCTATGACCTCCCCGATGGAGCGGAGCTTGGAAGCGCGATGAAGAAGATTCCCCTTGTGGTGAGTTTTTCGGAGCGGTTCGATGAGACTGCCGGGCATGCAACATACGTCTCTCCTCAGCCGCACGCGCTCGAAGCATGGACCGATCTTGAGCCGGTTGCGGGAGTCGTTGCCGTCGCTCAACCGGCAATTCAGCCGTTGATGAATACGCGTCATCTGATTGAAAGCCTTTCCGTTTGGATGGGCGCAAAGCAATCGGCGTATGATCTGATCCGCGCCGAGTGGGAACGATCGGTGTTCAGGCGCCAGTCCAGAGAGGGATCGTTCTCGAAATTCTGGAGCACGACGCTCGAGAACGGGTACGCCGAAGTTACGTCCGCCGCGACGAAGATGCAATTCAGCTTCGCGGCATTCTCCTCCTCATTGAACAATGCCAAAGACGACTTTGCTGAAGGAGCGTACACTCTCGTCCTCCATTCTTCGACGACAATGCTCGATGGTCGCCATGCACATAACCCTTGGCTCCACGAGCTGCCCGATCCGGTGACCAAAACCGTTTGGGACAATTGCGCATCGCTCTCGCGCGCAACGGCGGAAAAGTTAGGCGTCGAGCATGGCGACGTCGTTCGAATCACGTCAAAGCAACGAGAGATCGAGCTTCCCGTCTTCATACAACCGGGTCAGCATGACTCGGTCGTCGCTGTCGCACTCGGTTACGGACGAAAAGGAACGGATCGCTTCACCGATATCGGTCCTCAGTGGATTCAATCGCGCCCGACGGTTGAGCCGGGAGAGCTTGTCGGCAGAAACGCTGCGGCGTTTGTGGGGTTTGGTCAGACTGTAGAGATTATCCCAACGGGCAGTCATCGTACACTGGCCGTTACGCAAGAGTACAACTCCTTGAACGAGCCGAACCTTTTCGGTGCGCCGAAAAAGGAGCGACGAAAGATCGTGCAGGAAACAACGCTCGCAGAATACGCAGCCAATCCCGCCGCCGGGAGTTTCCAGAAAGAAAAGCTCGACTCCATGTGGTCCGACGATCACAAGTACACCGGTCATCGTTGGGGCATGGTGATTGACTTGAACGCCTGCACCGGCTGCTCGGCATGCGTTGTCGGTTGCCAGGCGGAGAACAACATCCCCGTTGTCGGCAAGGACGAGGTGCGGCGTAATCGGGAGATGGCATGGATTCGCATTGATCGTTACTACGATGAAGCGGACGGAAAATTTTCCGTTGCGCATCAACCGATGATGTGCCAGCACTGCGGCAACGCACCGTGTGAGACCGTGTGCCCGGTGCTTGCAACAGTTCACAACGATGAGGGACTGAACCAGCAGGTGTACAATCGCTGCGTCGGTACAAGGTACTGCGCAAACAACTGCCCGTACAAAGTTCGCCGCTTCAACTGGTTCCAGTACAGGCACGGCGACGAAATGCACAAGATGGTTTTGAATCCCGACGTTACCGTTCGCGATCGCGGCGTCATGGAGAAGTGCTCGTTCTGTGTACAGCGTATCCAGCTTGCGAAGATCGAGGCGAAGAGGGCGGGGCGTTCGGTGAAAGACGGCGACGCGATACCTGCATGTGCGCAATCCTGTCCGGCAAACGCAATTGTCTTTGGCGACGCGAACGATCCGAACAGCGAAGTCTCACAACGAATGAAAGATTCACGAAACTATCGCGTGCTCGAAGAGCTTGGCGTGCGACCGTCAGTCGGTTACATGACGATAGTGCGAAATCGCAAAGAGGAGAAGGCGCATGTCTGAGGTTCTTTCCGCTCTCCGCGAGCCGCTCGTCCTTGGCAACAAAACATACGCCGACGTCACGCACGATGTCGCTCACTCGCTCGATCAGAGACCGTCAACGGCTTGGTGGTGGGCGTTTCTCATCGCCTCGCTCGTCATGATGATGGGAGCCTGGGCGGTCGGCTACCAGATAGCCACAGGCGTTGGCGTGTGGGGATTGAACAATACCGTCGGGTGGGCGTTCGATATTACCAACTTCGTCTTCTGGATCGGCATCGGTCACGCGGGCACGCTCATCTCCGCCATCCTCTTTCTCTTCCGGCAGAAATGGAGAACCTCTGTCAACCGCTCGGCTGAAGCGATGACGATCATCGCGGTGATCTGTGCAGGGATTTTTCCGATCATCCATACGGGGCGACCCTGGTTTGCGTTCTGGCTTATCCCATACCCAAACTTCCGCGGACCGCTCTGGGTGAACTTCCGCTCGCCGCTCGTCTGGGACATGTTCGCGATCGCCGCGTACTTCACCATCTCGCTGGTCTTCTGGTACGTCGGGTTGATTCCCGACCTTGCCACGCTGCGCGACCGCGCAACGTCGAAGATCAAAAAGGCGGTGTATGGATTTTTCAGTTTCGGCTGGGACGGCTCCAATCGCACATGGCATCGCTACGAGAAAGTGTATCTGCTGCTTGCCGGACTCGCGACGCCGCTCGTCGTTTCCGTTCACACAATCGTGAGCTGGGACTTCGCGACGTCAGTCATTCCCGGCTGGCACACGACGATTCTGCCGCCGTACTTCGTGGCTGGCGCGGTGTTCTCCGGCTTCGCGATGGTGCTTACGCTGATGCTGATCGTGCGGCGGGTGATGCGCCTTGAGCAGTATATCACGCTGCACCACATCGAAAATATGTGCAAGGTCATCATCGCGACCGGCGGGATCGTCGCGCTGGCATACATGACGGAGCTGTTCGTTGCGTATTACTCGGGCAACGAATACGAGCGGTTCGCGTTCATCAATCGAGCGCTCGGTCCGTACGCATGGACGTACTGGACGATGGTCGGATGCAACGTGCTCGCGCCGCAGTTCTTCTGGTTCAAGAAGATCAGAACGAACGTCGTGTGGGTCTTCCTGCTCTCCATCGTCATCAATATCGGAATGTGGTTCGAACGCTTCGTCATCGTCATGACCTCTCTGACCCGCGACTATCTTCCTGCAAGCTGGGCAGGATTCACGCCGACCATCATTGACATTGCAACACTCGTTGGGAGCTTCGGGCTTTTCTTCACGCTGTTCCTTCTGTTTGCCCGCTTCCTGCCGATGGTTGCAATCGGCGAGGTCAAAGGCGTGTTGAACTACGCGCGCAACCATAAAGGAGGTGGTGCATGAACCGCCGGTTGCTTGTGAGTGTGTTTGGCAGCGAGCACGACATTCTCGGCGCGACAAAAGACGCGCGCGAAAGGGGCTACGAGATCGTGGATGTGTACACGCCGTACGCAGTTCACGGACTCGATGCAGCTCAAGGGATCAAGCCGACACGATTGGCATTCATCTGTTTCATCCTTGGCCTCAGCGGCGCTGCAGCGAAACTCGGATTCCAGATTTGGACCTCGGCGTGGGACTGGCCCGTCAATGTCGGCGGCAAACCACTTATTTCGATTCCCGCGTTCGTACCGGTGACGTTCGAGGTGATGGTGTTGTTCGCCGGAGTCGGCACGGTGCTGGCGTTCCTGCTGCGCAGCAAGCTTCGGCCGGGGAAAAAGCCGGAGCGAGTGTTCGAGGGCGCCACCAATGACAAGTTTGTCCTTGTCATGGCTCAAAATGATGCTGCCTTCGATATCGGAAAAGTGAAAGAGATGTTCACTCCGTACGATCTGCTCCACGTTGAAGAGAGAGTTGAGAAGGTGTAATCGTGTCAATCAAGTTCATCAATACGTCTTTGGCGATTCTACTGGCGGCGCTGATCGGCGTCATTTATCTTGCGCGCCGCGAATACACATCGAGGAACATCGAGATCCTTCCGGGGATGGTGACGCATGTTGCGTACGGCGCGCAATCGTCGAACCCGAACTTTGCCGACGGCAAGACGATGCAGCGTCCCGTCGAGGGGACCGTCGTTCGTGGCTTTGAGCCGCTGCCATACATTGCAACTCCGGAAGACGCGCTTCGAGCCGGCGTGGACTTGCTGAGTCCGCTGAATGAGCAAGACAGCACCGCAGACGGTGAGCGCGGCGCGTTTGTTTTCGCAACCATGTGCGCTCCGTGTCATGGCGCCCGCGGCGCCGGGGACGGTGTGATTCCTCAAAGAGGCTATCCTCCGCCTCCATCGCTGCTTGCAGAGAACGCACGGAAGATCAAGGATGGACAGATATTTCACATCATCACCTTTGGCCAGAGGAATATGCCTTCATTGATGGCGCAGGTTGTTCGTCAGGATCGGTGGAGGGTGGTGAAGTTCGTCAGGTCGTTGCAGAAGCAGCAGATGCAGGCGGCAGCTATGAAAATAGGCTCGTAGAGCGATTCTCCGAATCGCTCATTCCGGCCGCACGAGCGACACTGGAGTGTCGCTCTACATGATGACATGAGAAGAAAGCACGCTCTTTGCGTAAGGTGAGTAAATAACAGTCCTTTTCAAATTGTAGTTACAATTTTGCATGACAACTCACATTCCCAATATCTCGTTTCAGGTTCCAGAGAGATTACAGAAGAGCCTCACCATCATTGCGCTGCTCGGTTCTGTGATTGCGCTGTTCGGTGTTGTCGTAGAACCTGAGCGGGCATTGCCCAACATTCTTCTCGCCAACTATTACTTGATGGGTCTTGGTCTTGCGGGCGTCGTGTTCATTGCGATCCAGTACGTTTCAAATGCCGGCTGGGCGACTGCGATCCGGCGAGTGCCGGAGGCGATGACATCTGCCTTGCCGGTCGCCGCGCTCGTGATGCTTCTGCTCCTCTTCGGCACGCACACGCTGTACGAATGGAGTCATGAAAGCGAGGTGGCGAAGGACCACCTGCTGCAGGCGAAATCAGGCTGGCTCAATGTTCCGTTCTTCGTCGTTCGTACCGTGCTGTACTTGGCTGTGTGGCTTGCGATGGCGTACACCATCGTCAGGAATTCGCGCATGCAGGACGCCGACGGCGGCGTTCGGCACACGCTCGCCAACAGGAAATGGTCGGCTGCATTCATCATCGTCTTTGCTTTCACATTCACACTCGCCAGCATTGACTGGATCATGTCGCTGCAGCCGCACTGGTTCAGCACGATCTTCGGTATCTACAATATGTGCGGGATGTTTCTCAACGGTCTTGCCGCCATAACGATACTCGTAATCCTGCTGCGCCGCTGGGGACCTCTGAGGAACGTTGTGACCGAATCTCATCTTCATGACCTGGGCAAACTCATCTTTGCCTTCAGTACCTTCTGGATGTACATTTGGTTCAGTCAGTACATCCTGATTTGGTACGCGAACATTCCGGAGGAGGTTCGCTTCTACACCGCTCGCGAAGAAGGGGGCTGGCTGATCTTTACGATCGTGAACGTCGTCTTCAACTGGGTGATTCCATTCGTCACGCTGCTGCCAATTTGGACAAAGAAGAACGACGGAGCTTTGCTGCGCGTCTGCATGATCGTGATGATCGGTCATTGGATAGATCTCTTCTGGATGATCCTGCCGCCGTTCATGCAGAAAACTCCAGAGGTTGGTCTTTGGGAGGTCGCGCCACTTGTGGCGGCGATAGCGGCGTTCTTTCTCTTTACGTTCCGCTCGTTGGCGAAGCGGAATCTTCTTCCCCTGAAAGATCCATATTTGGTTGAGAGCATGCCGGCGCGACCGGAGCCTGCCAAGTAAAAGAAAGCCTCCAGCAACGCACGTCGTGAAGACGCTGCGACATAGATGTTCCAGAGGGGACTAGGTTTGAAGCCTCTCTTCAAACTTCCTATATTATTCTCGCCTCAATCATCACTATTCACCTGAATTATGCCGCACCTCACCAACGCCGTCGTTGTTCACGCGCTCAGAACTCCCCTCGGAAAATACGGAGGCGTGTTGCGCGACGTTCGTCCCGATGATCTCGGCGCGCTCGTCATTAAAGCGCTGGTTGAGAAAACGGGAATTGATCCAACAACGATTGACGACGTGATGTGGGGCTGCGCGAATCAAGCGGGCGAAGATAATCGTAACGTCGGACGGATGAGCGCGTTGCTTGCAGGCTTGCCGCAGAGCGTTCCAGCAAACACGATCAACCGTTTGTGCGGCTCAAGTCTCGACGCAATCATTCAAGCCTCGCGCGCAATTTGGTGCGGCGATGCAGAAATTATCATCGCGGGCGGAGTTGAAAGCATGAGTCGCGCGC
>JANNUB010000161.1:0-4113 GCA_031394795.1 Ignavibacteriota bacterium | reverse complement strand
CTTCGTTGCGCTCAGGATGACTTGGCTATTTTGTGTAAAACGGTGGATACTCCGAAATATCGCCGCGCAGATGGCGCGCCATCAATTGCGCCTGGATGTGCGGCAACAACCCAATCGTCATCTTCTCGCCAAGAAACGGATGCGTGGTTTCTTCCTGCTTCCGCTTTTGGTACGCGGTGATCAGCGTTTTGCGCGCCTCATCGCTCATACGTACTTCTCCCGATTCGCGAATTTCGAAATCTTTTTTCGTCACCTGTTTCAGGTTGATCAGGTTCAGCATAATCCGATCGCCAAGATAGGCGCGGAATTCTTCCATGATGTCAAGCGCAAGGCTCGGTCTGCCCGAACGTAATTGATGCAGAAAGCCGACTTGCGGATCGAGTCCCGTCGTTTCCAGCGCTGAGCGTACGTCGTTCGCGAGCAGCGCATAGAGAAACGACAAAAGCGCATTTGCCGGATCGAGCGGCGGGCGCTTCGAGCGCACAGTGAACGTGAAGTCCTCCTGCTGTGCAGTAATCAATGACGAGAGCACGCCGAAGTACAACGATGCACACTCTCCTTCGTAGCCGCGAAGCCCGTCGAGCGATTGCGCCCGTTGAATTTCCTCGAGACGATTTCCCAATGTCGTCGCCGCCGAAACAACTGCATCGGGACAGTCGTCCGGATGATTGCGTTGATGACGCTGCAACAGGTTGCGATAGTTGGAAACCTTTGCCGCAATAATCGGGCGGGCGATTTTCAAAGACTCGGATTCATTATCCGCCGCGGCGTATTGCGCCTTGCGAAGGAGAACGTTTCCTTTTTGCGCGCCATAAACTCGCGCAAGGAATTTTCCCGTCTCGGAAAGATAACTGACGCCGACATTGTTCTCGGCGCAGAACGCCATGAGGGGCGGCGTGAGCGCCTTGAACCCGAAGCAGACGATGTTCTCAATCGAATGGATCGGCGCTTGAAACACTTTCTTGTGGTTCACTTCAACGACGAACGTCTCGCGCTCCTTCGAAAGGTACGCGTCGTCTGAGGTGATGTAGAGTGTGTTGAGATGTTTTTTCATTGTCTTTATGTCGTCATGATTCGTCATGCTGAGCGCAGTGAGTCCCGACGTAGTCGGGACGAACGGAGTCGAAGCATCCTTCGACTCCGTTCGTCTCCTTCGACTCGCTTCGCTCGCTCAGGATCCTCACTGCGCTCAGGATGACTCCGTCCTGACCTGAGAAGAGGTCTGGGCTGCGCTCAGGATCACTCATGCGCGTCACCCTGAGCGCAGTCCCGCCTTCTTTTGGCGGGACGAAGCCGAAGACTCTCTTCGTGCAACCATTTCCTTCGATTGCGCCAACTCGTGCAACAAATTGAAATCGCCTTTCATCAATGCCTCCTTCTTTTTTCGCGACCAGCCTTTGATCTGCCGTTCAGCGTTGATCGCATCTCGAACGTCCTGAAATTCTTCAGACCAAATCAACTTCACCGGCAATCGAGACGATGTGTATCCTTCTTAGAAGCCCGTTTCATGTTGACCGAGGCGCTGTGAAAGATTCGTTGTACAGCCTGTGTAATACGAGCCGTCAGAGCATTCGAGTATGTACACCCATGCGCTCATTGTTATGCCCTTACGAATAGATAATTTCTATGCGTCAGTCTGAGCGCAGCGGAACGAAGTGGAGCGGAGTCGAAGACTGCTCGTGCTTGACTTTGTTCAACTCCGCTCATCCTTCGACTCCGTTCGTCGCTTCGCTCCTCACTGCGCTCAGGATGACTCCTGCGCGTCATACAATTCCCTCATATAACTTTTCAGCTTCCTCTCGTTCATCGCCTTCGGTTGACACTCTTCGACTTCGTCCCGACTGAGAAACGTCGGGACTGCGCTCAGAGTGACGAGGTTTGCAGTTGATATAACTCCTTCAGATAAGCTTTCAGCTTCCGTTCATTCATCGCTTTGGGCACACAGACGTCTTCCAGCGAACAGCTATTGCACTTCTTTTCGTACTTCGCGACGGGAACGTACTTACGTTCGACAATGTCATGCACGGAGGCGATGATTTCTTCTGTTTGTGTTCTCAGTTGCTCACTGATTTCGATTTGCACTCGCCGACGGATGCGTCCGTAGAAGAACGCGCCGCGCTTGACCTCCGTCTTCATCATTTCTTCAAGGCACAACGCTTGCGCGCAGAGCTGCACTTCGTCGCTGATATTTTGCTTCGGCTGTCCCGCTTTGAACTCGACGGGGAGGATTTCAATTCCATCCTTACCCTGCCGAAACTCGACTACATCGCATTTGCCAGCAAGCCCAAGTCGGAACGAGTGAATCTTCAGGGCGCGCACAGTTTTCAGTGTGCCGCGCGTTTCGTACGTATCGGTGTCCACCTTCTCGTGTAGAATGTTGCCGCGCACGGTGAAGACGTTGTCGTTCCACACGTCGTCCACATGAATCAGTGCGCATTGGCGCGGACAGAAGACGTAGTGCTGGAGCGCGCTGAGCTGAATAAATTTGTCTTCAATGAACATATCCCTCCGAAACGTAAGTCATCCTGAACGCATCCGCCGAAGGCGGAGGAGTCGAAGGATGCTGAACTTGATTGAACCATGTTTCTTTGCTACCTTGATTGCATCAAAGAAAGAGTTCACCATGAATTTCCGCATCGAACTTGAGCAGGAAGAAGACGGCCGCTGGATCGCCGAAGTTGCCGATATTCCGGGAGTCCTGGTGTACGGAACATCGCGTCAAGAAGCGATACACAAAGCCCAAGCCCTGGCGCTGCGTGTTGTTGCCGAACGTCTCGATTTAGGCGAAGTGACCTCCATGCCTCTGACAATCTCCTTTCTTGCTGCATGACCAACTGGCCTTCCCAAAAGGCACGCCGTGTTCTCGCCGCGCTGTTGCGGATCGGCTGGAGTATCAAACGTGAGACCGGCAGTTCGCATAAGATTCTCTCACGTCCAGGTTGGCCCGATGATGTCTTTGCTTTTCATGATGGCGAAGAAATTGGCCCTCGCATGCTTGTCCGCATTGCGAGACACACGGGATTGACACCGGACGATCTCTAATAGTTCTCTCACCTCCTTGCTGTTCTTCATCTATTCGTTATCAATATCCCGCTCAGTGCGAATCCAAAGGCGGAATAGCCACGTCCTTCAGAGACGGTGTGAAAATCACTCGAACTTGTAGAGCGATTCTCTCTACGAGTTGTAAACCGAATCGCTCATTCCGTTTGCAAGAGCGACACTGTCCGAAGGACTCCTTTGGAGGAGTGTCGCTCTACAAATATTTTGGATGGCCTCGAGAGCGAAGTCAAGACATTACTCCTTGTCAATTGCGCGTTTCTTTTTCTCACTCAATGCTTTGTAGTTTTGACTCGTGACGACCTTCCTGCCCGATTTTTTCTCAAGTTCTTTTCGCGCATTCCCTGCAACCGTACCGCCTTCGATAGCCGCCTTCTCGTTCTGCGGAAAACCTTGTGCATCTTTGGTGCGGGCAATTTCTGTTGTTGATGCTTCGCCGAGCATGGTGAAGATCAACTCCAAGTCAGTCATGTGGTCGCGGAGATTCTCTTGCGGTTTCGTCAGGCCTTTCAGCTTTTTGTAATCGCTCGGTACAAGTCTGAATGTCGCTTTACTGATTTCGGCGGTGAGAATGGAATACTCTTTCCCTTCCTTCACGCCACGCTTTTTCCATTCGCTCGTGAGTTCATCGCGTACCGCAATGCCTCGCACGCGCTTTTCAATCCACTCGTCGCTGTAGCCTTTTGCCGTGTACAATGCGCGCATTCGCGTTTGAGCGAGTTCAGGGTTTTCGATCTCTTGCAAACGCTCGTTGCCGACTTGTGCTAGCCAACGTTTGAACGGCTCGGCTTTGGGAGAGGGAACAGACTGGACAATGCGAAAGAGTCCTTCCGTATCCGCCGCTTCAGTTTGGTATTGTTTTCCATCTGACGACGCCATTTTCAGTTGTCGACAAAATGTCGACAACTCAACTCCGCTGGATTCCAGTTCCCGTTTATTCATGCGATACCAGTAATCACGGGGCTTGTCGCTGTCCGTCAATGCAGCTATTATGTCAACCACGGCAAAGAACCAAACATTGTCGACGAGTATCCGCCTAATTTCCTTGTCCTGAAA
>JANNUB010000452.1:0-5808 GCA_031394795.1 Ignavibacteriota bacterium | reverse complement strand
GTTGATGGTCAAGAAGATTGCCGCGCCCAGCCGGTAGTACATCCAATGCGTCGCGCCTTCTTCGCCTCGCTCGTTGGTGATGGAATGCACGAGGTAACAGCCGTAGCAGCAGAACTGCTGCACGCCGCTGCGTGTTGCGCCGTTATACGAGACCGAAGGGAGGGGGAGCGAACATTGGTAGCACCTTAAGTCCGACATAGAATTTTTCTCCCACGAATCCACACGAATTCTCACGAATTGGTTTTAGGAATTTGGTTGTTCAACACTTTTGCTTTTTCAAACATTCGTGTCAATTCGTGAAGATTCGTGGGCGACAGCTTTCTCTGTCGGAATTCAGGTAGCATGTCGCGCTTGCGGCGTTCATTGAATGAACTTGTCAATCGGTTTGTCTTTCAGCCACGTGACGAAGTTTGGAATGCCGTAGTACAACAGGTATCCGACAAACCAGACGAGCAGCGCGAGCCAAAGAGCGGCGAGCCATTTCGGAAATTTGCTGCCTTGATATGTTAACTCTGTTTTTTGTTCCATGCTTTCCTCTCGATTGTACTAGAGAAATTCCAATGATCAAGCTCCAAGCTCCACATAATTTCCAATATTCAAATTCCACATTTCGAAAAATATTCGATGTCCCCGACTTCAGTTTGACGATTGAGTTTTGAGATTTGGGATTTGTTTGGAGCTTGGAGCTTGAACTATTGGAGCTTACTTACATTCCCATTTTTCTGTATTCTTCCTCCATCTCCAACATTCGATGCTTCGGATACTCGACGTTCTTGAGGTGACCTTTGGTGATGGACCACAGGAAGAGGAAAAAAAATCCTCCCGCAACAACGAGGTACACCGTTACTGGCACAATCGCGAAGTTAATGATGTCCCCTTTTGCAACAGACGAAGCGAACTCGAAGAGTTTGTAAATAAATCCGAACCCCGCGAGAACGATAACGAGAACGCTGAAGATTCTGATGAACAGCTCTTTGCGTATCATGGTGTGTCTCCTGAAGTTGGTTCAAGCGCGTACGCATTCTTTAAATCGGGGCGCTCCCAGCTGCCGAGCCACTGGATGTACGAGACCAACGCTAGCGCTCTTTTTGTCGGACGCTTGTCCGCAGTGAAGAACCATTTGTACGACGGCATGACGGTGACAGGTACGACGTTGGTCGGCTCGTAGAAATGCGCCATGTGCCAGTCGTTGGAATGCCTTCCCGATTGACGAATCAAGTCGGGCCCGACGCGACGCGTGACGAACAACTGCGGCATCTGCAGCTTGTTCATGTACTCGCCGACGGTCGAGACTTTGCCGAAGCGTACATTCTCTTTTGAAACAGGGCGAACGAATTGCGAGTGGCAATGCCAGCAGGCTTCAGCAACATAAATATCGCGCCCCATCTCCAGCGCTCCCGCAAACGAGCGCGAGTTTGCCTCGCCGAATGACGCCTTGAATTCTTCCGGATACTCGCCGGCAAGCTCGATGAAATCCGGCGTAACGGTCTCCGCGATTTTATCAATCTCCGTGATTTCGACGTCTTGCAACATCAGCACAGGCGCCGCCGCCATGATGATGAATGCGAACGCGAAGAAAAGAATGCCGGCAACGATGAAAATAAAACCGAATTGTTCTGGACGTGTCATGGTTTCCTCCGTATGTCTTTGGCTTATGCTGTTTGCGGTTGAAGCTGCGTCGCGAATTCCTGACCTTTGGCAGTGCGCCAGAGGTTGTAGGCAAACAGGATTTGTCCCGCGAAAATCATAAGTCCTGCAAAGACGCGAGTTATCCAGAACGGCATCGAGAAGATGATGGAATCCTCCCACGGTGCGAGTCCGCGCCAGAGAAAGCCTTGCACAAGTCCCGCCGCCATCAAGTCAACAAACATGATGGTCATGCCGATGGTTGTCAGCCAGAAATGCCATTCATTCAGCTGGCGTGAGTACCATTCCTTCTGCACGAATTTTGGCCACAACTCCGTCATCATCCCAAGAATCCAGAATCCAAACACGCCGAACATCACAAGATGCGCGTGCCCGACCACCCAATCGGTGAAGTGAATAACTTCCTGCACCGTGAGGAACACATGCACGGCGCACTGAAGGCACGTAATAAAATAGAAGACCATCCCGACATAAAACCAGCGCATCGGAATGCTCGTGCGGAGGCCGTCGCCGTTTCCTCTGAGCGTCATGAAGAAGTTCACGATAACGGTGGTGACGACGATTTCGACGGCGACGGTTGAGGTGACCGCGCCGTACTGGAGATACATCGGAATCGGACTCCAGAGATAATGGTGCACGCCGTTGAGCGGATAGAAAAATGCGAGCGCCCAAAAGCCAACGAGCGAAAGGGCATGACTCCAAATTGGTTTTTTAAGAATTACGGGGACGAAATAATACATCATCCCCCAGCCAAGCGGCGTCACGAACAACCCCACGAGGTCGTGAATGAAGAGTCCCGTGATGGCTGCGCCCGCCGCCCCCGGCACAAACCATTGAGGCAAATAATTTCCCATGATGTAGTTGAGTCCCGTCCAGACGAATGCAACGCTGAAGTACCAGAGCGATACGTACAACGCCTTCTCTTTTGTTTTGAGAATGGGGACATAGAAGTTGACGGTCATGAGCACGAGCCCGACAATCACGAGCGGGTCAACGAAGATTGGCGTCTCGCCCCATTCAACCCCTTGCGCGTAGCCGGCTAACAGTCCGACAGCGGTGAGCAGAAGAATGAGCTGCCATGCCCAAAAGAGGAGTCTCGAAAGCTTCTCGCTGAAGACGGGGATACCCGTGAGCCGCGGAACAATCCAATACAATGCAGCGAAGAACGCGTTTGCGATGAAGCCATAGGCAAGCGCGTTCGTATGAAGCATGCGAATGCGTCCCGGCGAAAGCCACTCGATGTCGCTCCCGATGTAGCTGCGCACGAATTGGAGCGAGAACATCATGCCCGTCAATAGCCCGACGAAAAAGAATGTCAGGCTCGCGATGATGTGCGCTTTCACGAGGTCCGTGAGTACAAGCGGGCTTTTGTGTTGCTCAGTCATGGGCGTGCCTCCTTCTTGACAGTCGTTGAAAGTTCTTGTTCAGCGTACGCCAACTCGGCGCTTGTCGCCTTGGTTCGATTCATCAAATACAGGACGTAGGAAATCATGTGCCATCGGTCTTCTTCGGGAATGACCTCGCCATAGGAAGGCATCGGTGTTCCGTCTAACCCCGTCGTGAACGTTCTGTAAATATCTTTCACGCTCCTTCCCCCCTTCAGAAGACCGGTGGTAAAGTCGAAAGGCTTTATGCGGTTGTCGTCCGAGTCTGTAAGCTCTGCCGCCGAAGGACCGTCGCCTCTGCCTTTCTCGCCGTGGCACGCTTTGCACTGCATGTCGTCATACACACGCTTCCCTTTTGCGATAGAGAGCGCTGTGCCGACGAACGGCGGCGGGTCGGGAATGAGAATCGCTTGTCCGGATTTTTCCGATTGCCAACGAGAGGAAAATGTTTTGAGGTACTGCACGATCGCGCGCCGCTCATGCTCAGGCACGAGCATCCACGCGGGCATCGAAGTACGTGAGACGCCGTTCGAGATTGTTCGATAGACGTCGTCATCGGTGGGGAGCGAGCCGGTCATCGTGAGCTTGAATTTGAAGAGCCCTTGCGTGAAGTTGCGCGGTTTCGTGAGAAGCATCTCGGCGGCGGGTCCTTTGCCGTCGCCGTCCGCGCCGTGACATCCCGCGCAGTACTGCTCGTATGCGCGCTGTCCTGTCAAGAGAATTTCGCGCTGCTCCGGCGCCGCGCTGCTGAAGCCGAGGACCTCCGTTGTGCGCTTTGCTTGGTTCCCGCCGCAACCAATCATCATGAACGCTGTGAGCGAGAGAAAAAATTGTTTCATTGGGTACCTCCGGAGTTTTGAGGTCTCACATAAATGGATGGGTCGAAGCGTCCCCAATTCTGGATCAGCATCATTGTCCAGACGAAGACGAGATGGGTGAGCGCTGCGACCGCCCAGGGAACGAGCTGCACAATCCATGAGCCGCCGAAGAGCATCGGCTGAAGCCAAGAGAGTATGCCGTAGTAGTTGATAAGCCAAAGCCCCAGCGCCAGAACGCTGCTTACGATGAATCGCTTTTTGGGCAAAGCATCGGGAAAGAACCGTGTGAGAATCAAATGCACGACGATTCCGAGCAACATTCCTGTGCCGAGATACAATCCACATCCGATTGCGAGTGCAAGACCGGAGTCCATCTTCAGTGCGTCTTCGCCGAGCGGAAAGGTGAGATAGACTTTGATGAGCTGAAGCGGATGCTGTCCGACGAGCGCCGAACCGACGACGTTGAACACCAGGCTGGACACAGCGCCGAAGAAACCGAGAATCATCCCGGAAAGAAGATTGTAGGTGAAGTAGTATTGCGAAGGGGGCCACTGGCGAGGCTGCGATTCAGCCTCAAGCTCCGCACGAAGCTGCTGCGCGTCGGACTCGAGCTGCTGCAGCTTGCGGAAGAGTTCCTCTCGACTCATAGAACCTCCGTTGAGAATTGTTGGAGTGTGATTTTATTGGTAAAACATGCTCGACAATCTTACCCCATCACGACCAAGCGCCCGCACAACCCTCAAGGAGAATTCCCTCGAGAGGGTTTCAATGAACAATGTTCAGAAGAAACTGTCTAACGAAAATGCGTTCTTTCCCGAACTCAATTGTTGAGATGCATGAGTGTGCATGAGATTTCCCTGGAGTTGGCAGTGGACCAGATTGAATCTCTGCGCCGTACGTGCGCAGCCGGAAAGAAGTTGATGTGGGAATGAATGCTGCATCGCCATGAACCGGCTCGCGGCTGAGGAAAATCGGATGAGATATTAGGAAAGAACAGAAAAACTGACGCAGGAATATAACCTCTCTCCGCGAGTTTGTCAAGAAAAAAGTTAAGATTGTGTCTTCCTCGCGACAACGACAAGGTCTTTGGAAGAAAGCCAATCGAACGGATGCATATTCAGGTCGCCGAAGCAATGCACGTCAGAGAAGCCGGCTTCAGTCAGATGTTGAACAAGCTCGTCTTTGCGAATCGGACGGAGAGGAACGGAAATCAAACTCTGCTCTGTCGAATCGTCGTTTTTTTCAATCTTCATGATGTTGAAGCGAAGTAGTTCTTCACCGAAATCGTAATAGCGAACGAATGTTGTGTTGCCGATTTCTTTCTTGCTGAGAATTGTTTCGCGTTCTGCAAGAATGCGCTCGTAGTTCAGCATCTGAATAATTGCCACACCTTGAGGCTTGAGGACATCACGAAATGCAGTGAGCGCATGAACCACTTCTTCTTCTGAGAGAAGATGCGCGAGGGAATTCCCCAAACAGAATACGGCGTCAAATTCCTGAGCACAATGCCTAACGACGTTTCGAAACTCTGATCGAAACGCGCGTAGGGGAAGGTTGTGCTTCGCGGCGTTCTTGCGTAGAACGCTCAACATTTCGCGCGAAACGTCAATCGCAGTGACGGACGTGCCAAGGCGTGCAAGGAGGAGAGAGTGAAAACCGGTTCCGCACCCTGCATCGAGTGCTTGTTTGATTGAATACCGCTCGAGCAGCGCGCGAAGTACCGGTTCTTCAGCGTTGAACCGCTGTTCGAAATTCGTCATGGCATCGTAGTCGGGAGCGAGTGAGTTGTAGAACTCCGCGATGCCCTGCGCGGTATTTGTGTCAGTCGTTTGGCCCGTAATTGGGAACGCTTCCTCGGTTGTGTTGGTAGATTGGCGTATCGAGTTGTCGGAGTCTCCGTTGATACTCCTCTTTGCCGATGGCATTTTGCCAGTTACCCGCGAGCATCGCGAGACCGG
>JANNUB010000446.1:0-2984 GCA_031394795.1 Ignavibacteriota bacterium | reverse complement strand
TGCAATGAAAAGTTCTTTACATCTTGTTCACACATCTATTCACAGCAGTGGTTCCAGCAGTCGTCACAGCAAGTCGTCACAGCACCTGCTCACAGTGATGGTAACAGCATGGGTAACCACAAGTTATCCACAGAAAAAACCACATTTGCGAATAGGATTCAGACCTTTTTCAATATATTGTTGATAACACCATGCTAACTAGTTATCATACCTTGTCATGCGTCACGGAAAACCTCCGTCGCCTACTATTGGGGAAAACGATTGTTGAGGCGTTCACCCAGGAGCGGGATCAACTTGTGCTCCGGTTCGCTGGACTTGATGAGGCATTGGTGATTTCGTGCGGTCGGGCGCTCCACACAGCGTACTTTCGTCCAAATTTCAACCGCGCTCGCGCTAACTCGGCAGATGTATTAGCCCGCTCACTTGACCAGACCATCGCTGCAGTTCAGATGCACCCGGTGGAGAGAGTTGTGATGTTCAAGCTTGAGTCGGGGCTTTCTCTCGACGCACGCTTCTTTGGAGCCAAGACGAATGTCGTTTTGATTGACGAAAAAGGCGTGATCGTCGACGCGTTCAAAGATGCGAAGAAGATTGTCGGAACCGCCGCATCATATCGGTCCGCAGAGCTGCTTTATGATATTGGTGCTTTCCGTAAGAATCTCGCTTCGCCAACATCAGGGAGCGTCTATTCCGTACTGAAAGAAACATTCCCGACGCTCGGCTCAACGCTTGCCAAAGAAGTATTGCACCGCGCAACGATTGCCTCCTCGCTCGATGCGAAGGGGGTGAGTGAGCAAGACATTTCAGCGATCCAGTCTTCCATGAGCGCTGTCTTCGCGGAGATTGCAAAACCGAAACCAAAAGTTTTTCTTCGCAAGGACGGGAAGCCGTTGACGTTCTCGCTTATTCCGCTCCATCATCTTGGCGAATACTCGGTGCAAGAGTTTGACGATGTTGATAACGCAATTCGCTTTTGGGTTTCGCGCGTCCGCTCGCATGAGTTCGTTGATGACAAAAAAAAGAGCCTTGTCGGCAAGTTGCAACAGAAGCTTTCGAAGATGCAGCGTACCATAGAAGCAGTGGAGAATGATCTAAGGAACAATAGCAGAGCGCAGGAGTATCAGGAAAGCGGGGAATTGCTCATGGCGAACCTGCAGGAAATCAAGCCGGGCGACGAGAAATTCGTGGTGCGGAAGGAGGGAGGAGTGATCGAGATTCCGCTGGTGAAAGGACTGGCGCCTGCTCAAAGCGCCCAACGCTATTTCGAAAAGGCGAAGCGGTCGCGCACGGCGCAAAAACGGGCAACCGAACGACTGCACGCGTTGCGAGCATCGGTCGCCCCGGCAACCAAGCTCTTGTCTTTGCTGCACGAAGTGAATTGGAAAGAAGAGCTGAAGGAGTTTATGTACAAATACAATACAGAGTTAGAAGAGTTCGGAATCGGGGAGAAGAGTGAACACCGCGAGACGTTGCCGTTCCGCGTCTTCATTGTTGATGGCGGGTTCGAAGTGTGGGCAGGGAAGAGCAGCAAGAACAACGATGAGTTGACTCTGAAACACGCGAAGCCCAACGATTGGTGGTTCCATGCGCGCGGTGCGTCCGGTTCACACGTCGTGTTGAAAGTGAACACGGGCAAAGGCGAGCCCGGAAAGCGTGCGAAAGAGCAGGCCGCAGGCATCGCGGCGTACTACAGCAAAATGAAGAACGCGAAGATGGTCCCCGTCGCAATGACGGAAAAGAAGTACGTCCGCAAACCGAAAGGCGCATCGCCGGGAAGCGTTATGGTTGAAAGGGAGAAAGTGATTTTTGCTGAACCGGCTTTGCCAGGGGGAGAACATCATTAGAAAGAATGGCGGCCGAGAGCGTTTTTTCCCGAAGCACAGTCACTGAAAATCAGACTTGACAGTTACTTTGAAAATTGGAAGTTCGTCTTCCAGAATTCAAGGATCTTTTTTCCCTTGTACATTTTACATCTACAATGAGTATGACATTCGCGGTTATCGGCACTGGCGGCGTCGGAGGATTTTTCGGTGGGAAACTCGCGAAGAGCGGCGAAGATGTTTGGTTCCTCGCACGGGGCAAGCATCTCGACGCGATGCGTGCCGGGGGACTCCACATCAATTCGTTCGAGGGGAACTGGATTATCCCTCCGGAGAAAATCACCGGCAATTGGAACGAGGTTGGCCGCGTGGACGTTGTCCTCTTCTGCGTAAAATCGTATGACACGGAAGCTGCTGCGCGCGCGATGGCTCCGCTTCTTTCTGATTCAACCATCATCATGAGCTTGCAAAACGGTGTGGACAATGAAGAGAAGATTCAGAAGATCATCTGTCGAGGAACCGTGCTCGGAGGAACGGCATACATCTATTCGACGATAACAGCGCCGGGGGTTATCACGCACACTGTCGGTCCGACAAAGGTGATGTTCGGAGAGTTGTCCTCCGCAAGGAGTCCTTCGGACAAGGGCGATACGGCAACGACGCAAAAGGCAGCGAAGATCCACGCCGTGATGACAAGAGCGGACATCGACACGACACTCTCCGATGACATTCAATCTGAATCGTGGAAGAAATTTGTCTTCATCGCGGCCGTGGGCGGGATGACGGCGCTGACGCGAGCCACCCTCGGAGAAATCCTTGCCGCTACCGCTGCGCGCGACATGCTCGCCGATGCAATGAAAGAAACCGAAGCGATTGCGCGGGCGAAGGGTGCGAATCTTCCGGAGAACTTTACGGATCACATATTTGAAGCGCTGAAGAAATACGACAACAACTCGCGTTCGTCTATGTACCACGATCTGGCGAACCACAAACCCCTGGAAATCGAAGCGTTCTCCGGAACGGTTGTGAAATATGGAAGAGAACTCGGCATTGCGACGCCGGCGCATAAGGCAATCTATGCGGGATTGCTGCCGCACCATCTCAAATACTCACGAGGAGTCAGATGAAAAGAAAAAAACGCGTCTCCCCAATGTCTCTCGCGAC
>JANNUB010000096.1:0-6895 GCA_031394795.1 Ignavibacteriota bacterium | reverse complement strand
TTATGATCACGGCAATATCCACCGTGTCGCGATAGCCCGTAACATTCCGGACGGAAAGCTTCGCGCTCATCGCACTGTCAATGTCGAACCGCAGCTCGAATTTCCCCTGCGCGTCGGTTGATGTGGTGGCAGCAATGTCGGTTCCGGCTTTACCTTCGAGGATGACCCCCGTCAGTGGTCGCCGGCTGCTCACGTCCCGCAAGAACCCCGTCACCACGGCGACGCCCGTACTTGGTCCGGAGTCATCAGAGCTGCACGAAAAGAATGCAATCGCCAGCGATAAAGTTGCAACCCATCGAATCGAATATCGTTGCATTACTTCTCCTCCTTTCGTCCTTTGATGTGATCATCCACGCGCCGCGCCTCATCACTCCAGCGCTGGAATACGCCATCTTCGGCTGCCTTTTGCGTAATGCGATCCTGCAATTGCGGAACAAGCTCGGCCTTCAGCAAGATGATCAGCTCTTTCTTTCGAATCTCGTCTTTGTTGTATCCGAACAGGTAACGCAATCCAAACACATACCATGGCAGATCTTTGAGGAACGGAATACCAATGCGCGCTTCCTGCACCTCGTTGTTGTACAAACCGCCGATAATCGTCTCCTCTCCGTCGAGAAGCAAAACGTCGGTGTTTGCCTTGGTCTTGTTGATAATGATGCTTCCCTGCGACGGGAGAAGCGAGCTGCGCTCGACATCCACTTTCAGGCGAACGAAATTCACGCCGTTCTCCGTAATCACTTGCGGGGTCACATCAATGATGCTTCCGGTATTGTAAAACTTGTCGAGCAAGTTACCGGAGAAATCCCGTTCCTTGACGGAAAAATCCTGCCCGACCTGGATTTTTCCTTTTTCCCCGGAGCGAACGATCAGTTGCGGACTTGAGAGAACTTCGCCGATATCATGGGTCGCAAACACCTTCGCGACCGCAGTGATGTTCGCGAAGCTCAGCTTCGGCGTAACATTGACATTGAAGATGTTGTTCGTGACCTGGGACGCGCCGCCGAATTGCGTGGTCACCGCAACGTCTTTGTTGCTCTTCATGAAGCTCCAGTTGATCCCGACTTCGTCGAGCTTCGTGAGCGAAACCTCGAAGAACACAGCAGAAATCTTGACCTCACGGCTCTTGAATGTCGCAAGCTCTTTCTGGATTTCCGTGTTGACTGCCCCTCCCGGGCCGGCAGCCTGATCTTTCGCAGGATCGGCGCCGTTCAACGCAGCGATCTGGATGTAGGATGGATACTCCTCGTACCACAAACTCATTTTGCGGCAAATCGTTTCCAGTGCAACGCGCCACTGCAGCGCGTTGATGTCCACTCCGGTGGGCATGGTTCGGCGCTCCGGATCGATGATGATCTTGCCGATAAACTTCTTGCTCACTTCGCCGATTGCGGCAAGTGCTTTGTCGAGTGAGGCTGTCGGCGCGATCGACACGAGCTCGTCCGGCGACGTGTATTCCTTGAGCGCCCGGCGCTCGGCAGAATTCAGCGGCTGCGCATTTCCCGTGAGCGTGCCCAGAACAATAAGAGCACAGATGACTTGTTTCATTCTCCCCTCAATGGCTGTTTATTTCTTTTGAACTATTATCTAATTGCTGCAGTTCCGTTCGCGGCGTTCCATTCTGCGGCGCAGTCAATGCGGCATGAAGATTCGCTTGTTGCTGCTGAGCCGAGTAGCGGATCTTCAGCTCCACCTTCTCGATGATCCCTCCCTTGTTCAGAGTGCACTCGATCTTCCCCTCCTCCGCGGAGATCCTGGTGACGTAACCCATGTACACTTCGTCCCCCGTTTCGAGAATCTTGAATTCCTGATTTTGATCGAGCACAAATGCTTTGCCGGGGATGACCGCTTTCACATCCGATCGCTCGATCTCAACGAGGTTGTCTTTGTTCGGCGGTAGATTTGCTGCAATGACCGGAGCAAACGGATTTTGCGTGAGAGAGGTAGGCTCTTGGACGCCTTCGGTATTCGGTTTCGATAATTCAGGAATTGCCGCGAAAAATGCATGGACGACCATCTCGAACGTCACGAGAAGCGCTCCCGGGTTGCTTTTGTCGCTCATCGGCACCTCGATGCCCTTCATAGTGAGCGTCGAGACCTTGAAGAGTTTGCGCCCGTTCTCGATGTGCCAGATAAACTTGTACAGATTGGCGAACGTCCCTTCACCCCGCAGGTTGTACGCATTGTAGCCGTAGTTCCCTCTCGCCTGAATTCCTTGATAGACCATGTTCAGCTTCACCCCGCCACTCTTTTCGATGAGCGTGCTGAAATAGTCGTAGGTGCTTCCCGTAATATCTTCCGGCGGGATTTCTTTGTTGCGGCTTTCCCACCTTCTCTTGGTATCGGACACCGTAGCACTCAGCTCGTTGAATTCATGAATCAGATTCGGTGTGTTGCTCAGCTCGTCGTCAATGCGCTTGATTTCGGCTTCGATCCCCGTTTCCTTTTTGGGCAAATGATACGCGCGCAAGTACGTGCCGACCCCGACGATCAGCAGCAACAAGACTCCAAGGACGATGCTATTTCTGATTTTATAAGACATTGTTCTTCCTTTCTCTGTCGCTCACCGGCTCACCTCTTGCTGATCGAGGGACGGAACTTCAATTTTGTAACGATACACGGTTTGGCCGCGAATCTCTTCTGTGCTCACTTCCTTCAGCTCGGACTTGCCGTAGAGTGTTGAAAGTCGCGGAATCCGGGAGCGCGCAACAGAGAACCCGCTCATTGTGGCTTTCCCGTCCTCGAGCACAGCGAAATCGTTGACCCAGATTGACGACAGATCGTCAACACCGTGGCTGAGTTTCGAGAATGCGTTGCTGAATCGGTCGGCGCCGGGAACCAGCGAATCGTAGAGCGCCATGGAGGCGTTATACGTCGCGAGCTGCTGTTGAAGTGTTTGTATCGAATTCTGAAGCGTCGTATTCTCCGAAATCTGAGCGTTCTTCACTTCCAGAAGGCCATGCCTCTCCACGAGCGCTTGCTGTTTCTTTTGAATTTGCGTCGTGAACAACAAGGTCGAGCCGAAAATAGCGGCGAGCAATATATAGCCGTGCCACGACAATTTGAAAGCGCGCTGACCCTCGCGAATGTCTTCCGGCAGAAGATTGGTCGCGTAGAACTGTTTGTTCGAAGCGTCAAGGAATTTCCAGGCAACGCCAATCGCTCCGGCGTAATCGGAGACCATCTCCTGCAACTCCGACGGGAGGTGGCTCGTGTCGACATTCGGAGCGCTCAGGTAATCCACTTCCTGCTCGGGCAGCAACTGTTGCAGAAAGTCCCTCAGCTCGATGCGCCGGCACTCGCCCGCAAGCATAACCCTGTTGATGCGTTGAATATTGAGATTGTCCTGCTCCAATAGCAGACGGCTGTACACCGTGTTGTGCAGATTCGCGGAATCGTATCCTTCGCTGAGAATCGGTGCGAACTGGTAGAAGTTCCGGCCACGCATAAAAATCAGCCGTGTGAACTCGACCCCGACATACACGATCACAGACACCTCGTCGGGTTGCAGCTCGTAGTTCAGGCGCACCATGTTCATCAAGGCGACGTCGGAGCTGTCGATGCCGGCAATGTTCGGGAGACGATTGCCTAAGAATCCCTTGATGTTTTCCAGAAGACTCATAAGCGAAAGCCCCTCTTCGCGTACCACGCAGAGCAGGTTCCCCTCGTCGGTCGAGATGGTGTCAAGGGCGTCGGGCGTTGGCTGGAACGTGCGGACGTTTTTCAGCTCCTCGATGATGCGCTCCTTCAACTTCTTGCCCTTCAGTCCGAAATCGCTTTCCAACGCGTGATAGTAGATCGAAGGCTCCGAAATGCAGTATGCAAGCGAGTACGACTTCGGCTTGTACTGCGAGAGAAGCCCCAGCATAACGGCGCTATTATCCTCCGACTTGTTGTCCGTACTCGAAACCGGCATTGTTTCCAGATCCGAAAGCCTGAACGGATCCTTATCATCCGCCAACGACATGCCTGCATCAGCGGTTTTGCGCTCTTCTAACTTGGAAACGAGCGTCGCCGACTTGAGTTCCTCAACAAAGACCTTCTTTCCCTTCTGTACGAGACGGGCAAGCTTCACATCAAGCCCATCAACGAAGAGCCCGATCACCGATTTTCCACTGCCGAGTAATGCCATAGTGTATTCTGCTAGTGCTGACTATTATTGTTCATCTGTCTGATACTGTATCACACTTCAATCGCCGACAGCGTTCGCATTCAGGATTTGTTGCAAACGCCGCTTGTTATTTGCGTTTACCATTGCTGTTTCGAGCGATATCCGTTTCTGCATGTACAATCGTTTCAAATCCTGTTCCAAAGTTATCATCCCGATGTCGGACGATTCCGCCATCATCTGATAGATTTCTCCGGTGTTGTTGTTTTTGATTGCAGCCCGAACGGACGGGATCGTCAGCATGACCTCTTTCGCCAGAGTGAGCTTTCCCTCCAACGTAGGAACGAGTTTTTGAGATAATACGCAGCTAAGCGTATCTGCCAAACGCATGCGCACACGTTCCTGCTCGACCGGCGGCACTTCGCCAATAATGCGGTCAATGGTTTCCACCGCCGACGCCGTGTGGAGCGTCGAAAAGACTTTGTGACCGCTATCGGTGATCTCTAGAACGGTCATGATCGTTTCGGGATCGCGCATTTCGCCCACGACGATAATGTCCGGATCCTGACGCAGCGATTGGACGGCTCCCTCTTTGAACGAGAGAACATCGCGGCCCACCTCTCTGTGACGAACAATGCAGCGATCCGGTTTGTGAACATATTCAATCGGCGCCGAAATGATGACGATGTGCGCGTCCACCGAGCGATTGTTCGCGTCAATGATGGTATCGAGCGTCGCGCTCTTCCCTGAACCAGTGATTCCCGTAACGAGATTGAGTCCCTGAGAAGTGTTCGCAAGGCTGAGTGCTCGGGTCACGTTCTGGTGGAATTCGAGACTCTTGTACGGACGCACGGTCGTGTTGATCGCGCGCATGTTCAACGCGAGTTGGTCAAGATCGAAATACGCATCGGCGCGAAAGCGCGACATGGTTTCCCCTTCCGATACCGTGAACGAAAAATCAAGATTTCGATTCTCGTACAGGAACAGCCGCTGCCGTTCGACAAGAACGGCTTGGATAAGGAGACTTGATTCGTCCGGCGAAAACTTCGGCAGTTCCTTGTCGGGTCTTTTGTCGCCATAGATGCGGTACCAGATATGACCCGTCGAACCGAATCCGCCAAGATCGATATCCGACGCGTTGTTCTTTTGCATACGCAAGAGCAATGCATCCATCAACTTGCGCAGCATTGCACGATCTGCCGGCGAGGTTTTCCCGGCAAGGTCTCCAATGAGCATTTGCCGCTCCACGCCCGGCGCCGATGCCGGCAGCGTCGCAGCGAGCCGCCTCAGCAGTTGCATAGCTTGATCAATCATCGCAGTGATTCTCTCTGTTCAACAAAGCATCAATTTTCAGTTGTTACTGCCGAAATTTCTTCGAGTGTCGTTGAGCCGCTCTTGATCCGCTCGATGCCGGACCGCCGCAGCGTCCACATCCCATCTTTGATCGCTTGTTCACGCACCGCCTCTTCATCAACTTCTCTTCCCGACTTCACGATAAGCCTGCGAACCTCCTTCGTGAAGTAGAGCGCCTCGTGAATCGCCGCACGGCCTTTGTACCCTCCGCCGCACTTCTCACAGCCAACGGCTTCATAAAAGACATGGTTGCTCAAATCTTCCTCCGTCAGTCCGAAAGCAAGATATAAATCCCGATCAAGCTCATCCGGATGCACCGGCTTCTTGCACAGCTCGCAGAGCGTACGCACGAGTCGCTGCGCAACAATGACGTTGATCGCATAGGCAATCAGGAACGGCTCGATGCCCATTTTGTACAAACGCGACACAGCGCTCGGCGCATCGTTGGTGTGCAGCGTCGAAAACGTCAGGTGGCCGGTGTTGGCGAGCTTGATGGCAATCTCCGCCGTCAACTTATCTCGCATCTCACCAACGAGGACGATATCGGGATCGTGGCGGAGAATGCCGCGCACCGCCGACTCGAAGTTCATCTTCGGACCGATCTTCAATTGCCGGGCGCCTTTGATGATGTACTCGACCGGCTCCTCCACTGTCAGCACATTTACCGTCTCGTCTATAACCGCATACAATGCGGCAACAAGCGTCGTGCTTTTACCGCTTCCGGTGGGGCCCGTGAGAATGACGATCCCCTGCGGCTTGGAGATGGCTTTCTTGAAAGATTCCATCGTCGGTCCTTGCAGCCCAAGCTTGGCTAAGTCGGTAATCACTTTGCGATCGTCGAGAACACGGATGACGATGCTCTCGTACTTGTGCTTGAACTCCGTCCCGACCATCGGCATGATCGAAACGCGAAACCGAATGCGATGGTCGTCAACGACGCGCTGCATAAAACCATCTTGCGAAGCCTCGCGCTCGAAACGATCAACGTTCTTCGAGCGATCTTTTACCACGGCGGCAATCGCTTCCGGCAGTGTGTTCTCCTGGGCATGCCACAACTGCAGGTTGCCATCGACACGGAGCCAGAACTCGGTCCGGTTCCCATCCTTCGGGACGATGTGAATATCGCTCACCCCCTGACGCACTGCCTCGACCAAACACCCTTCCACCAAATTCACGAGCGCGCTCTTGCTGATTTCCGTTTCCAGCGCTTCTTCATCAACTGCACTCTCTTCGTCCTTCACCTCGAGAGACGCGTCCGATGCGCTTTCAAGCTGACGGAGAAACGCGTTCTCCACAGGCATCACCTGGTCAAGCAGTTTCTGAACCGATGCAAGCCTGCAATAGGCGATTTCGTATTTTTTCGCGTTGAAGTTTCGGGCGATAAGAGGAATGCGACGATCCGTCGGGTCTGCGGTAATAACGATGAGCTTGTCGGGC
>JANNUB010000066.1:0-6230 GCA_031394795.1 Ignavibacteriota bacterium | reverse complement strand
AGCTTGTCCACTGTCCTCGGCAAAGCGAACTCACTCGCGACGTACCACACGCTGGGCGGCGACGCGAACATGATCAACAAAGAGTTTGACCGCTACAAAGGAATCACGACGAAGGAAGTTCTCGCCGTTGCAAAGAAACTTCTCAGCGGGAAGAGCGCCACGTTGAGTATCGTTCCCGAAGGGAAACCGGAACTCGCCGCGGAAAAACAATCCCTTGAACGGAAAGGAGGCGTTGAAAAACAATGAAGACATTGATGATTTCATTTCTCACGTTAGGAATTCTCATGACAGCGTTCACTCAGGACATTGACAGAACAGTCCGCCCCAAGGCGCACGGCGTGCCGAAAGTGGATTTGCCCGACATTCAAAAAACGACGTTGAAGAACGGGTTGCGCGTATGGTTGGTGGAAGATCACGAGCTGCCGCTCGTCGCGCTTAATCTCGTTCTTCACAACGGCTCGGACACAGACCCGGTCGCACAATCCGGGTTGGCGACGATGACCGCCGATGTGCTGGATGAAGGAACGGAGACGCGCTCAGCGCTGCAAATCGCTGAAGAGCTGGATTTCATCGGCGCGAATCTCGGCGTGAACGCGAGCACCGATGGCTCGTTTCTCACGCTGAATTGCATGACGAAACATCTCGACAAAGCGCTCGTCGTTTATGCGGATGTGATTGTCAACCCGACATTTCCGCAAAAAGATTTTGAAAGAGTCAAGCAGCAACGCCTCACCGGATTGCTCCAACAAAAAGATCGTGCGGCGACGATCGCTTCGCTGGCGTTCAACAAGATTATTTATGGCGACAACCATCCGTATGGTCAAAATGCTTCGGGCAGCGAAATTTCAATCCAGAAGATGACGCGTGAAGACCTTGTGAGGTTTTATGAAACGTACTATCGCCCGAATAGCGCTACGCTGCTCATCGTCGGCGATGTGAAGATGAAGGACATCGCGCCCAAGCTGGAGAAACTGTTGACGGATTGGAAACCGACGGCCGTTCCACCGATCATGCTTCCTCGCACACCGACAGTCGAAAAGCGCACGGTGTACTTGATTGACAAACCCGGAGCGCCGCAATCGGAAGTTCGTATCGGCTATCCCGCTGTCGCGCGCAATACGCCCGACTTCTTCGCGATTCAGCTGATGAACCGCGTTCTCGGCGGACAATTCGCGAGCCGCTTGAACATGAACTTGCGCGAGAAACACGGATTCACCTACGGCGCCCGCTCTGGTTTTTCATTCAACAAGCAAGCGGGACCATTCGTCGCGCAGGCAGGCGTGACGACATCGAAGACGGATAGTTCTGTTCGTGAGTTTTACTATGAGATCGACAGAACATTCAAGGATGGCGTGACTGCGGATGACTTGGAGTTTGTAAAAAAAGGAATGACCGGCAACTTCGCACTCACCTTTGAAACTCCTTCGCAAATCGCAGGCGCGATGCAGAACATTGTTCTCTACAATTTGCCTGACAATTATTACGAGACGTATCTGCAAAACATCAACACCATCTCGCTCGACGATGTGCAGAAAGCATCGCGAAAATATCTCGACTCATCGAAGATGGCCTTGGTGATTGTGGGCGACTTGAAAGTTGTGAAGGAAGGACTTGAGAAGATGAATCTTGGTGAGACGGTGGTGTGTGATGTGAACGGGAATAAGGTTCAATAGAAGTTCTTAGAGTTTGTAGAGTTAAGCATCCCTTTTAACTCAATGAACTCTCAACTCTACGAACTCCAAGAACATTGCCTACCGCATCGCCAAAGCATCTTCGATGATCTGCCTATGGTCGAATGCAAGGGGAAGCTCCCGCCAATTTTCCACAAGCTCAACGGACTTTGCATCGTCGCCGGCTTCGAGAGTAGAGAGGTCGGCTTCTGCAAGAAACGCGACGGCAACTGTATGGCGGAATGTATCGCGTGAAGGCTCCGAGTAAACGCCAACAGGTTTCAGATTCCGGACACCCAATCCTGTTTCTTCCAGCGTCTCGCGCTTGCACGCGTCTTCCACCGTTTCGTTCAACTCGACAAAGCCGCCTGGCAATGCGTAATGGTCTTTGAACGGCTCATGCCCGCGCTTGATGAGAACGACGGCGTCACCCTCGAACACAACGCAGTCAACGGTAACGGGACGCGTGGGAAACGGCAGAGTCATTTGAGAAGAAGCAGTCTACGCGCTTGCGAAAATGAACCCGTCTCAAGACGATAGAAATATACTCCGCTTGCGAGACGTGAACCATCGAATGTTCGCGTGTAGCTTCCCGGCTTCAGCTCCTCATTGACGATTGTTGCAACCTCTCGTCCCAACACATCAAATACCTTGAGTGAAACCACTGATCCCGCAGGGCGGGAACCAATGACAAATGACAAATTCGTAGTCGGGTTGAATGGATTCGGATAGTTCTGAAATAATCTTGTTTGCGTTGGAAGTTCGTCGCTACGTTCACTCACATCATTGGTGACGTCAAAGTAGCGATACACTCGCGCCATCAGTGAATCGCGGTTCGGCTTCGTCGCAATCGTCTCAAATGGAAAGCCCATGTACGCAACGCCGCCCGGCAGCGTTCCGCCGGGAAAAACTCCACGGTACGCGACGCCCGCGTACGTTGTACTCGTCGCCGCGCCGTAATGCAAAATCACCGACGCGCCTGTTTCCGGCGTAACGAAATCGGGCCAATCTTCTTCATACGGCGAGCCTTCACTCACGATTCCATAACGCAAACCAATTCCGTTGAAGATCGTGGCCGCATTGCCGCTCACCGAATATTCATTTGCATCGTCGCCCGCGTAGCGAGCTTTGAAAAAGTCGTGAAGAAAATCTCTATCCGCTTGAGTGGGTCCGCTCGGGCGATCTAAATCCCATGCAACTTCGGAGCCGCTCGCGAAAAGCTTGCCGCCATTTCTCAGATATGCGGCAACGAGAGCTTGTTCGTTCGCATCGAATGTTTCATCGGTTGTTGATTCATCCCCAAGCAGCCACACAACCACATTGAAGTTCTGCAAACTGATTCTACCGACAATGACTTCTTCGTTGGCGCACGTGCCGAAGTCGGTTGGCAGCGAGAGACCGTGCGTCATCGCGAATAGATGCGAGGGATCATGCCAACTCCCTGATGCCTGTGTTCGATCGAAGCCGTCAACAATCAGGGTCTTTGTTACGGACGAGTTCAAGCGAACCCCATAGACGTCGCTGAACGAGCTCACGTTTGCCGGCGAAGCGGAATCGAGGGCGGCGAGACGAAAGAAAATCGTTCCCGATGATGTGAGCGGGAATGAAATACTCGTGGTTGCTCGCGTCAGTCGTGATTCGTTCGCGACCAGCGTCCAGCTCGTTCCATCGGCGCTAAACTGGAGGCGATAGCCATGCAGATCGCTCTCGGGATTTTGCGCCCAACGCAGCGTAATCCGATTCGTGCTGTCATTGAGCACCGAAAGCAGAGTTGGCGGCGCGGGCGCCAGGAGATCCTGCCGCGTTACTTGTACCGCAACGTACTCCGTATCCACAAGCCCGCGCGTGTCCTGTGCGAACACCATTACCGTGTAGTTGCCAACGGGCAGCGTTGTCGTGTTCCACGAATTATTATTCACAATCTGATTTGCGTTGATGGAATTCGCTCCGTCACCGTTGGTGAGGATGTAGATATGAGTGCCGACATCCGAACCAGCAGCGAACGCATTCGCAACGTAACTGTCGCCCGGCTTCCGGTCGAACCGATAACGCACGCCCGCGTCCGGCGGCTCGTACACAACGGTCGAGCGATCTGCCGAAAGAATCTTGTAGCCGGCGATGTACGTTCCGTTGTTCGTCGTTGACGAAGAGATTCCTCCCGGATCGGCGGCGCTTGTTTCCGCGATGTGCGCTCGAATATCAACCAAGCTGCTGACGCGGTTTCCCAAAAACTCGATGTTCGTTCCATCGAGATAGAACTTGACGAAACGAATGTTCGGCGGGTAGTTATCAATGTATGGTGTGCAGCCGCCGGCAGGGCGAATCGCATTCATGACGGACGAGCCGGAGCCGTTGGTGAAATGCACGTGCCCAAGCCCGGGAAGAATATTGCCCAGCACAGTTTGATACGCCCGCACCGAATCGCCGACTACCAGCAGCGGGTTCGGAGCGATGTGAACGTACGCGTCGCTTTTCACAAAGCCACTCACGTTGTACTGTACACGAACGTACGCATTGTTCCCTTGCGACGGCACAGTCCCGATCGCCGTTATCACTCCGTCATATACTGAATACGAAGGCGAGCCATCAGGGCTTGGAATATCATTCCCGTTGTGAAAATGATCGCTCGTCAAGGTATTGCGAAATTCGGAGAAGACTCCTGTAATGGGATGCGTTGCAAAGAACGGCGCGAGTGGCCAGCCGTGGCGCGTGGTGTCGCTCTGAGCAAGAACAAGAGTTGAAGAAAATGCGAGCAGAGCGAAAAGTTTTTTGCACATACCATCCTCTGATGTTGACAATGCACAAGCAATATACGAAAAGGAATCAGCCACTGCTAAATGCGTATGCAGTGGTAGTGGGCACGGCGACTAGCCATCACCCCTTCGTTACGAAATCAAAATAATTATCGCGCGTAATTACTTTGTACGATGCTTGGGGATACGCGGCTTTCCACTCTCGCGGCGCAGGAGTCTTTGTACCCCCTTGCCATTTTACCTCAAAGCCGAACAACTTTCCATCGCGGTCCTCGACAATGTCAATCTCCTTGCCGCCGTACGTGCGCCAGAAGTATGTATCGCCGTAAATGTTTTTGTACTCGCGCAGTTTCAATCGCTCCATCATCACAAAATTCTCGAACAGCGCGCCGACGTCATTCCGCTCCGACAGCGGATTGAATTGCGAGATGAGACCGTTCCGCACACCATTATCCAGAAAATAGTATTTGCTCTTTGAGATGACTGCTCCGCGCATGTTGCGAGTAAATCCTCCGATGCGTTTGATGACAAACGCTTTCTCCAAAATATCAAGATAGCGCGCAACGGTTTTGACGTCGAGTTGGACTTGTGTCCCGATCTCATTCAGCGAGACAAGGCTGCCAACTTGAAACGCGAGCAATTTCAGCAGATCAAGAAGCTGCTTACTTCCTTTGACGCCCCCGAGCGTGAGAACGTCTTTCAACACATACGAATTTGCCAACTCGCGCACGACGTTCTTCTTCTCTTGCAGCGACGACGCAACGACAACCTCCGGGTACGAGCCATAGACTAGAAACTCAGACAAGCGCTCCTTCAAATCAAACGCGTTCCATTGCTGTATAAGCTCAAGTTGTGCAATTGGATAGAGAACCAATGTCTTTTTTCTTCCTGTAAGCGGCTCGCCAACTTGATGTGCTAGCTCGAACGATGACGAACCCGTTGCGATAATGCGAAGGCGTGGATGTTGGTCAACAATAATTTTCAGACCCATCCCGATATTTTTTATCTGTTGTGCCTCGTCAATTGCAATCAACTCGTAGCCAGCAACGTACTCGTTGAGCAAAGAAAAGTCCTGCGACCCAACAATATGTTGAGTGCGAATGTTGTCGCCTGAATCGAGTCTATACTTCCACTTCGTGTTTGCAAGGAATTTGGACAGCAACGTTGTCTTACCAACTCTCCGCGCGCCGTAAATGACGAGCACCTTGCCTTGCTTCAGCGACCTGCCGAGGTCAACGATGCGGCTTAATGAGTTGCTCATGGTTCACCTCCATAAATCTTGACATGCGAAATATAACTGTTTTTGCCGCTTTTGTCAAAATTTATGGAGTCACACTCCATAAATTTAACTGAATTTATGGAGTTACATTCCATGAATTTTTGAAGGATTTCATAGAGGTAATTCATTCGGACGTGCAAGGTCGCATCATCGGACTTCCCCGAAAACAACAGCACCCCTTCCTCAAAGAAGAAGGGGTGCCTGTGTTCGAGATCTTTTTGGCTGTCCTTATCTCAGAAGGATCATTTTTTTTGTCTCAACAAAACCGCCTGCTTGCAACCGATAGAAGTACGCACCCGAAGCAAGGCCGCTTGCATCGAACGTTGCTTTGTATGTACCGGCTGGTCTTACTTCATTGACAAGCGTCGTCACTTCTCTGCCGAGCAAATCAAAGATCACAAGTTTGATCAACCCTTGTTGCGGCACGGCGAACTGTATGGTTGTGGTTGGGTTGAATGGATTCGGGTAGTTCTGGTTGAGCTTGTACTCGTCAGCGGTCGCACTTTTGTTCGTCCCCAGTTTCAAGCC
>JANNUB010000442.1:0-21033 GCA_031394795.1 Ignavibacteriota bacterium | reverse complement strand
GAAATGCACCCGCGCCGTATCGGGAAATTCCGGGGCATGTGCAAAAAACTCCGGACGGACAGCGTTGGGAATATGCACAACGTTCTGCTTGCGAACGCGCGACGAGAATTCCCGGTCAAAACCGGAAATGGAAACGACAACATCGGCTCTGCAAATCACGCCGTCAATCATCCGTCGCGTCAAGAACCTCTGCGCCGATCCGATGAGCCGGTTTTCCCGATGCTTCCGCTGCATGTCAAAATCGCCCACGCCGTGAATCGTCGCCACGGTCGGGTAGCCGAGGCGTGTCGCGACACTTCCGTGCCCGAAGGTTCCTTGCCCGTGCACGACGTCCGGCTTGAATTCCCTGAGAATGCGCTTTGCCGTTACGAAGTCCAAAAAGGAATCCGTCGGAAGGGCGAGTCTTCGCTGCCCAGGCGCATAGTGCACCGTGAGCTTATCGTTTATCTGAACGATTTCGTCTCGTTCGATATTCTGCAAAAACGACACGACGAGTACCTTCTCTATTTCAGACAATTGCGATAACGCTCGCACAAGAACATCCGCTGCTGCATGCACACCTCCGACGATAACGCCGTGGTAGGGAAACTCCGAGATGACTGCAACACGAAGTGGTTTCATTTCGTCTGGCTTCATAGCCCTAACATTTTTTTGTACACATGTGCCGTTGCCGCCGCAACAGCATCGGACGAGAACATCGCAATCGCCTTCTCGCGTCCTGCGCGGGAAAGTTGCTTGCGAAATTCCTCGTCGCTGAGAACCTGCACGAGGCGACGGGAAAGGTCGTCGATGTTTCCACACTCGTAGAGCAGAGCATCAACACCATCCTTTACCATAAAAGGAACGCCGGCCACATTCGAGGCAATCACCGGCAATCCGCTGGCCATCGCCTCGGCGATCACCATCGGCGTGTTCTCCCACACCGATGGTAGCACGAGGACGGATGATTGGCGCATGAGTGCAGCGACTTCCTCCGGAGTGCGAATGCCGAGAAGCTCCACGTCGGCAAGATTCTTCTCAGCGATGATGCTTTTCATCTCGTTCACATACGGGATGTCTTCCCACACACCCGCGATGCTCAGCGATGCGTCGGGAAAGCGCTGCTTGACGTTGGCAAAAGCGTGAATCAGATCCGCGGGGCGCTTCAATCGTCTCACGACGCCGACAAAGAGAATGCGGCGCGGAACGTTCCCCGCTTGCGGCTTCTCATAAAACAGATTTCGTACGGGATTGGTAATGTGATGCTTCCGAACATGAATCGGCAAGAATGAATCCACGTACGGTGAAATGGAAATCACTTCATCAAAGCGCTTCCGCACCCAGCGTTCGAGGAGCGCATCCATTTGGCGGCTCCAGTATTGCGGGCCCTGCCACACCTGTGACTCAACTGCCTTGACGCCGTGCACCGTAAAGACTTTGTGCTCCGCTTTCGCGGCAACGGCTCCGATTGCCAGAGCCATGTTGTCCTGACAATGAACAAGGTCGGGTTGAAGTTCCTTCAACTTGGCGCGCGCGTTGATGATATTCGGAATGAGATGTGGACGAGCGTACCACGCCGATGGAATCGCGAGAAAATGAAAGGACATCCCATCACGTTCTTCGGTTGTCGAGTGTTTCACGGCACGCGACAGTGCAATGACGTGGAACTCGAATTCGGCAACGTACTTCTGCAACCCCTCAAGCAAACCTGCGCTTGCCGTCTCAACTCCTCCTGTGAACCCTTCTCCCGTGTATGGGTAGTTCGTCAAGATGGCGACTTTCGGTCTCATGGTATTGTCCGTCGGATGAATCCTTGCGCGTAGGACGTCTCGTCAGCTCCAAGCTTCTTGAGCTGGTTTGTTCGGTAAATATTGTGGATGAAACCAAGGTTCATCGCTGACCACGCATACGTGAGGGGAAAAAATTTAATATCCACCAGAAACGCATTGATCACAAGCGTAATGAGGGCGCCGATATTTGCCGCAGCAAGTAGACGCGCATCGCCGCTGAACTCCGTCATTTTCATGCCTTTGAACGAAACAGAAAAATAAATGAACAAGATAAGCAACGAAGCGCCGAACACTCCCTGCTCTGCGAGTATTGTCAACAACGTCACATGTGAAGTCTCCTTCGAGTTGGACATGTAGAATCCGTACGCGTCCATGAGATACTTTTCCTTGAAAAGGTCGAAAGTTCCAAACCCCCAGCCGAAGATTGGCTTGTCGAGGAACATATTGACGGAAGCGTGAGCCATGGCGAGCCGGAAGTTCGCATTCTCCTCTCCGGTCAGTCGCTTCTCGATCTCAGGAGAGTTCATTGCGAGCATGCCGACGAGGCCGATCCCTACGACCGCGAACAGTGCGAGGCGCACGACTTTCGCGGCGCCCTCTTCGCTTGACCTATACATCACAAACAATATTGTCACGAATGCACCGAGCCACACTGAACGCGTGAACGTCAAGATGGTGAGAAATCCTGTAACGGCTCCCCCAATCCAGAGCGCAAGACGCGGGAGAAGCCCGAGTTTTTGCGCTTGATAGATGAAGAGAAAATTCATAGGTAAAAAAATTCCCAGCGCAATGGGAGTAAGGAACGGACCGGCAATCCTCCCGTACCCAACATCAACAAAGCGAAGCGCCTTTGTATAAAAGCTCAACCCTGTCTGGTACTCATAGATCCCGATACATAAAAGGGCGCCGACATGAAAAAGCGCGACAAAGCCAAAAGCCTTGAAGAGCCTCAGGTCGAGGTCCATGTTTTTCACGACGTAATAGACAAGGAGGCCAAGACCATAGGTAACGTATATCCGCCGAACATCAGCATACTCCCCTTTCGTGGCGACGACGGATGAGATTACCGAGGAAATGATGAAAATAATCATCACGATTTCTTCTTTCCCCACGTTGAGTCTCTTACCGGTCAGGATCGATCTTAGGACAAACAGGAAAAACATCAGCGGAATGAACTGATAGTGGCTGACATTCGAGGCATAGTTGACTGTGATCGAATACACCGACGCATTTTCTGCGAGATCATCCGGATACGGATAGAAATATGTGGACATAAGGAACCAGCCAACGAGCAAGAAGCGAAGATCATACCACCCTATGACCAGTACAAAGCCGACAAACAGCAAACTCAACAGATCCGGACTTGCGCCGGCTACAAGAATGAAATATAAGACAACGCCAAGCGCCACCGTACATACCGCCGCAATAGTTTCGCGTGAACTCATCGCTTTACTCTACCCAGCACTCTCTGAGGAATAACAACGGAAAGCATTTCCCGGAATTCTTCTTTCGTTATCAGTTTCGCAACAATCAGCAGCATGAAAAACAAAACAAAAAGAGCAGACTTGATCAACGCATTCTGCCATGAGAGAGCTCCGAAGTAATGGGACCCGAGTAGCCCCATGCCCGTAGCTAAAAGAGTCGTGAGAAATGCCCGCGTGGGAAACGGTGAGCGCGTAAAATGCCGCGTCAACACGACACTGATGAACAACATGATCAGTTGAAGCAGAATGAATGCCGCCGCGATTCCGGCCAAGCCGTATTTCGGGACAAGCGCTGCATAAAGCACAATTCCCGCTCCGGCTCCGAGAGCGTACGCTCCCATAGTGTGCGGAGTTTTTAGGTGCGCTGTCACAAGAGCGAAATTTATCTGAATGAAAGGAGTAGAAATCAAGTATCCTGCCGACAATGCGCTGAGAAGGAAGTATGCCTCGTCGCCGAACTCTTTTCCGAACACACTCAGCAGTTCGCGCGTAAACAAGAGAATGACGAGCGCGACAAGTCCGCTTGCCGTAGCGTTCAAGCGTGAGAACCTGCCGTACACTTCGTCTGTCGGAAGTTTGTTGATCACAAGATTGCAGAACGATGGGTAAAACGACTTATCGAATACGCCGGGAACCCAAATAACAAATGCCGCGAAAACGGAAGCGGCCCGAAAAAAACCAAGCTCACGCAGCCCAAGCTCACGCAGGATAAAAACGGGGGCTGCATTGGCAATCACAAAATTGAACAGCGTCCCGAAATGGAGAGCGAGGGTAAACTTCCAGAACCCGTCCGGAAGAAACCATCGCTGTCGCAGAGTATGGAAGCCAATGTGCCCTTTCTTCAAACCGAACGCTCCTATCATGAGCGCAATGGAGTTAGCGAGAACGACCGCGAGAAAAATGTATCCGTTCAGCGCACCGCTCACCGAGTCGAGTCTGCGACCTGCCCCGAGAATCCCCGTCAACGCCATCATGCCGACGCCCGCAAAGTAAAACCATGAAACGGAGTTCTGTGACACGGCAAAGGAAAAGCCCTCAAGCTCCGCTTGCAACATCGCCCATACGAGCGCCTGTGCCAGAAGTATTGGCACAAGAACCGTCAAATATGTTCCAACCGATACGTTCAGCTCGGAACGGAACACGACGTGCATGATCGAAGGATACAGCAGCGCCACGGCAAGAAAGAAGGCGCCAGCAACGTACACAATCACTGTGTATGTAAAGACGAACCTCGGGCGCTGTTCCAGAGAAAGGCTCGGCAGATAGTTGACGAAGACGTTGGGGCCGCCGAGGACAAAAAAGAACTGAATCATACTCACCAAGAGCATCAGCAAACTGTAGAAGCCAAGCGTTTCAGGGCCGACTCGGCCGAGCATAACGTTCGTGCAGAACCCGACCGCGAGCGCGGAAGCGGAGAGATAGAGCATCCACCGCGCTCCGCTGAATGTGCGCCGGAGGATCTCCTCTTTTTTGTGTGATGCTGCTGCGGAAGTCTCGAAGGTCATGCGGCTCGCCTAAAGTGTCAAGAGGAGTGTTCGCGTCATGAAACTCCCCTGACGTGATGCGAGCCGTGAACAACTACAGGGCGCGACGATCAAATCATGACAAACGAAACACGACATAAAATAATCCTTCGCCTTCATTAGTGCAATCTTTTTTGAAATCTCTCCACCGGTATTATGAAGCATGGGTGACGCGACAGGCTCTGCGGTTAAGCTTTTACATTTCGGGGGGAACGTCGCACTTGATCCTTGGAGCGACGTCAAAAGGAAGAGATCCTGGACTGTATCGCATCGTCCTATTTGCTTGTGTAATTTAAAATCTGCGCAACCGCGGCGGTCACGATAGCGGCGGTCGTTACGACACTTACGACATCACGGATAGTCAGCCACGACGTGTGATCGAGAAAAATCGTATCGCCGGGTTGCAGTTGCAACTTCCCTTCATCCATCTTGTCCATTTCGCGAAGATTAACCCGAACTTCTTTCGCCGAGACAACGTTGCCGCGTCGCACCAGCCTCGAAACACGGACGTCTTCCATGTCTGCATCATTCGTCGGGCCGCCGGCATACGAGAGAAGCTGCACCAAGTCGGTGGTGGTGTTGACCTCGTACCTGCCGGGGTGATGCACAAAACCCCAGATGTTGATTTGCATCGTCATTTCATTGGGCCGCGCAACATAGAAATACGATCCAGCCTGCGCATTCGCCGTTGCGCTGGAAAGGTCGCTATTCCGGCTCTGCGCAAATGATAACGCGGTAACGACCAACGACATTGATACAGCGAGAACGATCTTGTTCATGTTTTACCTTCCTGTGAGTAATCCGCGTCTTGGCTTTGCCTCGGTATCGCCGTAATATCCATAACCCGAGCGGATGTATGAGATACCATACGCGTGCAATTGATCGAATTTGTTGAGGATGAATTTCGGCATCACGCTGCTTACTCCGCTGAGAATATCAATGGAGCGTTCCAGTTCCTCCATCCGAGTCTGCCCCGCGGCAATCACCATAACTTGTCCATCAACATAGGAAGACAAAACGCTCGCGTCGGCAACGCTCAGAATTGGCGGCGTATCCAGGAGAATGACGTCATACTCCAGCCGTGCCTGCTCGAGCAGCTCGCGCATACTCGACGAGCTCAGCAGCTCCGCCGGGTTCGTCGGCGAGGCGCCTGCACAGAGAATATGCAGCTGCCGTTGCACTGTAACCTGAACAACGCTATCGTAGCCTGCCCGGTTCGTCAACAGCTCCGACAATCCCGGTGTCTGGAACAGGTCGAACATTCGATGGATCTGCGGGCGGCGGAGATTGCAATCGACGAGCAGCACCATCTTTCCACTCTGGGCAAACGCCACCGCGAGATTCGCCACTGTTGTTGATTTTCCTTCGCCCTTGTTGGGACTCGAAACGAGAATCGTTTGTGGTCTTCGATCGGATCTGTCGAACTGAACGCTCGTCCGGAGTTTCTTGTACGCTTCCGCTGCAGGAGAAAACGCATCAGCGAGTGTGAGCAAATGAGCATCTACTGGACGGCCGTAACGCGACAGCACGTGTGTCCCGCCCAGCCGGCGGATGTCGTCATCCATGCTCGTCACGACTGCGGCGGTCGTGTACCCTTTCGATCGCAGGTCTTCAGGCGTATGGATACGCACGTCTCGAAACTCACGCGCTACAACGAAACCAACTCCGAAGAGCAATCCGACACTAAGCCCTATGGCAAGATTAAGGAGGAGGATGGGACTCGACGGCTCAATCGGCGGAGTAGCGCGATCAATGACGTCAATGTATCCGATTTGTGATTGCTCAGCGATCGTAGCATCGTTGAGTTTTTCATTCAGTACGAGGTATAATTTCTCAGCCGCTAAACGGCCGCGTTCGAGCCGTGCATACTGGATGTTCTTTCCGGGAATACGCTCGAATTGTCTTTCATACTCGTTAATAGTGCTCGTCAGGGCATCCTTCTTCGCGCGCAGGGCTTGAATCTCTATCTGCAGCTCTATCATTTTTTGTTTCACCTGCCTCAGGTAAGATGCAGGTTGTTGCGTCGATTGATCGGGGGAGGTCGTAGCAGGAACGAGGGAAACAATGTATTGTCTCGTCTTCTCTTTCAGCTTTTCCCTAATCGCTTGAATTTGCTCATCAATCTCTCTGAGCCTGTCGCTGAAAACTTCCTTTCCCGACAACGAGGGGTTTTTCGAAACTGCAACATCGCGCTGTACTTCAAGCGTTGCAAGCTGTTCCTGGAGTTGGCGAATGTACGGATCGTTCGCACCGCTGATGAATGATGAAAGAAGCTGTTCCTGCGCGGGAACTTCCTGCGCGTACGATGAGCGCGTCCGCTCCAATGTTTGGAGCGAGATATCAACGGCATCGCGGTCAGCTTCCAGCTCCGAGAGCTGTCCGATCATTCTCCGCGACTCCTCATCAAGCGAGACGATTCCTTTGTCTTCCATGTACGCCTGGAGCGAGTTTTCCATTCGTTCCAGATTCGTGCGGTGTTCCAATGTTTGCTTTTGTAGGAATTCGCGGAGTGCCCGCGACTTTTCGCGGCTCTTGTAGAGATTGCGGTAGTAATATTCGTCCACATACATGTTCGCCAGAATCGCCGCCTCGACGGGGTTCTTGCTCTTGACCATAATCTTGATAACGTCCGACTCGCGCACCGTCGCGAAATCCACATCAAGCGCCAGCTTCTCGACGATTTCCGCAACCGTGGCTACCGTCCGCTTGCCCTTGTGCTTCTTGTCGGGTTTGACGATTTCAAGCATCTGTCGGGCGCTCGAATCGAGATACATCTGTCGAATGAGGCCGCGTGCAACGGTTTCTGCCAGCGATTGCGAGAGAAGGATCTCACGCTCGTTCTGCCTGATGTTCTGCGCAATCGCACTCCCACCCACCGCCAGAAAAAAACCGCCCGTTTCGGCAAGCCGGGTTTGAATCAACACCGATGCACTTGCTTGGTATGTCGGCTCGCGCAGCTTAGTAAGTATCAGAGTGGCTAACGACATTAGTGCAGTCGCCATGAGAATAACCCATTTTCCGCGCAGCAACACAGCCGGGTAGTCTCGGATGAGAGGGGCAGGTGCAGTGAGACGCGGGATTGTATGTTCGGTTTCTGATCTCATACCAAGTGAACAAGTGGAAGTGCTAAGGATACACCTTTGACGACCGTATCAAATTGCAAAAAAAAAGAAGCGAGAAAAGTTATCAATGTCACAGTTGCTCGTCGGCGGATCGGTGACACGTCATACCGCTTAGCGTGCTCGTTGAAGCCACATGCTTCCGCGATAGTTCTCGACCGCGCGCACATCGTTCACTACCATCACCGAATCGTACAGCCGGTTGTAGCCGGTGGCGGAATCCCACATCGTTGCATTCGCGAGTCTGATTGAATAACTCGGACGAGATTTCAAGAGCGGCTCAGGATCGGGCAAGTTCAGGAAAAGAGAATATTTCCCCGACCTCATAGCCGGAGGTATGCCCAATGCAACTTCGATCAACACACTATCGCCGGAAAGCCAGTATCGCGGATCGTCGGGAAGAGTCGCGACATACGTATCAGCGGTTACCTCGTGACTGGTCACCTCGTGACGGAACACCAGCTCGACGCTGCGGCGATTGTAAGGCGAAGCCCACCCGGTATTGACCATCCATGCTTTGAAAATGAACTTTCCCTTTGGGTTTACCACCGGCGTAAACTCTGCGCTGCGTAAGGTGAACCGATAACCGAGCTTGCGCCGTATTTCGGTCATGCAGCCATTGCGCTCGAAATCAGCGAGCACACGTTCGTCATAATCGCCATTCAGAAAAGACCAGTGAAGTCTTGCCAACTCGTGCAACGCGCTTTGGCATTCCGAAAAGGAACTCGGCTCGCATGTTTCGCCACCCATCGGCACGTAACGCGTTTCACGCCCAATGTACGCCTTCGCTTCCGCCGTATCGAGATAGTTGTCGTGCGTATAGGTTCCCTTGTCGCTCTCATTCGCGAGAAAGCAATCGTTGTGGTGCCCGACTCTCGATAGCGGAGAGCCATCGAATGCGCGATCCGGCGTGAGCGCCCCGGATGCCGAATACGGCAAAAAGAAAATCTTCTGCTTGTAGTATGGGTATCGCAGCTGCACCATTCGGTCTGTGGGCAGCACTTTCAGAACCTTGTCCAACACCGCGCGCATGTTTTCGGGCGTTTCGAGATCGTTGGTTGACGAATGCCATTCGCCCCACGCCCCGATGAAGCCTACCTGCATCACCGCGACAATATCTTTGTTCGCGCGAATGATCGGCGCAAGCTGATCAAGGTGACGGAGAACTGTCGTGAGCGAAGCATCGGGCTCACCGATATTCGCGGAATACGCGAAGCGTATGATGCTCTTCAGACCTGCTTTGCGTATGCGGACAAAGTCTTCACTGATCTTGCTGAGCGCCTCCGGAGGCAAATCTCGTGTGCGCCATTCCTTCAGTCCGAAGTATCGGAAGAGCAGTGAATGTTTCTCACGAATATCGAACAGCCACTCTGGATTCAGCGGATCATAGGGCGCTACCTTCCCCGGCTTAAGCCCTGTTTCAAGCACGGAGTACATACCGCATTCCGGATTTGCGAAAATTTCGTCGGAAGGGGTGAAGAGGATTTTCTTGAGATGGGTTTGGCTAAAGGAGCACGACGGTAGCAGGAGAATGAAAAAAAATATGAGGGCAAGATACACTTCGCGCGTCTGGGAGAATCTCATGGCACGTTCGCTGAGTTAACTTCTGTCCAACAAAAACCGTTTACGAATTCTCCCCTGCTCGAAGCAGTATTCTATGTCGCTGGACAAGTATATCTATTTACAGTATGGCAATCAACATCATCATAAAATCACAAGTCATAGCCAAGCGTCAGATATAACAAAAGCGGCCCACGCTTCATGGAGTTCTCTTTCAAACCCTGCTCAAAATAAAAACTATTTCCTACCCCCAATGCCGCCTCCCCGAGGGGTGTGTCTAAAGCGAGCTCCATACCGATTCCATGTCGAAACAAATTGAACTTAATCTGCTCGGGCACGTCGGAGATCGTTGCAAGATCGTAACGAACGCGGACGTAGGTATCGAAGGCGAACCGTATAGGCATGCGGTAGCGGTACTCGATGTTCAGCACAAGCATTTGCCTTCCGCGACGATCGTCTTCACGCGTGCCGAACATAGACTCTCGTCCACCAAGCCGAAACTGTTGGGCGAGAGGCATCGTGATGTCGCCGAAACCGAAGGTCAGGCGTGGGTGAAATGTGCTCCGATCCCCCCATGAAGCATAATTCTCCCACAGAAATCGTAGCGCGGTGTAGCCGATGTCGCTGCCGAGCCTCGTGCTAGCGAATTCATACGAAAGTCTCGTATGCACCCCGCCGCTCGGAAACGGGTACCTGTTCCGGCTGTCTATCACGGTACCGGTCTTGAGCATGGAAAGCGTATGCCGCACCCCAAAATTCTGTGTATTGTCAATGCTCTTGATACGCGTTTGTTGGAGCAAGTATTCGACCGTTACGTTGCCAAATTTCTTGAGTTGAGCACCCACCAGAAGCCTTCCCCCGTAGCGGATATCCGAATACTCGCCGGCGCGGCGGCGGCTCCAGCGATTGGCGCGCGTTTCCGTCGGGTCGTCCGCATACACATAGCTGTCAAACAAACTATACGTCAGACCGATATTGAAAGTAAACAGCGAACTGAACAGGCGGTTCGATCTGAATTCAAGGTTTGCAAGCGCATTGCGTCCGCCTCCCGCAACCGTCAATCCAAGTTCAGCGCCGAGTCCCCGGAAGTTTTCGTCGCGGATATCGATAGTACCTTGCAAATTCCGTTCGTCATCGGCGCGCATCCCGAAGCGAACGAGCTGCGAAGGATACTCCGATATGCGGATCGTCAGCACGGGCTTCTGTTGGTTGTACGCAACTTCGAGATACACAAAGTCAAAAAGGTTCGTGCTGTTGATGTTTGTGATGCCCTCCTGCGCGCGTTTGATGTCGAAGACCTCTCCTTCTTTGACGCCGAATTCACGCAGCATAAACGAATTCTCCGTGCGCACTCCCCCCATGACTCCGATTCTCTCAACCGCACCTTCATTAAGCTCGATGGAAAAAGTTCCGCTCTCCTCATCCAAACGACCACCGGTCGCTCGCGCGAGCGAATATCCCCGTGCCCGGTATCGTCGAAGGACCCGCTCAATTGCGTCGGAGAATGTCCGATGATTCAGCGGTTTGTTGAGTAACTCCTTGAATTCAGATCTGAGTGAATCGGTCGGAAGTAAAGCGTTCCCCAAAAACTCAACGCGTTTCAACGTCGGGTTGAGTGCGCAGAAGTAATCAATCCGCGGGGGTGAACTATTGGCGTACACTTCTGCACGAACCTCAGCAAAACTTCCTGATTCATGGAGTTCGCGAATGTTTCTTTTGATGTCCGCCGACGTGATACGCCCTGCATGGACAAGATCCTTCAGCGGGTTCAGTTCATACGATCCTTGATTGTCAACAATGAATCTCGCGCTGGCATTCGCAAACACCTGAGTTTTTGCCGAATCCATTTTCTGCGAGGCACGATCATACAGCCGCCGAATCGAGTCCACCTGTGCCAGCGCTGAACCGTATCCTCGCTGAATCAGCGAATCAAGCCCCTTGAAATCCGACGAGAGATGGCGTCCAATGTCCGGGGTGATAACGACGTCGGCTCTCTGTAATTGTTGATCATTGGAAAGCTGCATCATAATTCCCATGATCTGGTCCGCAGTTTGCCATGGCGCCTGCAATTCGCCCTCTTTGCGCAAACCGCTCGTAGAATTGACGGCGACGACAATGTCGCAACCGGCATCTTTTGCAATGTCCACGGGAATGTTTGTGACGAGTCCTCCGTCAATCAACTGCATGGAATCTTTTTCGACCGGGTTGAAGAGCAACGGGACCGTTGCGGTGGCCCGTAGAGCTTCCGCAAGTGAGCCTTCGCCGAGCACGATGCGCTTGCCTGAAACCAAATCCGTAGTTGCGGCGCGAAATGGAATCTTGAGATCATCAAACGACGGGTGGGGATGATACAACGCCTGCAGCGTTTTTTCATTCAAAAAATTGGTCAAGCGCTGTCCGCTCGATACTGCATGTGGGAGAACCGGTTGGAGTCCCTGAAACCGAACAACGAGAAAACTCCAATCCGCGGCTAATTTCTGGTCGAGAGCGAGGTCGACGCGTTTCGCCTCGTCGGAAAGTGACAGCAGTTCGTCCCAATTCGTTCCAACCACGAGACTTTCCAACTCGGCCGTCGTGTAGCCAGCCGCGTACAAACCACCGACTATAGCACCCATGCTCGTTGCCGCGATGAAATCAATCGGGATGTTATTTTCTTCCAACGCCTTCAACACACCGATTTGCGCAGCGCCCCTCGCGCCGCCGCCGCTTAACACAAGTCCAACACGCGGGCGCTTCAAGTGCTGAGAGGGATAAATCTGAAAGCGACGTGCGAAGCGAGTCGTGTCAAGTTCAGGACGGTACGTTATCGTGGGCTGTGAAATCAGAGGAGGAGACGCGCAAACGGACAGCAAAGATATGAATTGAAGAACTCTTAATCGCCTCACAAGAACCCGGTTTGGTTTGACCTAAAACAAATTAAAAGTTTTAGGAAGAAATGGCAACCAGTGCGGTGAACTATCGGAATTCGATTAGGGACGGGGCGACACTCCTTCAACGGAGTCTTTCGGACAGTATTGCTCTTGCGGGCAGAATGAGCGATTCTATCCGAAGAACTCCTTAGTGTCTTGGTGTCTTAGTGGCAAACTTTTCCCTTTTTTTGATTTGGGGAATGTCCACAGAAGGACGGTTGCTTTTGAATTACCTTTTGGTCAGATTTTTTTGTGCTGAATCAAATCATCCCAATCGGTTTTTGATCTTCGAATCACACGAAGTAGTTCATGACATTCTTGAATCCCCTTCTGCTTTTCGGTTTGTTCGCTGCCTCCATTCCCATCCTCATCCATCTTCTGAATCTCCGCAAGCTCAAGACAATCGAATTCAGCTCGCTGCAGTTCCTGAAGGAGCTGCAAAAGACCAAAATGCGGCGAGTGAAAATCAAACAGTGGCTTCTCCTCGCGTTGCGCACATTGATGATCATCTCCGTCGTTCTGGCATTCGCCCGGCCTGCGATGCGCGGGTTGTTCTTTCCGCTTGGAGGCTCGACGCACGCAAAAACGACGCTCGTCGTGCTCCTGGACGACTCGCCGAGCATGAGCGTACGCACTGAGCGGGGGATATTGTTCTCACAAGCGAAGGAGGCTGCCTCGCGCATTCTCGACTTGATGAAGGATGGTGATGAGGCATACCTCATTCGTTTATCGGATGTTCCAGATGTTCATAGATCAGCTCCCCCGCCTCCGGTCTATTCTGCCGCGCAGGGAAGGAAGGCGTTGGGCCAGCTCTCGGAAGCAACGACGACATTTCGCGACGTACTCGCCGTCGCTGCAAAAATTCTCGGCGAATCGAAGAACCTCAACCAGGAAATTTATCTCATAACAGACGCCCAGGCATCACACGTAATACAGAGCGGTTCGCGACGCGACACCACCGACTGGTTTGACGACAACGTAAAGCTCTTTCTGGTTGATGTTCGAAGCGCCGCATCCTTTGAGAACGCCGGAATTACGAATGCTCTTTTCACTTCCAAAATTATCTCACAAGAGAGACCTCTCTCTCTCCAAGCATCTCTTCACAACGCAGGCTCTTCGCCACTGCGCAATTCCGTCGTCAGCCTTTATTTGGATGGCGCACGCGTCGCGCAGCAATCGGTTGACGTGGCATCACAAAGCACTATAGCCCCGACACTCCAGTTCTCACCCCGCCGAAGAGGAATGCAATCCGGTTATCTCCAGCTTGAGGACGATGCACTCGACGCCGACAACCGCCGGTACTTCACGGTACAAGTTCCGACGGCCGTCCGTATCCTCGCAATTGGCGCATCGTCGGACGACACGCGACTTCCGTCGCTTGCACTCACACTCGATAAGGATTCAAGCGCTGCCGGGTTTTTCGATATTGTGCAAGCAACCGAATCGAAGCTTTCATCATCCGACTTGAGCAGGTTTGATATCCTGCTTCTTGCCAACGTGAAGGACTTCTCCGCCGGCGAAGCCGAGCGGATTGCGCAATTCATCGGCACGGGAGGAGGAGTGTTGATGTTTCCGGGAAATGCCTCTGACATCAACAATTACAACAGCGCGTTTTTCACCAAGATGGGAATTCCTCCTTCGCTGCCGCGAAAGGGTTCCGCAAATCCCGCAGCGCCAAATGCAGGCTCTTTGAGTTTCCTATCGTTCGGCAAGGTTGATTTCGACCACGCGCTTTTCGATGGACTGTTCGAGGAGACATCAGCGCGAAAGCTGCAGCGGACCATCGAATCGCCAAAAATCTACTCGGCAATTCAGCCCCAAACCGGTCCGCGCGGACGGTCCGTCATCTCCCTTTCCGACGGCACAAACTTCCTAACCGAATATCGGCATGGAGCGGGAACAATGCTCCTGTTCGCCGTTGAAGCCGGAATGACATGGAGCGATTTCCCCCTGAAAGGAATTTTCGTTCCGCTCCTCTATCGAAGTGGATTGTATCTTGCGCAGTCCGCCACAGGACAGCCCCCACAGTTCACTGTCGGCGAGGAAATCAGATTCAGCGTACGACTGAAGCAGCGCCCGGACAAAGACGCATACGTACTCCGATCACCGTCGGGCATTGAAGAGCGTGTGGCGCCTCGATTCTCCGCGGGCGCGGCTGCATTTTCATCTCCTCACTCTTCGGAGTCAGGAGTCTATGAGCTGCGACTCTTGGGGGACAAGGACAGTGAACCCCTGTATGCCTTTGCGGTGAACGTGGCGAAAGAAGAAACCGATCTTCGTCATGCAAGCGATGACGAATTGAAACAATTCTTCGCACAGACCGGATTGAAGCCAGAGCAATGGCGGCAACTCCCTGTTGCCGAAAAGATCGATGCGGCGATTCTCGCATCACGATTCGGCGTTGAGCTTTGGAAGTATTTTGTTGGATTGGCGATTGCGCTCGCGTTGTTGGAGATGATTGTTGGGCGCGAAAGCAGAGAGAGTAGAGCGTAGAGAAGAGGGTTGTTATGAGAGCAAAGAGTTTCGAAAACAAATCGGAGATTGCGCAGTCGCGTCTGATCGTGACGCAACAAAAGGAACGAGCGGTCCTCGTCGGCGTCGCGTCCCGTGCCGTTGCCGATTCGCTCAGCGATCGCGAGCTTTCTGCGAACTACGGTTACGCGTCAGAGAGAAGCGCTCGAGCAAACGCTTTGCGCCAGCGTGTCGAGGAGTATCTTCAGGAGCTACATTTGCTCGTGGCATCCGCGGGAGCGGAAGTTGTCGGAACGGTCGTCCAAGAACGCACAACGATTGACCCCGCGCATTTCATCGGCACCGGCAAAGCGCAGGAGCTTTCCGACTTTGTCGAGACTGAAAAAATCAACCTCGTCGTTTTTGACGACGATCTCTCCGCCGTGCAAGTGCGAAATCTCGAACGCATTATCAAATGCAAGATCGTTGATCGCAGCGGCATCATTCTCGACATTTTCGCGTCGCGAGCTCGCACCAGCGAAGCGAAAACGCAAGTCGAGCTTGCCCAGCTTCAATACATGCTTCCGCGCTTGACGCGACAATGGACGCACTTGTCGAAACAATTCGGCGGCATCGGCACGAAAGGTCCCGGCGAAACACAGATTGAAACCGACCGCCGCCTGATTCGCACGCGCATCAGCCACCTGAGAGGCAAAATCAAGGGCATCGCGAAAGAGCGAGCCGAGCAGCGCAAAGGACGAGACAAACTTCCTCGCGTTTCTCTCGTTGGATACACGAACGCCGGCAAATCAACGCTGATGAACGCGTTTTCCAAGGCGAATGTCCTCGTTGAAGACAAACTCTTCGCAACGCTCGATTCCACTGTTCGGCTGGTCATTCTTTCACCTCTACGAGGTCGTAGATCGGCGCACAAGATTCTTCTCTCGGATACAGTCGGTTTCATTCGCAAGCTGCCGCATCATCTCGTCGCGTCGTTCAAGAGCACGCTCGAGGAAGTGGTCGAAGCGGACATTCTGCTGCACGTCGTGGACGTCAGCCACCCGTTATTCGAAGAGCAGATTCAGGTCGTGAACGAAACGCTCGAAGATCTGCACGCGCACGAGAAAGCAACCATCTTCGTCTTCAACAAGATTGACAAGCTCGAAGACCGGAGCATCGTTTCCCAACTGAGCAAACAATACGCGAACGCCGTCTGCATCTCCGCCGCCCGCGGCATCAACATGAGCTCGCTCGAAGCGAAGATCATCGAACTGCTCGACGCAAACATCGTCGAGCAGACGATGACATTCAGCCAATCCGACTATCAGATCATCTCGCAGATTCATGACATGGCGGAGGTCCTGGAAAAGAAATACGACGGCGATGAGATCACAATCCGCTTCCGTATGAATAACATTCATGCGGATCGGTTGAAGAAGGTGCTGGCAAACAAAGCTGTGAGTTGAGTGACCTATCAACGCTTGACATTTTTTCCAACCTTACAGATGTTTGGGTAGCAGTTGCTCCATCAGAAGCTCTAACGTTGATTCGCAGAATGCTTGTTCGTACATTCGAACACGCAATAAGGAGAAAGGAAATGGAAATCCATGAGCTCGTACAGGAAATGAATGTGCTCGAACGGCAGATGTCGCTCTACGAAGAAAAGTATGGTGTGCTGAGTGAGGAGTTCTATCACGCGTTGATGTCGGGCCATTTGGGAAAGTTCGATGAATATGATGAAACTCGATGGGATTTTCTTCGCTGGCAGGGTTTGTACAAAACCTGGCAACATCGCAAGGGCGAATATTTGGACGTTATCCGTGGCCGTGAGATCGCCAGCCTACTTCGCTTTCAACCCGCCTATTGATTTCGATGGTGAGCAATCCTCTTTCCTCGCTGCAGGATTACAGCGAGTATCTCGCGCACTTGGTTCAAAGGCCGAGCGTTGAACACTCGACAGTAAACGTCCGCCTGAATAGCCGACAGACCGGAATCGCGGTAGGTGAAGTCTGGTTTAAGAATGGTATGAAATTACGAATGAGGGAGTTTCTGGATTTCCGTTCCGCGACCATAAGTTCGTATGGGTATGAAGTGTACTTGCACGAGGAAAAACTCTATTGGTACGACAGCCTCCCTCATCCTAACATCGCCTCGCTACAAGAAACCCTCCCTCATCACAAACACATTCCTCCAAACATTGGACGAAACAGAATTCCCGCTCCTGAGTTGAGTTTCACGAACCAAATCTTCCATTTATCCTCGAAGAAATCAAACGACACTTTTGAAAGTTAGATTCTAAATTCAATGCTCACAACTGCCATCGAAGCCGCCAAAGAGGCGGGAAAATTTTTGAAGTACAACGTCGGACGCGTACGCAATGTTGAAATAAAGCAGGGCGAAGAACGCAACCTCGTTTCCGAAATTGACAAAGGATCCGAAGAAAAAATCATTTCCATCATCAAACGAAAATATCCGAGCCACGCGATTCTCGCGGAAGAAAGCGGTGCAAGCGATTCGACGTCGGATTACAAGTGGGTGATTGACCCACTTGACGGCACGACGAATTTTCTTCACGGGCTACCGATTTTTTGTGTCACCATTGGAATTGAATTCAAGGGCGAGATTATCGCGGGCGTCGTGTACGATCCGAACCTTGACGAGTTGTTCACAGCTCAGAAAGGCTCCGGCGCGTTTCTCAACGGCAAGCGGTTGAAAGTAACTTCAGCATCGAAGCTGATTGACAGCTTGCTCGTCACCGGATTTCCGTACGACATTGCGCAAAATCCCGACAACGCAATCGGACACTTTGTGAATTTTGTGGTGGAAGGTCAGGGCATCCGTCGTTTGGGTTCAGCGGCTCTTGATCTCTCGTATGTCGCAGCAGGACGGTTCGATGGATTTTGGGAAGTGAACCTGAATCCGTGGGACATGGCTGCAGGCGTGTTGTTCGTTCGAGAGGCGGGAGGAAAAGTTACGGACTTCTCCGGCGGCGAATCTACCATTTACAAGAAACAGGTGCTCGCCACTAACGGCATCATTCACGATGCGATGCTGAATGTGTTGAGCAGAGGTTTCAGCAGATAGCGGCGATCAACTGGCAACCACCAAATGCGTCTTTTCCAACTTCGCGAGAATTGACTGCAGCGTCTCTTCCTTCTTCTTCAGTCCCTGCCGAAAGTCGTAGGATTCAGTCCCCGCGATTTCCGCCCGCAACTCAGAGACAAACTCTCTCACCACTTCTTCAAGCAGGTTCAACTCATCACGTGTTAACTCGATGAACATAAGCGCCTCCTTTCACGGTTTTCCCCCTGCGCAATGTACAGGGGAATTACATCAATCTCAAGTTGCGATGAAAGGAGAAGCAGATAAGCGGGTGTGGAATTCGTGGAGAGAACTAGAACTTCTTAATCATATCCAACAGCAAAAACACAAACATCCCCGCAAACACCAGTCCGAAGAACGAAGCGATACCGATGAGCGCAAACCGTTGCTTCGTCAGCGTCCAGTCGATCGCGCGAGCGGGCTGAGTTCTGACAGTCATGTCGCCGGTGATTTGTGTTTGGCAGGCGAGGCGAACATTTTTTGGCAACTGGCGGGCGATCGCAAGATTCCCGACGAGTGTCGCTTGCTCGTCTTGTCCAATCTGCGTCGCGCCTTTGCCGTCTACGACTTCCACCGCGCACGTGCCGCAGAAATTGTGTCCGCGACAGTTCGTCAGCATGTCGAGACCTTTGTAGGGCGTGACGTGCACCTTGAGCATGAACTCACGCAAGTTCATCCCCGCCTCCGTTTCGATCGATCGGTGTTGGTTGAAGAATGTAACGACAGGCATATTTATCTCGCGTATTTCTTTTCCATTCCCGCCGGCACATGGAACATGTAGTCCGTCAGAAAATGGATTGCATCATCCTTCTCAAGAATCTCAATGTCGAGCAAATCGCGGAGAGAAATCACTCCGACCAAATTGTGACCATCCACGATGGGAAGATGGCGACAATTCGCTTGTTTCATCTTTTTCAAACAATCTTCATGCGTCTCATTCACATCGGCTACGACGAGATTCGTCGTCATCACATCCGAGACTCGAACAGCTGAAGGGTTCAGACTTTTGGCGACAACGCGATTGATGATGTCGCGCTCGGAAAAAATCCCGGCCAGGCGGGTTCCATCCATCACCGGAACTGCACCGATATTGTTCCGCGACATATATTCGGCTGCCGCCTGCACCGTTGCATCCTTTTCTATGATATATAACGATTTCTTGTCGAGTAGCTGTTTAACGGAACACATGCTGCCTCCTGATTAAGCACTGGTGGGTAATGGTCGTCGCCATCTCGCACGATGAGGACGTGCTTGAAGAAAAATAGCTCAGTTTTCTTTTAATGTCAACCAAAAACTTCACTGCGATGGGAATCTATGCCACTCCCGCGCTCCGGTGTCATCAACGAATGAGAGGATTGTTTTGGGAATCGCCGGACCGGTGTCGCTGATCCGGATGAGCTGGCTTAGGCTTTGCGCTGCTCGGTCGAGCACCTCTTTCCTGTCGGTGTACACTGTCGCCAGCACATCAGCGGTACGCACTGTCTCCCCGATCTTTTTCGTAATTACGATGCCCGCCTTCATATCGAGCACGTCGTCAACTTTCATTCTCCCCGCGCCAAGTTCAATTGCGAGCAAGCCGATTTGCATCGTGTCGTATCCTGACACAAATCCATTCACATCGCTTCGCACCTCAACCGAATACGTCGCGATGGGATATTTTTTGGGATTGTCGAGATACGATGTGTCCCCTTCCTGTTGCTTCACAAGCTCATGGAATTTTTCGTACGCTTTGCCGTTTGCGATCACGGCTTTACATTTTTCCATTCCCTCTTCAATCGAACCGGCTTTCTTTCCGAGCCACAACATCGCGCCGCCGAGAACGTATGTCACTTCCATCAAGTCGGGAACAACTTTTCCTTTCAAACATTCCACCGACTCGACAACCTCAAGCCAGTTGCCGATCATGTAGCCGAGCGGCTGGTTCATATCGGTGATGAAGCCGACGGTTTTCTTTCCCATGCTGTTGCCAATGCCCACGAGGGCATTCGCAAGAGCAAGGGAGTCTTCATACTTCTGCATGAACGCGCCGTTGCCGGTTTTCACATCGAGCACAAGCGCGTCAATTCCTTCCGCAAGTTTTTTGCTCATGATGCTTCCGGCGATGAGCGGAATGGATTCGACGGTCGCAGTCACATCACGCAGCGCGTACATCCGTTTGTCCGCCGGAGCGATTTCTTTCGTCTGCCCGATAAGCACGAGTCCAGTTTCCGCGATCACGTTTTTGTATTCATCAATTGAAAGATTAGTTCTGAACCCGGGGATGGACTCGAGTTTATCGAGCGTGCCACCGGTGTGACCAAGCCCGCGTCCCGAAATCATTGGCACGGGAACGCCACACGCCGCGACCATCGGCGCGAGAATGAGCGAGACTTTGTCGCCGACGCCGCCGGTGGAATGTTTGTCCACTTTCACGCCGGGGATCATCGAGAGATCAACAACGTCGCCGCTGTGCAGCATCACTTCGGTAAACGTCGCGCGCTCTTCAACGGACATACCCTTGAAATACACCGCCATAAGAAACGCGGACATTTGGTAGTCGGGAATTTTTCCCGCGACGAAATCGGTGATGAACGATTTCAGCTCATCTTTCGTGAGCGTGCCACCGTTGCGTTTTTTTCTTATGAGTTCGACAGGGTTCATAGAGCTTAGAGGCGCGTGGTTTCAGGGTTCAGGGTTCAGGGTTCAAGGTTCAGGGGTTCAACATTCCACCTTCACAACAAACCGCCGCTTGCACTTCTCGCACTCAAACTCAATCGTCACCCAGTTGTTCCGTTCGTAATATGAAATCTCCGCCAGCTCGCCGCCGCATGATTGTACAATACACGACTTGAGGTCAAGACGATAGGCGCGATCAGTTGGATACGGCATAGTCTCGCTGTATCAATTCGCGATGATGATGCATGTGATAAATTGTAAAATACAGCATCTCCCGCACAGTCAACTTCCCTAGCAATGGGTGTGGGATAATGAACGTATCAATCTCTTCTTCAGACCACCGAGACAATGAACGCGTCAGTTTCTCAATCGTCCCCTTCCCGACCTGCAGAAGACATTCTTTTTCAAAGGTTGTCGTTTGGTAGGGAAAGAATCGCCCGGTGGCGTGTCAAACTTACTTT
>JANNUB010000050.1:0-2057 GCA_031394795.1 Ignavibacteriota bacterium | reverse complement strand
TCTTCTTGTCCACTCCTTCGATCTTCTTGTTCATTCGCTGGGTGTACTTTTCGATAAAGTAGCGAACGAGGAGCGGCACATCCTCTCGCCGCTCGCGCAGAGGTGGAATCTGAATGGGAAAAATGTTGATGCGGAAATAGAGGTCTTCGCGGAACGTTCTTGTGTTCACGGCCTCTTCCATGTTCTTATTCGTCGCAGCGATAACGCGTACATTAGTCTTCACGGATTCGGTTCCGCCGACGCGCTCGAATTCTTGCTCCTGAAGAACGCGCAACAACTTAGCCTGTGTTTCAAGCGGCAGGTCGCCGATCTCATCGAGCAGCAGTGTTCCGCCGTTCGCATGTTCAAACCGTCCGACCCGCCGAGCGTTTGCGCCCGTAAAGGCGCCCCGCTCATGTCCGAAAAGCTCGCTTTCAACGAGCGCGCTCGCGAGCGCGGCACAGTTTACTTTCACCAGGATGTTGTCCGAGCGCTTGCTGAGATTGTGAATTGCGTGGGCGATAAGTTCTTTTCCCGTTCCTGTCTCGCCGAGAAGCAACACCGTCGAGTCCGTGGCGGCAACTTGCTCAATCTGCTTGAAAATTTTCCTGATGGCCGGCGATTTGCCGATAATGTCCTGAAAATTGTGCGTGGATTGAATCTCTTCCTGCAGAAAAAGATTTTGCGTCCTCAGCTTCTCGATTTCGGCTTCGGTGTTTTTTTTCTCCCGCAGATCGCGGGCGACAACAATAATATGTCTCCGCGTGTCGTTCTCGATAAACGATGACGAGACTGCAATGGGAATTGCATCCAGTTCCTTCGATGTCGCAGTCGTCTCGATGTTTCTCACTGATTCCTCGAACGAGAGGAGCGGTGCGGTGTTCATGAGGGCGTCCAGGGAAGATCCCACCAGCTCACCTTTGTGTTGTCCGAGGAGTCGCGTTGCCGCGGAGTTGACAGTCTGGACAACGCCGTTGGGGGAAGCGACGAACAGCGCGTCCGCCATCGCCTCGAGGATTCCTTCATAGTATTTCTTTGCTTCCGCAACGACGTTGAGGAGGAGCTTCGTTTCGTTGGAATGTTGAATCAATCTCTGTTCCAATGCAGCGCGGTCGGTGACGTCTTCAATGATGAGCACCACGCAATCGCCGGTCGGTGACGGCATCGCCGAAATATCGAACACCAATCTCGGAGCGCCTTGCACGCGGGAGACATTTCGAATCTTCCACGCTCCCAACTTCGTTTTGCCGATGAGTTTCAAAGCATCTTCCGCACCGACAATCTCGGGAAACACCTCGCGTATGTCTGCTCCTTTCGTTACTGCATCCGGAACGTCGGCGTATTTTGCCGCGTTCGAAGATGCGCGCGCAATGCAAAGCTTCTCATTGAGAACAACGTATTCGAGCCTGCATTCACCGATCAGTTCTTGAAGAAACGGGTCCATCTCACTTCTCAATGAGTTCTCTGCTGAGCGTTTCGAATATCGTCTGCACGCCGCTGCCGTTTCTTGCCGAGGTGAGCTGCCAATGAATCACGCGCTCCTGGTCTTCGAGGCGCAACGCGCCGTCCGACGCGCGTTCAAGCAAATCAGCTTTGTTCTGCGCGACAACGATGACACTGCGCGGATTGATGGTGAGAAATGAGGAAATGTGATTGGCGATGTTCGCGACGGTTTCGCTGCGGGTTACATCGCCGACGATCACGGCGCCGCTCGCCCCTTGCAGATAGGCGTTCATGCCCTCGGAGAAACTGCTTCTTCCTTCGATGTCCCAAATAACAAGCTGCAATCTGCTCTCCTCAGTCTGAACCAATTTCCGTGAGATCTTCACGCCGATCGTCGAGAGATACTCGTCGCCGAATTGGTTGTCGACGTACCGGCGCACAAGGCTGGTTTTGCCGACGGCAAAGTCGCCGAGCAGGCAGATCTTCTTATAGATTGTGTGTGTCACTTCATTGTCGTGGAAGGTTCGATAACCTCAAAACGTACAAATGGGTATAGATGAATTATTGAATCAATATGACCGTGGCAACAACTTTTTTTGGGAAATATTACACTAGAGTGTCGCAAAGCTCCCCTA
>JANNUB010000439.1:0-2241 GCA_031394795.1 Ignavibacteriota bacterium | reverse complement strand
GTTGTCCTGATGTAGTTCACGACCGTCTCATAACTCTCCAGGGGCTTACCTGCCCAGTTGTTGCTTATGTGGGAAAACAGTTGGTGTTCAATCGGGTTCCACTTGGAGGCACCAGGAGGATAGTGGCACACGGTCACCATGAGTCGGTAGGGATCACAAAGATCGTGCTGCAAATGGTATTTCCAAGCGCGCGCACGGGCGCTGTTCCCCCCACCACAATCGGCGAGGATCAACAATTCATTCGTCTTTGGATACATGCTCCCGCCACAACGTTGCCACCATAGAGAGATCGCATCCACCGCAAACGCCGGCGTTTCACGGCTGGTTCCCACCGCTACAAAACCCAGATTCGCTTCCGTATCGTAAATACCGTAGGGAACCGCCATCCCTTTGGCATCACTGCGAAAATCGTGATCCTTCACTGCGTATGGCTCCTGCTCCCAAGACGCCCCGGTGTTTTTGAAATTTCCCACCAATTCCTTCTTCTTGGTGTCTACGCTGACGATCGGGTTTCCGCAAGAGATAAATTCCTCCCGCTTTTGCTTGATGTATTTAAACTGCCGATTGCGCACTCGTCGCGGTGGCGGATTCTTGCTGCCAGATGCCAATGTCTTCTGATTGACACGCAAGGAGAATCCCATATCTTTCAACAAACGGCCCACCGTTTTGGCGCTAATCTCAATGTGGAGCCCACGAAGTTGTTGGGCAATTTTCTTTGTTGTCCTGCGTGTCCATTTTAGACCGCGCATCGGGTCTCCGGCCTTGTCATGCTTGAGCAGATTCGAAATATGTTCGATCACTTTCGGCGTTTTTTTTCCGCGAACTTTCGTCCGCCCCCTCTTTTGCGAACCCCCTGTCGTTGCACCTGATCCTCGAATAGTTCCCGCCGCCCTCGAGCCACAGTGTGCACGTCAAGTCCAAGGAAGTCGGCGATCTTTCCGTCTCCACCATGCCCGAATTTGTGTGCCTCCAAACCCGCATATAGCCGCCGCTGCTGCTCATCGAGCATACTGAAGAACAGAATGATGGCAGTCTTCAATTCCGGCAGCAACTCCACCTGAAGGGTAGAGTCGCCCATTTCCGCCAATGGTTGCCGGTTCTCCCGAGCCAAGCGTTGCTCCCGCCCGACACTGGGCTCAGGGGAAAAGTATACATACGCATCACCTATCTCCTGCCGGCCAATACGTCCGCGGCGGTACAACTGCAATAGCGGCTCTTTGACTTCGACACTCAGTAATCCCTGCAACTCGCCGGTAGTCAACCCGGTGTCAGCTTCTTCTACAAACTGCTGCGCGGTAACCAGCAGGTTCCCGTGGCGGGAAAAACACACACCGCGGTACGACCAAAGTCCTCTTTCGTCAAACCGAGGAATCTCTGAGAGCGTGTAGTATTTCCCGCGATGCGAGTAGCTGGTTCGATAACCCAAGGATTTGAGCTTTCGAAACACTGTCATGGTGGCTGAACTTCCCAACGACGCCTTCAGTTCTTTCAAAGTGGCAATCTTCTCTCTTTGCAACAGCGATCGGATAACTTCTTGATTGAATACCATTGGTATAGTTCCTCCTGTTTTGCTTATTACAGGAAGAATTATACCATATAGCGAAACACACGTATCTCCCCAAAACTAGCCATAAAAGGGCTTCTCAGGCACCCCAGATATTGAAACGACAAATCCGATTGGGATAATTGCTCTCAAAACTGCGAAGTTATTTTTGCGCAGCCCCTTAGTTCCTGGATGTCCGCAGTGGTCGAAAGCTCAATACGAAAGTCATACTCGTAGTAGATTGCGTCGGACATATAGTTCCTAAACTGAGTCTTGAATGCTCTACTATTCTGATTCTCGTCGATGCGAACGGCTCATCCGAAGAATGTGCAAACCGAATCAGTTGAGGGCGACCGCGTCTACGCTTTCCAGTCGGATGATGATTCGGTCGTGGGTTTGATTTTTTACTTCAACCGCTTCATCCCCGATGATGATGGTTACAATCCCGGGAATTGTCTGCCCATTCACAAAGAAAGTTAACCCCTTCTTCTCTTTTAGACTCAGCTGCAATAACGCGTCCCAGTGTTGTTCGATTGTCAAATTGCCGGCTTGAGAGACTTTCGTCTCTTCACTATTCAGAGCGGAGATGACCGGCCCGACAACAATAAAAACAAAACATAGGCTGAGGAGCGCATAACGGAATTTGTTGCTTTCTAATGTCAATCTAAACATGGTACCTCCTTGTGTTTGCCCGGAAG
>JANNUB010000607.1:0-5723 GCA_031394795.1 Ignavibacteriota bacterium | reverse complement strand
TCAATGATATTCGTTCCCGTGTCGAAGTTGTAATCCCAAATATGCTCACTGATGATCGTTCTGCTCAGGACGCGGTCCTTGTTGCGCATGAGATATTCGAGCAGCGAGTATTCCTTCGCGGTCAGCTCGATGGTCTTCCCGCCGCGTTTCGCTTTGTGCTTGACGGTATCCAGCTCAAGGTCGGCAACTCTGAGAATAATGGATTTCTCCGCCGACCCGCGCCGCAGCAGCGAACGAACGCGCGCCAGCAACTCTTCGAATGCAAAAGGCTTCGTCAGGTAATCGTCCGCGCCGCCGTCAAGTCCCGCGACCTTATCGCTGGTGGAGACTCTTGCCGTCAGTATGAGCACGGGCGTGGTTTTCGGTTTGGCGCGAAGCGTTTTGACCACTTCGAGCCCGCTCATCTTCGGCAGCATGACGTCGAGAATGATCAGATCGTAATTCTCCGCATCCGCCATTTGCAGGCCCCTTTCGCCGTCGTGCGCAACGTCAACGGCGTAGTGCTCTTCTTCCAGTCCTTGTTGGATGAACTTTGCGACTTTCTTTTCGTCTTCAACCACGAGTATGCGCATTGGTTTGTATGAGTTGGTGGGACAACATCATTGAAAGAGTGCAGAAGAAAATTACTTCATTTTGAGATGAGTTGCAAAGAGGGAAGTGTTTCTGAATCCCCGTCCCTTTATATAAGCCCCTGTCGTAGTTCAGATTTTTTTTTGGGGCGAACCGACAGCTTCGCCGGCAACAACCGTCGCTCCGCGCGATATCAAGCATTCGCGCTCGGAATCTAACCACAAAAAGATGCCCCCCATTCATGTCTGCGTTGGATTGAACTGAAGGGCTGCCTGTTCGAGCGATAATCCGAACGGAAGATGTGTTGGAATCGAAACCATTTCTCTCTATATTTTCAGAGCGAATTTTTTCAAGAACAATGAAGTTCATCTACTCTTTCAGTCTCATCTCGCTTTTCCTTTTTTCCGGCTGCATCCAAAAGATCGCCGTCGGCTCGGTCGGCGGCATTGTCGTTGACGGCTTCGACGCGCTGACGGAAGAAGGCGATCTGGAATTTGCCGGACAGGCGTTGCCCGGCAATCTGAAATTGCTCGAAGTGATGCTCAAGAATTCTCCCGACAACGAGCGGTTGCTCAAAATTCTCGCCGAAGGTTATGCAAGCTACTCGCTCGGCTGGGTCGAAGATGTTGACGTCGAGCGGGCGCGTGTGTTCTATTTACGAGCGCGTGATTTCGGAATGCGCGTCCTGCAGCAGGACGGCGACCTGAAGAAAGCCCTCGAAGGCTCCGCCGATGATTTGAAAGCAGCACTCGCAAAAAAATCCAAAGACGATGTGGCGGGAGTTTTCTGGACGGGATTTGCCTGGGGCGGTTATCTCAACATCACGCTCACGGACCCCGACGCAATCGCGGCAATTCCCAAAATCGAAACGATGATGAACTTCGTTGCGGAAAAAGATTCGTCGTTTTATTTCGGCGGTGCGCATTTGTTTTTGGGAACGCTCTACGGCAGCCGCTCGAAATTCTTAGGCGGCGATCCGGAGAAATCGAAGATGCACTTTGAGAAAGCCCTTCGTCTCAACGAGGGAAAGTTTTTGATGACGCACTTCTTCTACGCAAAGTCGTACGCGACTCAAACACTGAACGACACGCTGTTCGAAGAATTGCTGACGAAAGTAGAGAGCACCTCGCTCGAAGTGCTGCCGAAATTCCGGCTCGGCAACGCGATCGCGAAGAAGAAAGCGAAGGCGCTGCTCGCGAGGAAAGAAGAATTGTTTTGAATTCCTCAACCCTGAGCGGAGCGAAGGGTCTCACTGATTCCGAATTGCGGTGAGGTTCTTCTCCGTAAGGAGTCCTTTGGACGCTTCGCTCAGAACTTAGAGGCAACAGGCAAGATGAAAAATACTCGATGCCATTTATCGTTTGACTACCCAATCCAAATTGAGCGAATGGAGGATGGCGTATATAGCGCTTCAATTGCAATGTTGAAAGGCTGCAGAGGTTACGCGGATTCCCCAGCAGAAGCAATCGAAGAACTCCAGGGAGTCAAAGAGGCGCTGCTTGAGCTGATGCTGGAACAAGGGAAAACAATTCCGGAGCCGACGGTAAAACTCGAGATTCCCGTTTCAGATTATTCGCGTCTTCGTAATCGTCGGCTGCTCAATCGGTTCGTAAAATCGGGAGCGTGATACGAGTTCGCGATTTCGGATTCACCCTTGAAACCAACGAAAGGAAATAGAGTGTCAAAATATTTTTTTGCGGTGTTGAGCGTATTCTCTTTTGTGTACGCGAGCGCCCAGCAATACACCATTAAATTCGCGTCGCTCGCGCCGGAAGGCAGCACCTGGACGAATGTGCTGAGAGAATATGACGCGGCGATTCGCAAGGAAAGCAACGGCAAGCTCGGCTTCAAGATCTACGCGGGCGGCGTGCAAGGCGAGGACAAAGACGTGCTGCGCAAAATGCGTAACGGGCAATTGCACAGCGCGGGATTGACGGGCGTTGGGCTTGGCGACATTTCATCGAAGGTGCGCATTCTCGACTCGCCGTTTCTTTTCGAGAGTCTCGAAGAGGTTGATTCCATTTACGCGAAATTCGGCGGCGAATTCGATAAGGCGTTCCGCGACAACAATTACGTCCTGCTCGGCTGGGCGGAAGTCGGTTGGGTGTACGTGTTGACGAATAAACCCGTTCGCTCGCTTGCCGACATGAGCGGCGTGAAGATGTGGATGTGGGAGGGAGACAAGATTGCCGAGGCGACATTCAGCGCGCTCGGCATCAGTCCGATTCCCCTTTCGGTGATAGATGTGCTCACGTCGCTGCAAACGAAATTGATTGACGGCGCTTACACATCACCGCTTGCCGCGCTTGTGCTGCAATGGCACACGCGCGTCAAACACATGATGAATCTTCCGCTTGCGGATGCCCAAGGCGGAGTCGTGATCACAAAAAAGAAATTCGACGAGATTCCTGCCGACTTGCAGGAGATTCTTGTCCGCAATGGAAAGAAATACATGCGCGACCTGACGCTGAAGTCGCGCATAGAAAACGAAAACGCCATCGTCACGCTGAAGAAAAACGGTGTTCAAGTGAACGAAGTAGCCGATAAGAAAGCAATTGCCGATTACGTTGCCGCGGGAAAGAAAGCGCGGCAGTCGCTTGTTGGAACTCTCTTTGATCAGGATTTCCTGAACCGCGCGGAAAAGACCCTCGCCGACTTGCGCGCAAAGAAAAAGAAATGACGTTGCTGCGTTCACTCGACCGCTTCTTTGTCAAAGCGGAGACTGTGTTTCTCGCCGTCTTTCTTGCGGCAATGATCCTCCTCTCTTTTGCACAAGTCGTTTTGCGCAATGCATTCGGCACGGGAATTCTCTGGGCGGATCCTTTTGTGCGGCATCTCCTCATCTGGGCGGGATTCCTCGGCGCGGCAATCGCAACGCACGAAGAGCGACACATTAGCATTGATGCGCTCACAAAATTTTTCTCTCCGAAGCTCAAAGTCCTCGCGCAAATCCTCACCTCTCTTTTCGCTGTCATTGTCTGTTACTATCTGGCGGATGCCGCGTTGGTTTTTCTTCGAGACGAAAAAGGGGCGGGAAGCGAATTTGTTCTTTCCATTCCGTTGTGGATTGCGATTATCATCATTCCGCTCGGCTACGCGTTGATGGCGATGCATTTTGTGGTGAAGATTGCTGAGAGCGGTGCGAAGTTGTTTGGGAAGAGCGACCAGGCATGAACACTTTTTTCGTCGGTTTGATTTTACTTTTGCTCGCTCTTCTCGGCGCGCCGTTGTTCACGATCATCGGCGCGATTGCGATGCTGAGTTTCGCCAGCGAGGGAATCGAATCGTCGGCGGTGATTGTGGAACTGTACCGCATTTGCAGCAACCCGACGCTTGTCGCGATTCCGCTTTTCACATTCGCCGGCTATGTGCTTGCGGAAAGCAAAACGCCGCAGCGTCTCGTTAATCTGGCGCGCGCGTTCTTCGGCTCGTTCAGCGGCGGACTTGCGGTCGTCGCGCTCGTGACGTGCGCGATTTTTACGGCATTCACGGGCGCGTCGGGCGTCACGATCGTCGCGCTCGGCGGCTTGCTGCTGCCGATTCTTCTCAAAGAAGGCTATCCTGAAAAATTCTCCCTCGGACTCATCACCACGTCGGGAAGTTTAGGATTGCTCTTTCCGCCAAGCCTGCCGCTGATTCTCTATGCACTCATCGGAAAAATCAGCATTGATAAGCTATTCACTGCCGGAATTGTTCCCGGTATTTTTCTCGTCGTCGTCCTTTCAACGTATGGCATTCTCCAGGGAAGAAAAGCAAAAGTCCCGACGGTTCCGTTTTCATGGACGAATGTACGAAGCGCGGTGCGCGACGCGGCGTGGGAAATTCCGCTGCCCGTCATCATCATCGGCGGGATTTACAGCGGCGCGTTCACTGCAACCGAAGCCGCGGCAGTGACGGCGTTTTACGTCCTCGTGGTTGAAGTGTTCATCTACAAGGATTTGCATTTGTTCCGCGACATTCCCCGCGTGATGCGCGAAAGCATGGTGCTCGTCGGCGCGATTCTGATGATTATCGGCACAGCAATGGGCTTGACGAATTATCTCGTGGACAACGAGGTGCCGATGAAACTCTTCGAGTTTACGAAAACGTTCATCAGCAGTCCGACGATGTTTCTCGTCGTGCTGAATATTTTCCTCATCATCGTCGGGATGATGATGGATATTTTTTCCGCGATCATTGTTGTTGTTCCGCTCATCATCCCGATTGCGATGGCATACGGCGTGGACCCCGTGCATCTCGGCATTATCTTCCTCACCAATCTCGAAATCGGTTATCTCACGCCGCCCGTCGGACTGAACTTGTTCATCTCCAGCATTCGTTTTCAGAAGCCGGTCTTCACCATCGTGCGCGCAACGCTGCCGTACATCGGTATACTGCTCATCGCACTCATTATCATTACATATGTTCCGTCGTTGAGTTTATGGTTGGTCAACATGTTGGGTGTAAAATAGAAATACTGAAACCAGCAGCCAGCTGATGATTTGCATCTTTCTGCAAAAGGCGTAGATTGAAGTAGGACATGAAAGCACTGAAACACATATCGTTCATTCTTCTCGCAACGATTTATCTCGCTTCCGCTTGTACCTACAGCGTGAATGTTCTCGCATCGGGCATTCCTGCAAGCGGCGCGGACACTGTTGTTGCCCATGATGGGCAGACGAAGAACCTCCCGCAGAAACTCAGCGTTCAGCGGCGGCATATCCCACTTGTGAACGATATCCCTTGTCCCTCTGTTCACATTGGCGAAGCGGAATTTCCACCTGTCGTTGATGAACAGATTCTTGCCATCAGGATTCCATCCTGCAAACCCACCACCGCGTACTACTATTCCTCCTTTTGCGATAGGGCTCCTCCCCTCGCTTAATCCTCAACAGTTTTTCCAATAAAATTTTCTCATGGCGGAAAACTCCGCGCATGTGAATCGATGCCATTTCAATTGGCATTGAGAAACCTTCGCGCATGAGTTCCCGGCTTGATTTCATTCGACACATTCTTGTCAATTGAGGAGAATACTAATGTCACATACCCAACCGAAATCCAATCATGACCAGAAGCCATCTGAGTCCAAGGTTACGGCAAATAAAATTCAAGCCACTAGTTCTGAAGACGAAGGTGGCTCGTGGCAATTTAAGTTTGTTATAGCAGTTATCGTG
>JANNUB010000606.1:0-6560 GCA_031394795.1 Ignavibacteriota bacterium | reverse complement strand
AAAGCGGCTCGTTCGGCAACATGACTGCGTTCGATACCGCGCTCGGCTGGCGTTATCCAAACAAAAAAATGGAACAGATGTTTCCTCTGGAAGCCATGGGCGAGACGGCGGAGAATGTCGCGGAGAAATACAAAATTTCTCGCGAAGAACAGGATGAGTTCGCGTTGCGCAGTCATGCGAAAGCGGTCGATGCACAAAGGAATGGAAAGTTCAAGAGCGAACTGATTCCGATTGAGCTGCCGACAAAAAGAGGCGAGCTAGTTGTTGTTTCTCAAGATGAACAGCCGCGAGCCGACACAACATTGGAAAAACTTGCAAAGCTCTCTCCCGCGTTTCGCAAAGGAGGAACTGTTACGGCAGGCAATTCCTCCTCGCTCAATGATGGCGCGGCAGGAGTGATAATAATGAGCGAAGCAAAAGCGAAACAACTCGGTTTGGAACCGATGGCGCGAGTTGTCTCGACAGGAGTTGCCGGCGTTGACCCGCGCTTCATGGGCATCGGTCCTGTGCCCGCCACGCAGATGGCATTGAAGAAAGCCGGACTCACCATCAACGACATTGATGTCGTCGAATTGAATGAAGCCTTCGCCGCGCAGAGCATTGCCGTGATTCGTGATTTGCAAATTCCACTTGAGAAACTAAATCCTAACGGCGGTGCGATTGCGCTCGGACATCCGCTCGGCTGCAGCGGCGCGAGGATTATGACGACGCTGCTGTACGAGATACAACGGCGCGAGGCCCGCTACGGTCTTGCGACGATGTGTATTGGGGTTGGGCAGGGAGTGGCGGTTGTTGTGGAGAACTATGAACCCTGAGCGCCTGCCCGCCTCTATGAACTAAGAAGTCAGGCGGGGAGCGAAGGGTCAGAACTGATGTTACGCAGAGTCAGTTCTTCGCACGGATGTATGAAACCCCTTCAGGGTTTACGAACGTTGGTTTGTTTTATTTCCGAGGGCGTTGCCCTCGGCTGTAGTATTTGTCCCTTTCAGGGACGACCTTTGCGCAAAGTTGACGCTGAAAGCGTCGGATACTAAAGGTCGGGGCAACGCCCCGACCAACGAACGAGCCAGTGACAAGAAACCCTGAAAGGGTGATATATCTCCTTTGCGTAACATCAGGTCTTAATCAGAAAGAGATGAATGAAATCGATGACATGCCATGTTTGCGGTGGAGCTTTGCAGAATGTTCAAACAAACCTTCCATTTAAGGTTAGCGATACAACAATCGTGATTGTAAAAGACTTGCCCGTATTACAGTGTGCAAATTGCAGCGAGTACCTTTTGGAGGATAACGTAATGCAACACGTTGATGAAATCCTTTCAAAGGCATCACGCGATACGGAGCTGGAGATTATCCGATACGCTGCTTGATGGAGTACCATCCGCTCGGTTGCAGCGGCGGAATATGACGACACTGCTTCACGAAATGCAACGCCGCGATGCGCACTACGGGCTTGCGACGATGTGCATTGGAGTTGGGCAGGGGATCGCGGTCGTCCTCGGACGTAATTCTCCTTGATTCGTGCGTTGGCGTTGACTATGTTAACGAGTGATCCACATTTTATGAATGGTTAAACCAATGACGAAACGACAATGGTTCACACGCGCATCTGCGTTCCTGTTCGTGCTGCTGCTGGTCATCAATCTGTACGTCTTCTTTACCCGCGAGTGGGAGTCTTCTTTCTCCCCGACATCCTATGCAACGCTCTACTACCCGCTCGATATCCCGACTATCCGTGAATGGAAGCTCGTGGATCGCAATCGCATCCAACTCGACCTTGCCTGCACGAATGAAATAACCGAATGGAAGATCCTCACGGACGGCGGGAACGAGCAAACCGCGAGCGGGATGAAACCGTCGTTTCGCATCGACACAACATTCAGTGAGCTTCACACCTACAAACTTATTCCGATCAACCAGCAAGCAATTCATCCGGTCGAAATCTCCATCCGGTTCTACGGCAAAGAGTTCTACGCATCCCTCGGGATGCAACACACCGACGTCTATATCGTGCGGGCAAACGTGCCGTGCGGAGAGTTCGAACAGTATCCGATCAGCGACTGGGTGGATGATTACAAGTATGTCGGCAAGAAGGCTCTGACTGAAGTTGACCGCATTCTCCGTGAAGAAGTGAAAATACGCGATGGAGAACCAACGTTTGCGCGAATGGAAAAACTTGTCCCATACTTGCGAAGAAAGCTCAAAGGGTCGGGTGGCGTGCCGAAGGATGACGAACGGTGGATGAACCCGTGGCTGCTGTACAACGAATTGGTGTGCGGGACGGGAAAGGGATGGTGCACACAGAATGCCCAGACGTGGGTGTTCTGGGCGAACCGTGCGGGAATCCCGACGCGATTTGTCTTCGGCGCACGAACGCAGGACAACACCATTGTGTACACCGGACATTCCTGGGCGGAGTCATTCATCCGCGAACAAAACCGGTGGGCATTCGTGGATCTGTCGCAAAGCGAAATCTACGTCACCGACAAGGAGGGTCAGGTTCTTAACACGGCAGATATATTCCATTTGAATCAGCACAATGCATTTGACAGCACGTTTGTAAGAATCTACGTGGACTGGGGATGGGAAAAACACGCAGGCATTCCGGGAACCGACACCGTGGTGACGGTCCCCTTTGCATTGTGTAATGAATTGTATCGGAGCGAATATACTCCTCAGTCAATTCTCAAGTATCGCCGGCCGCCGAACGTTGAAGACGTCCGGGAGATCTATGCGGGATTTTTCAACGATAGAACTTTTCTTTGGGGAAATCTTGAGCGATATCTTTTCAAACCTCAGTTAGCGTATTCTTTTTATCCAACGGAAGGTGGGCACACCTATTTCATCCGTCGTTTTCTTTTTTTTACTATGCTCGCAAGTTTCGTATTGTGGATGACGCTGCTTGTAGTCGGCAGGGGTCGGAAGGTTCCGAGCAAACAATAGGGCCGATCAATTAAGTGCGGGCGAGTATGTTCAAACGCGGGAGTTGGTTTGTTGCAGTGATGAGTAGCGGACGGCGTGGCGGTAGTTGAGGGATATGAAAGAAACAAACGACATATGTCGTATGCGGATAAAATCCTTAACGTTAATCGTCATTGTGTTGCCATCAAATCGTTAAGCAATCAAGTCCTCCTGCTGGAACTCACTGAGATTGATTTCGTCCATGTCCATCGTCTAGCGAGGATCGTCAAAGTATACTCATATAACAACAATCACCGAGAAAGTCATGCAATACGATGTTTGTCTTTCTTTTGCAGGAGAGGATAGACAGTATGTGAAACAAGTCGCCGACCGGTTGCGATTTCGGGGGGTGCGGGTGTTTTACGACGACTACGAACGCGTTGATTTATGGGGAAAAGACCTATATGCTCATCTCGATTATGTCTATCGAAAGGCGGCTCGCTACTGTGTTGTGTTTGCATCTGCGCACTATGCGAGGAAACTATGGACAACTCATGAACGGCGTAGTTCTCAGGCAAGAGCTTTCGGTGAAAACACCGAGTACATTCTTCCAGCCCGATTCGATGACACCGACATCCCCGGCATCCCACCCACCATCGGTTACGTCGACCTGCGCACCACTTCTGCAGAAGACCTTGCTGACCTTATCACTGAGAAGCTTGGTACGCCAACTTCCGGGGAAGCATTTTCTAACACTAATCGGCAGTACTTTTTCTATTACGATAAGGGCATTATCCCTGAAGTCAGTTGGCCAACCTCACCCTACTTTGATACTGGTCAATCCTTTCAGTTGATCCCGATTGGTTTCAAGTCCCAACGAATCTCAGAAATAGTAGCCGTGACAATAGGTCACATCAAAAAGTTGTTCCAAAATGACGAGGGATATTGGACACATGGTGAGGATAGAGAATTCGATCGGACGTATGCAACAACCTCTGTCCTTAACTATCTCCTCCAAATGGGCTTTCCGCAAACTCACCCAATAGTTGCAAAGGCGCTCTCGTACCTGGACAAGAGGATGGAGCTATCTATTGATAATCGCGCAAACATCTTTTTCCAAATCATATTCCATCGCATCAGTCAACAAAATGTCGTAGCTTTCTTACAAACTTTACGTGCTTATCAACAAAATGATTCGACATCACCCTTGAACGGTTCATTTTTATTGTCACAAGGACCAGAGACTCAGCCAAAACCCACAACTGAACATTGGCAGACGCATCGCTATCATAGCGAAGGGGCTAGTTTCCATGCATGTCATATCGCAGATGTTCTTCTCCATCTACATCCTGATTTCACCGATGCAAGAAAAGAGGCAAATAGCATTCTAGACGGAATTGCCTCCTACATTGACCGGAATTTCCGGCAACAAGCGGGATTTCTCCTGAATCTTCAGTCACAACCTAGTAAGATCACACTTTTAGCGTACGCCCTGACCAAACCATTGCGCATACCCTTGCCACCCAACTGGCTTGAATGCACAAAGACTGTTATCGACGACTTCAAGGAAGAGCAGAACTGGCTTCTACGAGCCTTTGGTATTATGAATCTGCACTACATGAGCAGGCTACAGGAAAATCCGGATCTCCGGCTCCTTACTCATCAGTATGTCGGGAACGAACTAGAATCAATCTGGAAAGAACGGGACCGCTTTCTTTCTGATGCGCGGGACGTGTCCATCTTAGGTCGGAGCTTGCTCTACGGCTATAGATTGATAAACAGCGATGCTAGCGCCTATTTTCTCAGGGCAGTGGAGAACTATGTCAAACAGGAGGGTAACTAGAATGTCAATGAGATTTCATGTGACAAAAAACCGGCTTCTTCGCCTCGATGATCTTAACGCAATCACTGATCAACTTGTCAATGGGAGGCTTGTTGTTCTTCCGACTGAGACAGGCTATTTGTTGGGCGCAGATGCGTTGAATCTTGACTCCGTTCGAAGAGTTTTCAAAGTGAAAAATCGACCCTTGACAAATCCGATTCATGTAATTGTTTCGGGGCTTGAGATGGCAGAAGACCTCATTTTCCTCAGCCCTACCGCTAGGAGGCTCTGTAACTCATTCATGCCAGGACCTCTGACAATAATATGTCCCAAGAAGCCTATTGTATCGGATTTGTTAGTCGCCAACACCGGAAATCTTGGAATTCGGATACCAGACAATCCAGTGGCGTTGCAGGTAGCACAAGCATTTCGGAAACCCATCACCGCAACAAGCTTGAACGTTTCGGGGACTTCCGAGGGTACCTCACTCGATGAGACTCTTGCGACTTTAGAGTGGGATGATGATCCTCCAATCGTTGTCACAGCAGATTCAGCTTTGTTCACGTATCCCTCTGCCTCTACCGTTGTAACATTCGCAGTTGAACCTTGGCAGATTCTACGAACAGGCCCGATAACAGAGGAAGAGATTGCGGCTGCCACAAAAAGTCTAAATTACACCGACGTTCAGGATTGGACATGATGCCGGCGCGCATCAAGGTCCAATGGCAACACAACGAACGCTTAACAAAAGCAACCACGACATTCGATTTTTTTATTAAGGCTCTCGCTCATGCTTACCGTCGCTCAATTTAGTAGAACTCATCAATGGCATGCTCTTTCATGCCAGAAGAGCAAAAGCATTGAGCGTGCCGTTGCGTGGTTGCGAGACTGCTTGCGCAGCACACATCAAGATTTGGGTTGACCTATTCCTCATTAACCGAGAAAGGAATCTCACATGCCGGAAGAAAAGCCAGACCAAGACAAGAAGGTAAAACAGGAACCCGAAAAGACTCCCCGCTCCAGTAAAACACAACGGAAGTCAGAACTCAAGAGAGGAGGTAAGCCTTGGACTTTTCCGAAGAATACTCTTGAGGAAGCAATCAGGGTGGCGAAGGCTATCGAAGAGAAAAACGCAGGGAATCCGATGCATGCCTCTGACTTAGCTAAGGCAGTCGGTTTTAGGCAATCGAACGACTGGCGTTTCTTGGATCTTCTCAGATCCGCAAACCAATATGGTCTTACCTCAGGTACAGGCAAAGCGGCCATGATTCGCTTGGAGAAATTGGGCCAAGACATAGTTGCACCTGGGTCTGCAACTGAGCGGCAACACGCACTCCTTGGCGCATTTAGAAATGTTCCAGAGTTCAAGGCGGTCGAGGAGTTCTATGGTGGCAAGAAAATTCCTGAGGATGAATTTTTCAGCAATACTCTGACCCGGAGTTTTAACATACCCAAAGACAGAGTTGAACGTTTTGCGGAAGTTTTCGTCGCTAACCTTGAGTTCCTTAAATCCTTCGATGTGCTTAGACCTACTTCCAGCGTCGGAACAGAAACAGGCACACCACCACCGGACATATCTGAGAAGGTCAGCACATCAAAGACAGTTTCAAAAGAACCACGTGTAAGGGAGTTTCTGGATACTTGCTTCGTGATGATGCCGTTTGGCGACTGGTTTGATAAGTATTATCTGGAGATCTACGTGCCTGCCATTAAGGAAGCGGGTTTTGAACCAATTCGCGCAGACGATGTCTGCCGTGAACGAAATCATCGGCGACCCGGCGACCAATATGCAGCCACCTAGCGTTACTCCGCAGCAGCCGACGGTCCAGCCGCCGCC
>JANNUB010000438.1:0-6237 GCA_031394795.1 Ignavibacteriota bacterium | reverse complement strand
CGATCAGCTCTTGTACGAAGATGAGCCACCACGTCGGTGCGACCCCCGCGCGGGAGGATTCCTCCCGACTGCCATTCATTTTCCGTTGGTTGTTCATACGATCACCTTTCGGTTAAGTGGAGAAACACATCTTGCAGGCGGCCGCCTTCCGCCTCGAAACTCAACACCGGAATTTCCGCGCCTATGAGAGCGCTCAGGATTTTGTTCTTGACGTGAGATTCCGCTCCGTCAGTCGAGTCCGCCAGCTCGACGCGCAGCCATCCACCCATCTCGCTTGTCGCAGTTGCTTTCACGACGTTTGGCAGCGCCTGCAAGATGCTTTGCGCTTCTGCTACCGATGGCGCGGCGACCTGTATCCGGATAGTTCCGCCCGCACGTGACATTGACCCGCCTGCTCGGGACTGCGCGTGCCCGACAACTTCTGCTACAGTTCCCGAGGCAACGATCTGACCTGAGTTCAAGATCACGACGTCGTCGCAAACGCTTTCTACCTCAGCCAGGAGGTGACTGCACAACACGACGCCGGCGTTTCGCTCGCGCGCAATCCACCGGACAATCTCGAGCAGTTCCTGTTGACCACGCGGGTCCAAACCAAGCGTCGGCTCGTCGAGAAACACGACAGCCGGATCGTTCACGAGCGCTCGCGCAATGCCAAGTCGCTGCCTCATGCCGCGGCTGTAGCTGCCGACAAGCGATTTTGATCGTTGATCCAGACTCACGTCTTTGAGCAACGCCTCGCCACTTGCTCTCGCTTCAGAAGCTGATCTTCCGTAGAGCCGACCGAAGAAAATCAAGCATTCGAGTCCCGTCATCTGTTTATGAAATCCTAAACTCTCCGGAAGAACGCCAATCCGATGACGAATTTTTTCCGGATATTCCGAGCTGATGCCACCCACAACGAAGCGACCGGCGTCGGGCTCGAGTATCGTCGTCAGGATGCGGATTGCCGTCGTCTTTCCCGCGCCGTTGGGACCGAGGAAGCCCATGATGCGTCCCGCTTCCAATGAAAACGATAATCCGCGCAGAGCTTCTCGTGGTCCGTAGAACTTTCGCAAGTCTTCGGCAAGTAAGACCTGACCATTGGAGCGTGGCGCTTTCGAATTTCTGTTTTCCAACATGAGTATTTCTCCTTAGTGTATTATGTTCAGAAGTATCATGATGCACGCGGTCGCTGGCAAAATCTTGCGTCGGCTCCAATACGACAAGAGCCTATCTGGTTTTCCTCCCTCCAAGCGGAGAGCAGGAGCGGCATACCAGAACAGCAGGACATAGACAAGCACAGCAAACAGAACAGGTGACGCAAGCCAGGGCCAGAATTCCGCGAGAGTCCGGTTGTTGACCAAAAGCTTTTCAAGCAGATGACCGTTGGATTCCATTGGGTTCACTCTTTTGAAAAGTCTTCCCATGACTCCTGTCTGCGCACCTCCGGGGAGTTGCGTCGGTATAAGGAACATGAGGTAGACGACTAAGCTGACGAACAAACTTGTTTTGTTCGATACCGACCAAGAACTCACGAGCATCGCAAAACCGGTGAACGCCGGAGCCATCAACGTTCCCATCAACCCACCGTACAGAAGCGCCGTAGTGAGAACTTCATCGCCTTCGGAAAGCACAACGAGGAAAGGAACGGTAATAGCAAACGCCGCAGGCCATGGCGAAACACTTGCGAGAAATTTGCCGGCAATAATTTGTCGTCGGCTCGTCGGCGTTAAGAGAAGCGCTTCGAGTGTGAGTCGTTCTCGCTCGCCGCTGATGCTGTCCGCACCGATGATCAAGCCGATGAAGAGACCGACTGCGATAGCGTTCTCTATAGTAAAGTACACCATTTCTTTCGGCGGCGTCGGGTCGGTCTCGTTGCCCACCATCATGTACGCCAAAGCTCCCTGCAGAATGCAGAAGATGAGAAGAAGGAGAGGAGCTTTTCCTCCCATCCACAAGTCGTTCATCTCCTTTGTGAACACGAGCCACCACCCCGGCGCTCGACCGGGGGTTCGCTCTCGGATCGCGCTCTGCGGCAATTCAACCTGACTGTTTTTTATGTTTTGGTAATCACTCATTCGGTTTCCTGCTAGTGAACCGTCCCATGTCTCATCCTGTCAATCCTGTTATCCTGTCCAGATTTTTTTTGACAGGATAACAGGATTGGCAAGATCGGAAATCTGAAATACCCAGAGACTTCTCTATTGCCCTTTTGTAGCAAGCATCGGCTCCGCGGGCGGCGTGCGCGAGTAAACGTTTTTGCTTTTTTTGTATGCACTCCTTTCTAATTGCAATGCCTTCGCACGAACTTCTGCAAGTGCCTTAGCGTTGAGCTGCTCGAACTTCTCCAACTCAAGAGTCTCTTTTGTTTTTTCTCCCGCGCCGCGCCAAGCTACGCGAACATTTCCCACGCCGCGAGCGTAGTACTTGAGCTGTTCGGCATCCGGTTCCGAACTGCTGTTCTCGGCGATCACCAACACGTTGTCGTAGTTGCCGGCGGGAACGGAAGTCTTCTGTCCCATTGCATCCACCTTTCCGCGATCCGTCCAATTGACCGCGGGCGCCCATCCTTCGGAATAGCTGGGCGTGCCTACCTGCGGCTTTGCCTTCATCATGATTCCCGCACGCGCTTCTTTGATGCCGTGAAGCCACGTCGGCGCTGCGACAACTTTTCCTGCATCGTATTCTTCGGGATACTCGCCCATGCGCCAGATGTTGCCGTCGTTGTCTTGCGCGAAGAATGCAAGCTCCGCCTCCACCAACTCGCCGTCGCTGTAGTCGAGATCCCAAGTAACTACAGAGCGGATTCCACCGATCACTTTAGTCAAGTCGGTCACGTTGATCACCACACGATGAGGAACCGGCGTGCCATCATCCTCGATGGTGGTTCCTTCATACGTCCATCGTGTTCCCGGCTTCATGGGGAGCCATTGGTTATCAATGTTGGTTGGATTTGAAAAATTGTTGGCGTTGAAGTCTTCGAACTTTTTTTCAGGAGTCTGACCGACGGTTTTTGTTTCGGCTTGAGTTTCGGTTTTGCTTTCCTGCGCCTTCGCGCAGCCAACAAACAGCGCGAGGCAGGCGTAAGCAACGAGCATTGCCAAAGAACGTGACGGGATGTTGCCTGCTGATTTCAATGCTTGAACACCTCCTTTTTTCAGCGCTGATGAAATCTGAATTTTCTCAATTACACGCTGATGTTGAGCAAGACAATTTATTGTCGACGGAATGCGATAGCCATTTGCATAAACCAACCGCGAGATTCGCGGTCATCATCAAAACGGACACGACGGAGTCGTGTCCCTACTGGATTTATTTGTAGGGACATGCCTCCGGCATGTCCCTTCGCGAGCAGACTCTTCCATCCGCATTACGCAAATTGCAGCCTCCCAATTTCCGGAATACGCTTTGCGCCAAAGCGCAAATACAAACTCGGCACAACGAACAAGTTCAGCAACGTCGAAGTGATCAAGCCGCCGAGAATGACAATCGCCATCGGGTGCTCGATCTCGTTGCCGGGAATGGAGCCGGCAAACACGAGAGGCACAAGAGCCAGTCCGGTTGTTGACGCCGTCATCAAGATTGGCGCAAGACGCTCTTTCGCGCCGCGCAGAACCAGGGCTGGACCAAAGAGTTCACCTTCAAACGCTTCGAGATGTTGAAAGTGATTGATCATCAGAATGCCGTTGCGCGCGGAGATCCCCAACACCGTGAGAAACCCGACTATCGAGCCGAGTGAGATCACGCCGTCACCCAGCCAAGCCGCCAGCACGCCACCTACCAAAGCCGAAGGCAACAACAGGAAGGAAAGAGTCGCCAGGCGTCCGCTCTTGAACGAAGTGTGAAGCAAGAAGAAAATCGCAATTGCGGCGATGATGGCAAAGAGACGGATTCTCCCTTGAACCGCCTGTCGCTCCGTGTACTCTCCCTGCAGCACCGGATAGTACTCATGCGGGAAAGCAATTTTGGCGAGTGCGGCTTCGACGTCGGCATAAACGGCACCGAGACTGCGTCCACGAACGTTGCCACCAACGTCAATGCGACGCTTGAGCGATTCACGATTGATAACATTCGGTGTTGGCTTGATGCTCACGTCAGCGACGTGTTGCAACTGCACACGCTCGCCATTGGGCGTGTCAAGTAACAGCTCGCGAATATCGGTCAGACTATTGCGCGCGGCGGGCACGCTCCACACGTTCACATCCCACGTCCGCTTGCCGAGATGAATGTCGCCGACTTCTTCGGAAGCCATCAATGTGGTTGCCGCCCGCCGCACATCACCGGGTTTGATGCCATAGCGCTGCGCCTTGACGATGTCAACTTTGACTTCGATCTGCGGGATCTCTTCTTGGAACGAGACATGCAAATCAATGACGCCGTCAATATTCTTGAGCACTTCTTTCACTTCATCGGCTTTCTTGCGAAGGACGTTTAGCTCGCGCCCATAGATGCGCACAACAATGGCTTCGGATGACCCCGTCAGCACCTCGCGAATTCTCTCTTTCAAGTAAGTCTGCACGTCGCGATACAGTCCGGGGTAGCCGTCAACCGTCTCTTGAATCTTTGCCACTGTCTTGTCATAGTCAACTTTCGGATCAACGCTGATCCAATTCTCGCCGAAGTACATCCCGACCACTTCATCCATGATGAGTGCTTGCCCAATGTGAGCGCCAAAGTTACGAACGCCTTCAATGGACCGCAGCTCCTTGCTGGCTTGGATCGTGATTCGATCCATCTCGGGCCACGAGGTGCCGGGCTTCGTGAGCCAGTGCATCAGAAAGTCACGTTCTTTGAAATCGGGAAGCAGTGACTGCCCGAGCCGCGGGACGATCAAGATTCCCGCCAACACCAGCACAACGACGGTTATGTACGCGTTGCGCGGCTTGTCGACAATCCTTGCAAGCAGCGCGCTGTAGCCGTGCTGGAGCCACCGTGTAAGCGGCGACTCGTGCTGCTCGAGCGGAACATTGCGCAAGAGAATGTAGCTCATCGCCGGCGTTACCGTCAGCGCGACGACCATGGAGGCAAGAACTGCCAAGGCGTAGGAGACGGCAAGAGGCCGGAAGAAAGCGCCGGACAATCCTTCCATAACGAAGACCGGCACGAGCGCCACCACTTCGATCAGCGTTGCGAAGATGATCGCGTGACGCACTTCGAACGATGCTTCAAGAATAATTCTTCCCGTCGAAATTTTGCTCCCCGCTTTGCGCGCCTGGCGAAGTCGCCGCACGACGTTTTCGACGTCAACGATCGCATCGTCAACGACAGCGCCGAGGGCAATCACGAGTCCAGCAAGAACCATTGTGTTGATGGTCGTCCCGCGCAAGTAGAGCACCATCATTGCCGCCATCAACGACAACGGAATCGCCGTGCAACTGATCAACGCGACACGCCACTCGAAAAGAAAGAGAGCCAGTATAAGAATCACAAGCACAGCAGCGATCAGCAGAGCCGTCGTGAGATTGTCAATGGACATTTCGATGAACGTCGCGGGGCGAAAAATTTCGGAGTCAATGTTTACGTTCGGAAGTCCGGGGCGCAACGCATCGAGCGCTTCCTCGACGCCCTTGGTCACCTGCAGTGTGTTGCCCCAGGGAAATTTCTCAACGATGAGGAGCAAGCCGGGACCATCGTTGATGATTCCATCACCCACCATCGGCTGATGATCAACCACCACCTCTGCCACTTCTTTGAGAAGCAGTGGCTTGCCGTTTCTCATCGCAACGACCACATTGGAGAGAGCATCCGGTGTGACTTCGTCTGATTTATGGAAGAGCGGTAGGACGTGTCGGATGGGAAGCCTTTGGTTTGGTGTATCAACCCATCCGCCAGTACCGATTATATGTCCTTCTGTGAACTGCAGTAATCCCACATCCAAAGCATTTGCGACGGCTTCTTTGACTTCTTCCAGCGTGACTTCATGTTTCTTCAACAGCGCGGGAACAACTTCCACCTGAAGCATCTCAAGTCGCTCGCCCCAGATTGCCACATTCGCAACGCCGGGCACGCGCAACAGGCGCTGGTTGATGGTCCAATACGTAATCATCGAAAGGTCCATCACCGATAGACTGTCCGAAGAAATTCCGATTTTCATGCAACGGCTCGTCGCCGAAAGAGGCTGCAGCATCACAGGAGGAGACGCCCACGTTGGCAACGCCGGCGTCGCCAACGCAACGCGCTCTTGCACCAACTGCCGCGCGAGCAACAGGTCGGTTCCCGGCTTGAAGATCATCTTGATGGATGACAAATCGGGAACCG
>JANNUB010000510.1:0-2364 GCA_031394795.1 Ignavibacteriota bacterium | reverse complement strand
AGCTTTAAATGAAGAAGATGCGGTGAATAGAGCTAATAATCACCGCAAGTTAAGCGGTGAAACGGTCTATACTAAAGCAGTTAAAGTAGACTATAAGGCAAGAATGCTTTGGAATATGATTTATGAGAATTCTCTTAAGTCAGGAGATCCAGGCATCTTTAATCTTAGTCTAGCTAATTCACATTCTAACGTAGGGTACTTCCAGAAGCTTGTTGTAACAAACCCCTGTCATATTGGCAGTTCAAAGATACTAACAGATTTAGGGTATAGAACATTTAAAGAATTATATGAGAGTGGGGAAGAAGTTAGAGTATTGCAAGACTCAAGAATTAGTTATACTGGAAATGAAACATGGAATATTGACTCTAAAGTAAAGCCTTCTCATATGGTCAATATAGCTACTAAAGTATACTTGACTAAAAAAGATGCTGAATTAGTCAAGGTGAGAACGTCGGCTGGATTAGAATTGACGCTCACTCCAGATCACCATATAGCTACTAAAAATAGTGGTATGGTAGAAGCTAAAGATTTACTTGTAGGAGAAAAAGTATTAGTGTCTAACACTAAACTAAGAAGTATTGAATCTATAGATAGAGAATCTATTGAGTATACTTTAGGGTATTTACAAGGGTTATTAGCTGGGGATGGAACTTTCTCTATTGAAAAAAATAAAACTACTAGTATTTGTTTAGACTTTTGGGGAAAAGATAGGGATGAAGTTTCTTTAGTAAAGAGTCTCATATCAAAAGTTTATGTTTGGGATCAAAATACTGAAAATAAGACTTGGGATAACTTTAATAGGTTACTATCTGAATGCTATGAAGTTAAAGACATTAAACACAGTAAGAGTAGGGTTGAGAGTACTTACTTGTATAATTTGTTTTCATCTATGGGATTATTAGGGGCTTTAGGAAATGACAAATATAACCTAAAGAATAATCTTAATAAGACTAATTTTTATGCTGGATTTCTCTCTGGAATTTTATTTACTGATGGCACTATAAACAAGAGTTCTGAGGTAAGAAAAGCATCAATAAGACTAGGCTCTATAAATAAAACCTTCTTAGAAGAGTTACAGTTACTTCTCCTAGAATTCGGTATATTTGCTAAACTATATCTCAGAAAAAGATCCTGTAGAAAATTACTGCCTGATGGGAGGGGAGGAAATAAGGAGTATGACTGCAAAGATTATTTTGAATTAATTTTAGCTGGGAGTCACTGTATTAGGTTTAGTCTCTTGACTAGTACAAAAACTAAACATGAAAAACTTTCCTTACAAGAAAAAACAAAGTACTCTAACGATAGGTGGGATACTACCGTTATTTCTGTTGAAAAGTGTGATTTTACTGAGGATGTATTTTGTTTAACTGAACCTATAAATCATACAATAATTGTTAATGGACTGCCAAATCGACAGTGCGGTGAAATTCCATTAGAGGAAAGAGCAGTAGGTGGTGGAAACTGTTGCCTAGGCCACGTTAATCTATCGCAAATGGTTTTAGATGACGGTAGTGATTTAGATTGGAAGAGATTAGCCAAGACTGTAAGAGCAGGAGTTAAGTTCCTAGATAATGTACTAGACATAAATCATTATCCCACAGAGGAATGCAGAGAAGCAGCACTAGAAACTAGACGTATAGGTTTAGGTGTAACTGGTTATGCCTATATGCTTATTAAATTAGGTCTTATTTATGGATCGGAAAAGAGTTTAGAGTTTACGGATAGGCTCTTCGCTACTATTAGAGATGAAGCCTATAAGCAGAGCGTTTACCTTGCTAGAGACAAGTCACCCTTCCCTATGTTTGATGCAAAGAAATACTTGGAACAAGGCTTTGCTAAGACGTTACCAGCTAGGATAAGGATGATGATTAAAGAGCATGGTATAAGAAACGCAGTAATGTTAACCGTAGCTCCAACTGGAACTATATCTTTAATGGCAGGAGTAAGTTCTGGGATTGAGCCTATCTTTTCGGCTATGCACAAGAGACGGTTTAGAGATGCTAATGTTTGGAAGGAAGTAGTAGTCCTAGACTCACTATTTAAGGAGTACATGGACGCTAAGAAAGATGTCTCTTGTTTCGTCGGGGCTTATGATGTAGAACCTTCTGAACATATGAAGGTCCAGGCCACAATACAAAAGTATATCGACCAGTCAGTATCAAAAACTATTAACTTACCATCAACTTATACTGGTGAGGAATTAGCTGGATTAGCATTAAAATATGCTCATTACCTTAAGGGAATGACTATCTATAAAGCTGGGAGTCATGGGAACGAGCCTTTGGAGGTTATCCCTTTAACAGATGAAAATATAAAGATGTATTATTTTGATGATCTTAGTACCTCTACCTCTAATGCTTTAGC
>JANNUB010000468.1:0-17202 GCA_031394795.1 Ignavibacteriota bacterium | reverse complement strand
CGAAGAGGCGCCGATGCTGAGACATTTCACGGCGAAGTTCGAGCAGGTTTAGAGTTTATTGAGTTCTTAGAGTTGATGGAGTTTATAGAGTTTATAGAGTTCATAGAGTTTATAGAGTTCATAGAGTTCATAGAGTTGGTGGAGTTGAAAGAACTCCGAGCAACTTCTGACTTTCCTGACGTTTTCTTTTTTTGACTCCAAACTCCATATGCTCTACAAACTCTACAAACTCCTCTCGACAGTTTGCATCGGCATGCTTATGTTTGTAACTTTCATTCGTTCAATTGCGGAGAGATTGTGAAGTCAGCGCTATCCCTTCTTGTTTTCACACCATTAGTTTTCATCAGTTGCAACCAACTCAACGAAGTCAACGAGCCGCAACGCTCGAAATCAACCGGAGAGTATTCGGCTCAAGTTCAGCCGATTTTTGATCGAAGCTGTGGCTCGGCAAGCTGTCACGGCGGTGGCCCGCAAGGCTTCGGCGGCGGATTGGACTTGACGTCGTATGAAGGTTTGATGCGCGGATCGAAATACGGCGCCGTCGTTATCTCCGGCAGCTCGTTCATGAGTCATCTCGTTCAATCCATCAACCCGAACGATACAACGCTGAGTCCCGTATCGAGCGTACAGATGCCCGCAAGTCGGAATTCGCTTCCTCAATCCGACATTCAAACAATTGTGAATTGGATACGAAACGGCGCCCGCAATGATGCTGAGGCGTTGCCGTTCGCGCAGCCGAGTTCTGCTGGACGAGTTTTCTTTTCAAGCCAGTCGGTGGATTTGGTGGGAGTGATTGACCGTTCAACACATTTGATCACGCGTTATGTCAGCGTGGGGTTCCCGCTGCCGCTGACGACGCCTCCCGAAGCGCCGCATAATGTGCAGATTGATGATCAAGGGAGATACTACTACGTGACGCTGATCCGCAGTGGCAAATTAAAGAAGTATGACGCTGCGACGAATCAACTCGTAGGCGAGGTGGTTGTCGGAACATCTCCGGCCCATGTTGTGCTCACGCTCGATGGTACGAAAGCGTACGTGACGAATTTTGATCAGTCGGTTGGACGCGTGTACGTTGTCAACACGGCGACGATGACGGTTGCCAAAGTCATTTCGTCGGCGACGTTTATGAAAGGAACGCACGGTGCAAGGCTTTCACAAGATGGAAAGTATTTGTACGTGGGAAGCAACGGACTCGATCTCATCAACATCATCGCCACACAAAACGATTCGCTTGTCAGGAGCGTCGGCGTCGCACCGCTTGTGCCGCCGTTTGGATCGTTCCGCTACAAGCCGTATCAGATTGCAGTGCGCAGCGACGACCGATTCATTTACGCGACACTGCAAGGAACCGGGCAGGTCGCGGTAATCGAGCGTGACACGCTCGCGAATACGTTTACGTGGCGCGATTCAATCACAGTTGGGACAACACCGTTGCAGTGCGAGGCAACACGAGACAGACGCTATTTGTATGTGTGCAATCGTGGCTCGAACAACGTCTCTGTCATCGACGCACAGACAAATCGCTTTCTTGCCAACATTTCAAATGTCGGACGACAGCCGCACGGCATTGATATTTCCGATGACAGCCGCACGGTTTACGTGACCTGCGAAAATGTGCAAGCCGCCGAACCGCCGCATCATGCTGTTGCTGGCAGCATTACGCCTGCGTTTCTCACGGTGGTTGATGTTGGAACGCAGAGCGTCGTCAAGCGAATCGAAATCGGTGGGTTCGGTGCAGGTGTTTCGGTGTTTCCAGGGAAAGGGAATTAGTGATGAGGAGAATATTTTTTACGTTGCTGACTCTTCTGGCGTTTTCATGCAAACAATCGAACGAAGTTGTTGAAGATGCGCAGGCGAGAGTTTCTTTGACGGTGCACAACCTTCCGCCGCTTGAAGGAGCGCATTACCAACTGTGGGCGACGTTCTTTACGTTCAACAAATCGGATGGCGGCGACAGTCCGGCGCATGAAAATGAGTTTGAGTTGCTGGGAGAGTTCCGGATTGCGGAAAATGGAATAGTGCAAGCCGCGAATGGCGGCGCTTCACGATTCGCGCTGCCGCGCGCCAGCAACCCGCAATTGCTGCGAGATATTGTTGTGTCCGTCGAGTTGGACCACGGACTCGCCCGCCTCCCAAAGCGGAGCGGCGGGCAGGCAAAGCCAACTCATAACCAGCCTGTTTCGATACTCGTGGGCGGCGCGTTTCGGGGTGGCGAACGTACTGCGACGGCGGACATGAGCATCGCGTACGCGGATGCGTTCAAGACGAGTTTCTCGACAACGACGGGCCGCTGCACGATTGTTGCGCCGACGTCGCCCGCGGATTCCAATTCAGGAATTTGGTTCGTCGAGCTTGGTTCATCGGCGACCGCGGGATTGAGAAATCTTCCGACGCTGCCGAAGGAATGGCGATATGAAGGATGGGTGGTTGATGCGAGAACTTTTGAGCTCGGGTTTTATTCGACAGGGAAATTTTCGAGAGCGGACAGCGCTGACTCCGATGGAGCCGGCTCGAACAGCGGGACGGGAACCCCGTTTAATTTTCCGGGGCAAGATTTCATCAATGGAACCTTTCGACCTGACTTTAGGAACCAAGCCTTTTCGTTCATGGTGACAATCGAGCCACAGCCGGACAATTCAACGAAACCGTTTTTCCTCAGGTTGCTTGCTGTCATTCGCTTGAACGTGCCGCCGGGAAATCCACGTTCGTTAGTTATGACGAATTTCGTCGACAGTTTCGCGCCGACAGCGAGAGTTGTGGTGCAGAGATGAATAGAGTCTTGCAAATAGCAATGGTCTGCTTGGCTTCTCTCATTGTCACGCGGGCGCACTCGCAATTCGAAGGCATCGTCGAAAGCAAGAACATCACGACCGACGAGATGGGGAAGCCGCAGGAATTCATCATGACGATGTGGGTGAAGAAGGAGATGGTGCGGATTGAAACAAAAAGCGCTTCAGTCCCCGGCTCGACGATGATTTATCGAACCGACATGAAGAAGATTTTCATGCTTAACGACGCCGAGAAATCGTACTTCGAGATTTCGCAAGAAGAGAAGCCGCAGGAAGTTTTTGCTTCCGGTCGACGACTCGACTCGTTGAGCGGCACTACGGCAAAGTACTCCATAAAGAAAACCGGAAAGAAAAAAAATATCGCGGGCTATCCGTGCGAGGAGTTTCTCATCAAGCGCAATACGGAAGAGACCCAATTGTGGGGAACGAAGAAGCTTGCGCATCTCGTGAGCGCGATTTCGAAAGCGCTCGGTCAGGAACACGAGAGCCTCGTCGAAGGCGCGGCGAATGAAGTGATGAAGCAGGGAATTTATCCGATGGCATCGTCAACGAAACTCGACGGCAATGTCATCGAGTCTCAAGAAGTAACGCGCGTGGAAACGAAATCGCTCGACGCAAATCTTTTCACGCTTCCCGCGGGATACAAAAAGCAAAAGACGTTTGACATGATGCAGCCCGCGCAGGAAGAGAAAAAGTAGTCGTTTGAATTCAAGCCCGATCTTTTTATATTTCTTCACGTTTCACTCGCCAAAGTGGCGGAATTGGCAGACGCGCTGGACTCAAAATCCAGTCCGGCTCACACCGGGTGAGGGTTCAAGTCCCTCCTTTGGCACAAGATTGCATCCTACAAATAAATAGAATCTTGGAGAGGCTGCTCCATTTATGGAATTTGAATGGGATGAGGAAAAGGCAGCAACCAACATCAAGAATCACGGAGTTTCGTTCGAAGAAGTAAAAAGTGTGTTCGATGATCCACTATATGTGGATTTCTATGATCCCGACCATTCTCTTGATGAGGATCGTTTTGTCATCGTCGGCATGTCCCGGCAAGGCCGCCTGCTGGTGGTTTCTTACACTGAAAGGAATGAAGCTACTCGGTTGATTAGCGCCAGAGTGGCAACACGGCGAGAGCGCGAAGTATATGAAGGAGGTTGAAGGTAATGAGTAACGAGTTGAGGGATGAATATGACCTAAAGAGTTTGAATGTCAGGAAGCTCGGGTCTGCGCGCAAGTCTTTCGGCGGGACGGTTCGCCTTGAGCCAGACGTTGTGGAAGCTTTTCCGAATGCGAATTCAGTGAACGAAGCGTTGCGTTTTCTCATCAGAATTGCCAAAGAGAATACACCCATTACTCACGACCTCAAGGGCGCTGGCTGACAAGCGGTTGAGCCATCAAACGGTTTTCGCACATTACCATCGGTCAACCGTCGCGTTGACCATTTTTGTTTTTGACAATTTCGGAGATTCATTCGCTCGCTCATCTTTGATACAACTTCTCATTGCTGTATATTTTTTGTTGAAGGATGAGCAGTTTGTTCTCCATACCTACTTTCCGCTTTTGTCATGCGTTCCTCCTCATTTTTTTGTTGAGGAATGTTTCCGCGTCTCAGCACCTTCCGGGTTCGTCGTTCTCTCTTTGTCTCACCGATTCAAACAAAGATTCCACCTTTCAGCTTCCGCATCAATTCATCGCGTCGAACAGCGATACCGTTGTGCTCGACTCGACGCGGACGTTGCAGCGAGACGTTCAATATACGATTGATGGTCGCCGCGGACAGTTTTGCTTCGACTCGACGTTTGTTCGCTCGCTGAGTTTTGACTCGACGCAGTCTCATTCGATAACTCTTCGTTACAAGTATTTTCCATTTCGCTTTCAAGATTCCTATTTCAGACGCAAGCTTCTCGTGCTGAAAGACTCGACCGGCAGAGACACGCTGCGCGTCTCGAAGCCGCGCGCATCGTTCAGTGTTGACGATATTTTCGGGCAGAACTTGCAAAAGAGCGGCAGCATCGTGCGCGGTTTTACGGTTGGGTCGAACAGAGATTTTTCGTTGAATTCCGGCTTGCGTCTCCAGCTTGCGGGAAAAATTGCATCGGACATTGATGTTGTTGCTGCATTGACCGATGAGAACACGCCAATTCAGCCGGAGGGAACAACCCAAACACTGCAGGAGTTCGACAAGGTATTTGTCGAGTTACGGAGCAAGGATGCTTCAGCCACCCTCGGCGATTTCAATCTCGATCTTGGCGGGGCCGAATTCGCCCGGCTGAATCGAAAGCTGCAAGGCGCCAAAGCGACAGCCGATTACCGGTTAGGTTTTTCTCAGGGAACGTTCGTTGCGTCGGCGGCAAGTACAAGAGGAAAGTTCAACACGAATCAGTTTCAGGGAATTGATGCAGTGCAGGGTCCGTACAGGTTAACGGGAAGAAACAACGAGCGCCAGATCATCGTCATTGCGGGGACGGAACGCGTCTATGTTAATGGCGAGCAGATGACCCGCGGTGAAACGAACGACTACACGATCGACTATTCTATCGGCGAAGTGACATTCACAACGCGCCGGCTCATTACCTCGGCGTCGCGCATCACGGTTGATTTTGAATACACGGACAGGCAATTCTCCCGGTCGCTTCTCGCTGCGCAGAACGCTATGAACTTCTTCGACGACAAGGCGAGGCTCACGGTGTCGTTCCTGCGCGAAGCCGACGACCCTGATGCACCCGTCGAGTTTTCGATCACCGACAGCGCCCGCAAGTCGCTTCAACTGGCCGGAGACGACAGAAACAAGGCGACGCTCACGGGAATAACGCAAGTTGACTCGAACGGCTATTACGTTCCTGATAGCACCATTCTCAATGGAGTCAAGTATTTCTTCTTCCGATATGCGCCGGGGCGAAATGCGAGGTATGTCGTGACCTTTTCTCGTGTCGGCGCGGGGCAGGGAGATTACATTCGTCAGGCTGTTGGCGTCTTTGTATGGAAAGGCCCGCGTCAAGGCGATTACGCTCCTGTGAGGTTTCTCCCGCTCCCGCAATCGTCGAACGTGATAGACTTCAACCTTGATGTTGCTCCGACGAACGAGCTAAAACTCAGCGGCGAATTCGGCACAAGCAGCTTCGATGCGAATCGTCTTTCTTCACTCGACGACAATAACAACAACGGTCACGCTCTGAAGTTTGAAGCATTGTATTCGCCGCGAGATATTCGCGTCGGTGACTTGAAGCTTGGTTCGTTTGACGTCAGGCTGAAGGAGCGTTTTGTCAACAGGCGCTTTGTTGCGGTTGACAGGACGAACGATATCGAGTTCAACCGGAGGTGGGGGATTGAAGGCTTCGCTTTATCCGACGAGGAGATTCAAGAAGGAGCGCTGCGGTATTTTCCGTCGGCTGCAATCACCGTAAGCGGCGGGTACGGCAAAATCACTCGCGGTGAAGCGCTGCACTCCGTGAGGAACGATGCAAGCTTCGTGATGAAAGGTGATTCGCTTCCGTCCGTGAATTATTTTTTCGAAAGCGTTCGAACCCGTGAAGCTGCGATTGACAACAGCAGTAAGTGGATTCGGCAGAACGGTTCGATCGAGCACCAGGGAGCCGGCATTGTTCCCTTCTTTCGATTCGAGAATGAAAACAGACGGATCAGCTATCTTTCCAGAGATTCACTCAAGGCAGGCAGTTTCTCGTTCAACGTGTTTTCACCGGGAGTTCGGATTCGCGATTTTCGTGGCATGTCGTTCGCTGCCCAGATTGAATGGCGGACCGACGACTCCTTTCTCAGCGGAAATACTGCCAGAGAATCCAAATCGTTCACTCAAACCTACAACTGGAAGCTGTCCGATTGGAACTCTCTCTCATCAAGCCTCGACATAAGCCTGCGCGACAGGACTTTTTCGCAACCCTTTAAGTTATTGGGAAATAAGGACATAAAGACAGTTCTCCTGAGAAGTCAGACGCGGTATTCTCCGCTCAATCGAGGAATTGAAAGTGACGTATTCTACGAAGTGTCCACGGAAAGATCGTCGAGACTCGAACGGGTATTCGTGAGGGTGGCAGTCGGAACGGGGAATTACAAGTACCTCGGAGATCTCAATAACAACGGCGTTGCAGAAGAGAACGAGTTTCAACTTGTGCGGTTCGATGGTGACTTCTTCGCCATCGGTGTCCCTTCGGATCAATTGTTTCCCGTCATTGATCTGAAGACAAGCGTTCGCGTTCGAATTGTGCCGGGTCGGTTTCTCTCTCAACCCGAAGGAACCTTTGAAGAGATTCTGAGCGTCTTGACAAGCGAAACCTACGTGCGCGTTGAGGAGAAGGGGAGCGAACCGGACCTAAAGCAAATCTATCTTCTGCATTTCAGCAAGTTCCAAACCGATTCGACAATTTTCGGTTCGACATTGTTCACACAAGACGTGAACGTGCTGGAAGGACGGCCGGAGTTTTCCGCGCGGCTTCGTTACTCGCAACGCAAAGGGTTGAGTAAGTTTGCGTCGGGGAGTTCCAGTGGAACTCAAGAGCGCAGTTTTACACGAGAGCGCTCAATCCGCCTGCGCTGGCAGTTTGTCAGCGAAATTGCGAACCAGATTGATTTCGTCAATCGTAATGACAGGCTCTCGAGCACGGAGACCTCCACACGGGTACGCGACATTGAATCCAATTCGCTCGCATTCGATCTGTCATATCGCCCGTATCAGAATTTTGAAATGGGGATGAAATTTGAAGTCGGGAAATCCACCGATGGGCGGCAAGTGACCGATGTGAATGCGAATCTCAACACACAATCGCTGCGCTTTGTGTACGCGTTCCAAGGAGCAGGGCAGGCGAGGATTGAAGCATCGCGTGAGGAGATCTTGCTGAGCCGCACGGGCGATCTGTTTCCGTTTGAGCTTACGGGGGGACGCGTGGCGGGGAAGACCTATCTCTGGCGCGCCGCGTTCGATTATCGTGTCACGCAGTTCATTCAAGCGACACTCAGCTACGACGGCCGGACGGAAGGAGGACGCTCTCCCGTGCATACCGCGCGGGCGGAGGTGCGTGCATTTTTCTGATTCAAATTTTTTTTTGATGAGGGAAAATAATCCAGAAATTTCTTCTTGCATCTTTTTGAAGCCTTCACTATACTGAAACCGTTCCCTCGTCACCTCAACCATTATACTGCTGCGACATTCCGATGGTTTACTGCACGTCCTTCGAATCCAAGATTGGGCTGATCTACGTCGCTTCCACCGAGAAGGGCGTGTGCAAAGTCAGCGTCCCGCGGCAAAGCAAGAAGGATTTCTTCGGCTGGCTTCACGAGAATTTTGAGAACAACGATGTTGTTGATAACAAGTCGCGTAACAAAGAAACGATGGACCAGCTGAACAGGTATTTCAACGGGAAGCTCGCGAAGTTTACGCTGCCGGTCGATCTGCGCGGCACCCCGTTTCAAATCCGCGTCTGGAAAGAACTCCCCAAGATCTCCTACGGAACAACGATCAGTTACAAGCAGCTTGCGAAGCGGCTCGGCACGAGCAGGGGCTTCCAGGCGATTGGTCGCGCAAACGCGGCGAATCCTGTTCCGATCATCTTGCCGTGCCACCGCGTGCTCGGAGCGGACGGCTCGCTCGTTGGGTATTCCGCAGGAATCAAGACGAAGGAATTTTTGCTGAAGCTCGAGGGCGCGTTAATGATTTAGCAACATTCGGTTTTTTTGAATTCCCTCCGTAGTGTTCTTCCCCTGCTGTTTTATCTGTCGATTTTTTTTATCATGTGTTTGAAGTTCTCACGTTTGGAAAATAGATGGCATCATTTCTCGATCAACTCAATCCCGTTCAACGCGAAGCAGTGACGACCGTTGATGGTCCCGTCATGATCGTTGCCGGCGCAGGAAGCGGCAAGACACGCGTTCTTACATATCGCTCGGCATATCTTATTGCGCAAGGAAAGCGCCCCGAATCCATCTTCGCGGTAACGTTCACTAATAAGGCGGCGCAGGAGATGAAGGAGAGAATCATCGCCCTCGTCGGTCCTGAATCGCGCTCCATCTGGATGGGAACATTCCACTCGATGTTTGCGCGCATTCTGCGCTTCGAGTGCGAGCACCTCGGCTACGAGCGCAACTTCTCCATCTACGATACCGACGATTCGCTCCAGATGGTGAAGAGCATCATGAACTCGCTCAACATCTCGCTTCAGCAGTATCCGCCGCAAGGAATCCGTTCACGTATCAGCGCGGCGAAGAATCAGATGATTTCGGCGAAGGCATTCAAGAGTTCGTCTGCGGATCCGTTGATGGAACGGACGGCGCTTGTGTATGAGGAATATGAGAAGCGGCTGAAGAAAAATAATGCCATGGACTTCGACGATCTGCTCCTGAAGCCGCTGGAATTGTTCCGGAAGCACAAGGAAGTTCTTGAGCGATATCAGTGGCGCTTCCGCTCTCTGATGGTTGACGAGTATCAGGATACGAACCGCGTGCAATACTCGCTGATGAAAGAGCTTGCCTCGCTCGGCAGGAATATCTGCGTCGTTGGCGACGATGCACAAAGTATCTACGGCTTTCGCGGCGCCGACATCCGCAATATCCTCGAATTCGAAAAGGATTACGCCGAGGCGAAGGTGTTCCGCTTAGAACAGAACTACCGTTCAACAAAGACCATCCTCGCAGTTGCGGACGGCGTCATAAAGAAGAACCAGGGCCAGATCGAGAAGACACTCTGGACGGAAAACGCGGAAGGTGAGCGTGCAACGATTGTGATATGCGATGACGACAGGGAAGAAGGCTACAAGATCGTCCAGAAGATCCAGGAAGAATCCCAAAAGCGGAAGCTCGACTTGAAGGACTTTGCCGTGCTGTATCGCACGAATGCGCAGTCGCGCTCGATTGAAGACGCGCTGCGACGCAACGGTATTCCGTACGTCATCGTAGGCGGTGTCGCCTTCTATAAAAGAAAGGAGATCAAAGACGTTCTCGCATACCTCCGAGCGCTTTCCAACCCGAAAGATACCGAGAGCATTCTTCGCATTATCAACTCCCCTGTCCGGGGTATCGGTGAGAAAACCGTTGAAGCAATTCAGAATGTGGCGCGCGAGCATCAGCTCTCGTTGTTCGATGCCCTATCGTCGGAAAAATTAGGAAATGTCTTGAACGAGCGTATGCTGAAGTCTGTGCGCGCGTTTGGCGCGTTGCTTTCGAAATACATCAAACTCAAAAACGACATTACACTCAGCGAGCTGGCCCGGACACTCGTTGATGAGCTTGGCATCCTGCAGAACTTCAAGGACGAGGGGACGATGGAGTCGCTCGCCCGGCGTGAGAACGTTATGGAGTTGCTCTCCGCGCTCAGCGAGTACAACGATTTACATCCCGACACGGGACTTGACGGTTTTCTCGAAGAAGTCTCGCTCGTCTCCGACATTGACCAGGCGGAATTCGGGCGCAACGCCGTAACGGTGATGACGGTTCACTCCGCGAAAGGTTTGGAATTCCCCGTCGTGTTCATAGCCGGACTTGAGGAAGGATTGTTCCCGCTCGCTCAATCCGCCATTGAGCAAAAGGAGCTGGAGGAGGAGCGCCGCTTGTTTTACGTCGGCATCACGCGATCCATGAACAAACTGTACTTGCTGTACGCCCTGACGCGTTATCGCTTCGGGGAGTTCAGTTATTCGGTCCGCTCGAGATTCCTCGATGAGATTGATGAGTCTCTGTACGTAACAGAAGGGAATGCGCGGCTTGCCCCAAAGGGGCTTGCCCCAAGGGGGCTTCCCCAAAGGGGGCTTCCCCAAAGGGGGCTTGCCCCAAACCCGGCGACGACCCCTTCGTTCGAGGCACCGCAGCCTCGCGCGGGTTTCAAGCGGCGGGCCGCAAATGAGCAAGCGTACTTCACCGACACAATGCCCGACTATGAGAACGAGTCGCAGGCGACGGACACGGGCAATCACAAGGTCGGGTCGCGGGTCATTCACGAAAACTTCGGCAAAGGTCGCATCGTTGCGATCAACGGACGCGCCGACAACGCCCGCGCCGTTGTTGATTTCGAGTCGGTCGGGCGCAAGCAGCTGATGCTCAAGTATGCGAATCTCAAAACGCCGTAGGCTCATGTCACAGCCGACATGATCAACGTTGTTATCACATCCGTCAAGTTTGTTCTCCGCTATCTCGAGACGTTCTGGTTTTACCTCTCCCGCATCGGCAAGAAGCTTGTCGAGGAAGACATTCTCTTCCTCGCGTCGGGACTTGCGTTCAACGGAATTCTGACCATGATCCCGTTGATGCTTCTTGCAGCGTCGGCGTTCGGCACGTTTCTCAATTCGTCGCAAGCCGGTATCGCGCAGCTCAACGATGTTCTTGACGCTATTTTTCCGCAGCAGCCGTTCGCCACGAGCATCAAAGAATCCATCCTCACCGTCATCACCGACATTATTGAGTATCGCCAGACCATCGGGATTTTTGCCGTTGTGATCCTGATGTGGACTGCGACGTCGTTGTTCGATGCGCTGCGCAGCGTTCTCCATCGAATCTATCACCTGAAGAAGACGCGCGGATTTTTTGTCAGCCTTTTCCACGACGTCTTGTTCATACTTCTGGTCTTCGTCCTTTTCATCGCGTCGAACACCTCGATTTGGTTTTTCTCCGTTGTCGAGAATCTTGCCGGAAGTTTTCCGGCTCTACGGGCGCTGAATCTTTCCCGCTACAGCGATTCTCTTCCAACCACGATCGTGATACTTCTTACCGCGGTGATGTTCTATATCGTCTACCGCTACATCCCGGATACCAAACCGCCGAAACTCGCAGGCATTATCTCGACGATTACGACAACAGTACTTTGGGTCGTCTCAGGAAAACTGTTTGGAATGTATCTTTCCGATTTTTCTGCAATCGGAAAGATTTACGGCCCGTATGCATTCATTCTCGTGCTGTTGATCTGGATTTATTACTCGAGCATCATATTCATCGTCGGGGGGATTGTCGGACAGGCATACTGGGAGCGATTCAAACTGAAGCAGGCCGGCAAGCTGAGACGCTGGATTGACGTGGACTAGCTTCATATATTACTTCTGCTTGCTGATCAACTCTCGTATTCATTCCAAGAGTGCATTCTCTAAGAACACACGATGTCGAAGAACACAGTCGAATATCTCAAACAACTCGAGGCTCAAGCGCTGCTTGGCGGCGGCGAGAAGCGCATTGAAGACCAACATAAGAAGGGAAAGCTGACGGCGCGCGAGCGCATCAGTATTCTGCTCGATGAAGGAAGCTTTCAAGAAATGGATATGTTCGTTGAGCATCGCTCGACGGATTTTGGCTTGGACAAACAGAAGTATCTCGGCGACGGCGTCGTCACAGGAACAGGAACGATTGATGGGCGGATGGTCTGCGTGTTCAGCCAGGATTTTACCGTGTTTGGCGGCTCGCTCTCTGAAGCGCACGGCCAAAAGATTTGCAAGGTGATGGACTTGGCGATGAAGGTTGGCTGCCCTGTGATCGGGTTGAACGATTCGGGCGGCGCGCGCATTCAAGAAGGCGTCGTCTCGCTCGGCGCATACGCGGATATATTTTTGCGCAACACGCTCGCGTCGGGAGTGATCCCGCAGATCTCCGCCGTCATGGGTCCATGCGCCGGCGGCGCAGTGTATTCGCCCGCGATCACGGACTTTACGTTGATGGTGAAAAACACGAGTTACATGTTCGTGACGGGACCGAATGTTGTCAAGACCGTAACGCATGAAGAAGTGACCTCGGAAGATTTGGGCGGAGCAATCACGCACGCGACCAAAAGCGGCGTTGCGCATTTTGCCGCTGAAAATGAGATTGACTGTCTTCAGAAAATCAGGACCTTGTTCGGGTTCCTTCCCTCGAACAATGTTGATGACCCCCCGCGTCTCGCATGCAAAGACCCGGTGAACAGAAAGGATGCTTCACTCGATTCCCTCGTTCCTGAAAATCCGAACAAACCGTACGACATGAAAGATGTCCTCTGCCGTGTTGTTGATGACGGCTTCTTTTTTGAAGTCCATGAGAGCTTTGCGGAGAACATCGTCGTCGGGTTTGCGCGGCTCGGCGGCATGCCGGTGGGGATCGTCGCCAACCAGCCGGCGATGCTCGCGGGCGTGCTCGATATTGACTCGTCGCGCAAAGCCGCGCGCTTCGTCCGGTTCTGCGACGCGTTCAATATTCCCCTTGTCGTGTTCGAGGATGTCCCCGGCTTCCTGCCCGGCACTGATCAGGAATGGCGCGGCATCATCGTGAACGGCGCAAAGCTTCTCTATGCATTTTGCGAAGCGACCGTTCCGAAAATTACCGTCATCACTCGAAAGGCATACGGCGGCGCGTACGACGTTATGAATTCGAAACACATTCGCGGCGACATGAACTTCGCATGGCCGTCGGCAGAGATTGCCGTGATGGGACCAAAAGGCGCGGCGGAGATTATTTTCAAAAAAGAAATCGAGAGTGCAGAAGACAAGGAGCAGACGCTCGCTGAAAAGGAGAAAGAGTATCGCGAAAAATTCGCGAATCCCTACCTGGCTGCAAGCCGCGGGTACGTTGACGCCGTGATCATCCCAAGCGAGACCCGTCCACGTTTGGTCGCTGCGTTGAAGATTCTGGAGAACAAAGTGGATTCGAATCCAAAAAAGAAACACGGGAATATTCCTCTCTAAGTGATGCGGTTGAAAACCTCTACCCGTTGCCATTGCTATACGCATTTAACTATAGTATATTTTCACAGTTGAATTGTCCGTTCTATTCGGAGGCGATATGGGATTCCCCAACCATAACACAGCCTGCGACAGACAACGGAACTTGCTGAGCGTTCTTTTACACCATCATCACTACTGCAGCAGCACTTTCTGCTCTTTCGTTCGTCCGCAGAACTATATCCTACCCACTCTAAGACTGCTTACAACGTTTTTATCTTGTCATTCAGCGTTTCTTTTTCTCCTTTCGGTTCGGAGTTTCAAGAAATCTTTTGCCTACAGTTGCACGTATTTGAACTTGGGAGAAGAGACGCAACGATCTTGCAAAGCGCCCATGTGGAGAAGTGAATTTCCCCCATCAACGATGAAACGAATTTCCAATACACGACACGAACGGATTTGAAGGACGAAGAGATAGTTCAAGGATACCTTCAGGGGAGCGAGGAGGACTACAAAACAACTGTCGGGTGGATGCGCGACGTGGTGAGGAACCGCGTGTGGCTGGAAGCAATTGCTCCGGACGACGTGATTGCGGACGTTTCCGAAAAACTGTTGCGCAACCTTCGCGACAAAAAGTTCAGGTTCGGCTCGTCGCTCAAGACCTATGTGCAACGGATGACGCGCTACACGATCATTGATCTTGCGCGCAGCTACAAGTGCACCGACCGGCTCATGACGAAAGAAAACCTCAACCTTGACGAAGTTATGACGCCGCATCAAATCTATGAGAACAAAGAAGAAGCGCTTCTGTTCGTGAGGATTTATTCGCTCATGTGCGTGAACTGTCAAGAGTTATGGAATATGGTCCTTGTTGAGAAAATTACGTACAAGGCAATCGGCGCGAAGTTGGGCAGAAGTGAATCGGCAATCAAATCTCAGGCAGTGCGATGCAAGGAAGAAGCGATGCATATTTACGCGAGACTCACATAACTTTTCCGGTTTTTATTCGACTATTATGAGTAGAGATCTCGTAACGAACACTGCGCAGGCAAGGCAATGGTTGATTGGGATGACGTATCTCTCATTGATTCACGCTCCCCAAACCTTGCCGGCGCAAGTGAATGTTCCTCGCGTAGATTTCCAACCGAGAACACAACGCGTTGGAGATACTGTGACTGTTTTGGGAGAAAATTTTAGCGCCAACGGAAGCGACAATATCGTTTACTTCGGTCCGGCTCGCGCAAGCACGGTTCTGCCGAACGCGGTTCAACCGGATCGAGGATTCAGAGTTGTTGTGCCACAAGGAGCCACACACGATAAGATCACCGTTACAGTTGGTGGGTTGACTGGGTATTCGAGGCTTTTATTCTTGCCGCGATTTTTCGGGAGCGGCAACCTCACGTTTGGAGGACCGGTGTTTGTCGGGCAGTCGAGGAACGCCGTACTCCTTGATTTTAATGGGGATAGCAAGCTTGATCTCGCCAGCGTCGGATGGCCGGGAGCAGGCATTCAATACAACTTCTCGACCTATCGCAATACGTCCGTCGGTTCTGGAACCGGATTTGAACAGGCCGCGAATTTTCTTGTAAGTGATTCTGCGATGAACCTCTATGATATCTGTCGAGGCGATTTCGATGGAGATGGAAGATTGGATATAGTGATTACGAATAGGGATGCCGGTTCCGCGTTTGATAGTCTCGTCGTCTTTCGCAATACAGGGACGGGTTCTGGCTTCCGACTCGCTGCGCGTGTTTTCGAAGGGATGCACATCGTCGGATTGGCAGTAGCCGACATGGACTTAGATGGCAAACCGGATATTATTGTCCCCGATAGGAATGATGGGAGAAATGGATTCATCAGAATCTTTCGGAACATAAGTTCTGGCCCCGACAACATCTCTTTCGATCCCGCGCCTCCTATCGCAACAATCCGTTCTCCATGGAATGTTGTCGTGGCAGATTTTAGCAATGACGCGCTTCCTGATATTGCGTGGCCGATGAATATTTCACCCATATTCGGCGAGGTGGACTCGATTGCCGTGATGAAGAATAATGGAGCGGGGAGTTATGGACCAGTTCCGGTTTCCATACAACTGCATCGCCCTTTTATAAGCCAAGTTGAGGCTGGTGATCTTGATGGCGACTCTAAAACCGATTTGGTCTTTGCTCATGATAATGGATTCGTGTCGTTCCTTCGAAACGTAAGCTCAGGGACAGGGGACATCGGTTTCTCATTTGATGATTCATTGACGTTCGAACCATCTGTGAACCTTCGCCGTCCCAGCATAACGGACGTGAGCGGCGATGGGAAGCCGGATGTTATTCTTCCTGCGCCAAGCGGTGTTGTGTTCATACTCAAAAACAACACTACGGGAGATGATTTCAGGTTTGTCAACGTCAATCCAGCGGGATTTGCCGCTCAGGCGGTACCGGTATTTGTTGTAGCAGGCGATTTGAACAATGATGGCAAGCCGGATCTCGTTGTTGCCGGCAACTCAAGAACTGACAATACTGAGATGGCTTATTTAATGAATACGACACCCGCGGCGCCCGACTCTCCGTCGCTCCAATTGCCGGCAAATAATTCTGCAAACGTTCAGTTGCCCGTTCGCTTCGTTTGGAATTCTTCTGCGCGAGCCACCGCCTATCATTTGCAGATTGCGCTCGCTCAAGATTTTTCTTTTCCTGTGGTGAACGATTCATCGCTGATAGACACATCGTTTCAGACGAACACGATCGCGTACAACACCACATATTACTGGCGTGTTGCAGGAAGAACTGCGAACGGAGATGGAGCATACTCGCAGCCGCGTTCTTTCTCCACCGCAAGCACGGCGTTGCTTTCGGGTGGAATTTTATTTCCTGCGAATCCCACAGCCGATACTTCCTACCGTCTCGTGAGCATTCCCGGCATCAGTCGCTTCACTGTCGGCGACATACTCTCCGGCGCGCAAACTACCGATTGGAGAATTTTCCGCGAGAACGGCGCCGAGCCGCCGAATGACTTGACGGAACTTTCTGCTTCCGAGCAATTAAAAATTGGAGAAGGGTATTTGATGCTCAGGAAAGGGACATTCAATTTCTCGCGCACTGTTCAAATGCCTCCCGTTGCTACGAACGGGACATTCAGTGTTCCGGTTGAGAAGAAATGGATACTCATCGGAAATCCGTTTGAGAAAGTTGTGAAGTGGCGGTCGGTACTTGCGGCGAACAATCTTGGAGCCAGGACTCTCTGGGCGTATCTCGGTTCGGGTGGAACGCAACCCGACACGATGTTGCGTCCCTTCAGCGGTTACCTTTTCGACAACACGAATGGCGTAGATACCCTGAGGTTCCCATATCCTTTTCCGACCGTAACTGCGGCGTCATTGCCGTCGGTTCCTTTTTCATGGAAAATGCAACTTGTGTTTGAAACAGAAGGGAAGCTCGACAAAGAGAACTACATCGGCATCTCGCCGAGCGCGAGTTTCGGACGAGATGCGCTGGAAGAACACAAGCCGCCACTGTTCTTGAACAAAGGAACGATTTCATTCTCGCGACCTCAATGGGACGAGGCGAGCAGTCTGTTTGCATCCGACTTCCGTCCGACGTTGGGCGACGGACAGGTGTGGGAGTTCGATGTGAGGAACGAACGATTCTCACAAGCAAAAATCCGGATTGTGGGGGTCGGTCAAGTTCCGCTTCAGAATGAGATTGTGTTGGTGAACCGTCAGAACAGTGTGCCTGTCAACATTCGACTGAATCCTGGATATGAGTATGAAACCGTCAATTCGCGGATGCCGTTCAAGCTGATCGTCGGGG
>JANNUB010000418.1:0-10267 GCA_031394795.1 Ignavibacteriota bacterium | reverse complement strand
TCAATGCGCCTCCAGCCAATTCTTTCCAGTGCCAACCTCTACCTCAATCGGCACATCGAGCTTCATCGCGTTCATCATCTTCTCGCGCACAAGTGCCGTCATCATCTCCACTTCATCCTTCGGCACCTCAAACACCAGCTCATCATGAACCTGCAACAACATCCGACTTCCGACCTCTGACTTCTGACCTCTGACGTCCGACCTCTGACTTCTCAAAGCATCATCAATCCCAATCATCGCAATCTTAATCATGTCAGCCGACGTTCCCTGAATCGGCATGTTAATCGCCTGACGCTCCGCGTTTGAACGAACCGCGAAGTTCTTGCTATTCAAATCGGGGAGGTAGCGACGCCGACCGAGCAGTGTGCTGACGTAACCGTTACGCCGTGCGGCTTCGAGTGTATCATTGATGTACTGCTTCACTTTTGGGAAGCGCTCGAAGTAGCGCTGAATAATTTCTTTCGCTTCGGTTTGAGAAATCTCAAGCCTGTTCGCTAAACCGAACGGACCGATGCCGTACATGATGCCGAAGTTCACCTCCTTCGCTTTGCGGCGCATGTCTCGTGTAACGTCTTTGTGTTCAACGCCAAATACTTTTGCCGATGTTGAAGTGTGAATGTCCTCCTTGTTGTTGAACGCTTCGCGCAAACCCTCGTCGCCGCTAATGTGCGCCATGACGCGCAACTCTATCTGCGAATAGTCGGCGGACATGATGACGTTGTTCTTCTCGCCTGGAATGAACGCCTTGCGAATCGCCCGACCGAGTTCCGTGCGAATGGGAATGTTCTGCAAATTCGGGTCGGCACTCGAAAGCCTTCCCGTCAGCGCAACAGTTTGATTAAATGATGTGTGGAGACGATGAGTTGTTGGATTGATGAGAGAGGGCAACGCATCAACATACGTTGATTTCAGCTTTGTGAGCTGCCGATAGTCCAACATCTTCTCGATAATCGGATGCTGACCGCGCAGTGCTTCGAGAACATTCACGTCAGTCGAAAATCCCGTCTTCGTTTTCTTGAGTGTCGGAAGTTTCAGCTTGTTGAACAGAATTTCGCCGAGTTGCTGCGTTGAGTTGATATTGAACTGTCCGCCAGCGTCTTTGTAAATCTCACGAATCAAATTATCAATCTGCCGCCCAAGGTCTTTGGCCATGTCGGCAAGATATTCGACATCAAGCGAAACGCCCGCGGCTTCCATGCGAGCGAGAACGGAGATGAGCGGGAACTCAGCTTCCTCGCAGAGTTTGAGTTGCTCAAGCTGTTGGAGCTTATTTTTTTGGATATTGGAAATTCGAAGGGTCATGTCCGCATCTTCTGCGGAATAGTTTGCAACTGCGTCGAGGGGAACTTCCGTAATATGCTTCAGGCTCTTACCTTTGCCGACAAGCTCCTCGAACGAGATCATCTTGTAATCCAAATACTCCATCGCCATCGCGTCGAGCCCGTGCTGCCCGTCAGCTCGTAGCACATAACTCGCAACCATCGTATCGAATTCAATGCCTTCAAGTTCAACGCCGTGTGACTTCATCACGAGCATGTCGTACTTAATGTTTTGTCCGATTTTTTTGATATTGGGGTTTTCGAGAATGGGTTTGAGTGTGGTGAGAACGGTTTTGAGTGAGAGCGCATCGGTTGTGTGGTTCAGGGTTGTGGGTTCAGGGTTCAAGTTGGCAAACAATCCCTCCGTGTCGTCTCGCATCTGACCTCGGACCTCTGACCTCTGACCTCTACCTTCTGATTTCACTGGAACATAAAACGCTTCGCGCTCTTTCACTGCAAATGCAAGTCCGACCAATTGCGCGCGCAGTGCGTCGGGCGATGTTGTTTCTGTATCGAAGACGAGAAGTTTCGCTTCGCTCAACTTTGAGGTGAGTTCATCGAGTTGTTTCGTTGTCGTGATGCAATGATAATCGTGCTTGTCAGAGTTTATGTCAATTACATCTCGAGCAACAGGTGATTCAACCGCCGCTGATTTGTCAGCTCTCCGAGTCGAGTCTGCGACCGCCACTCTTACGTTTTTCTCAATCGAAGTCGAAACAATTCCTGCAAACTTATTCGCGAGAGAACGGAACTCCAGCTCGCCAAAATATTTTGCAAGCGCGGAGGTATCGGGCGCATTCGCTTTCAGTTCGTGAAAATTTATCGTCACGGGAACATCAATGTGAATCGTCACCAACTTCTTCGAGAGAAACGCAAGTTCTTTATTGTTGATGAGCTTCTCACGCACGCCGCGTTGCGGAATCTTTTCGACGTTTTCGTACAGCGCTTCCATGCTTCCGTATTGTTGAATCAATGGAATCGCAGTCTTTTCGCCGATGCCTTTCACACCTGGCACATTGTCGCTCGTATCGCCAATCAGTCCGAGCACGTCAATTACTTTTTCTGGCTCGACGCCAAATTTGTCAAACACACCTTTCTCGTCAACAACTTCAGCATCGTCGCCGCCTTTTCCCGGACGGAGAATTTTTATCAACGGCGAAATCAACTGCATAAAATCTTTGTCGCCTGTGACCATGTATGTGAGCACGCCTTCTTTCTCGGCACGCCGCGCCAATGTGCCGATCACGTCGTCCGCTTCGTAGCCGGGCACTTCGATGACGGGAACGTTGAACGCGCGAACGACATCTTTAAGCAAGCCAAGCTGCGCGCCCATGTCTTCGGGCATTTTTTCGCGCGTCGCTTTATACAGCTCGTACATTTTATGGCGAAACGTCGGTTCCTTCGTGTCGAACACGACGGCGATGTGTTCGGGCTTTTCGTCTTCGAGTATGCGCATCAGCGACGTGACGAAGCCGTAAATCGCGCTCGTGTTCATTCCCTTGCTGTTGATGAGCGGACGTTGAATGAATGCAAAGTACGCGCGGTAGGCGAGCGCCATGCCGTCTAACAGGAAAAGTCGTTCGGGTTTTGATCTAAACCCTGAGTCCGCCAAAGGCGGACGAAGGGTCTGCTGTGTTTTTGTCGAGTCTGATTTCATCAGGGTCAAATAAATTGCGGATTTCGGATTGTCAATTTCGGATTGAGAAGCAAAGAAAAAACAACAAGCCAGAAATAAGCGATGCGTCGAAACATAAAGTCCCGTAGGGACGACCTATTTGTAGATACGTAAGAAAAAGGAAATACCAAAGCCCCGTGAGGGACGACCTATTCCTCAGGTTCATCGTCAATGAACTTGAATAGATACCGTTCATCATATTCAACATCGAATGCTTTGAGCATCTTCAGGTATTCTTCTTTGAATGTTTTCTTTCGATGATGTTCCTCTTGGTTGAGGATGTATTTCACAACCCTGTCAAGATGCGAGCGCGAATATGAGAATGCGCCGAACCCTTCTTGCCAACTGAATCCGCTGCGGAGCCATTGCTTCTCGTTGATGAATCCCGACGAGGATGCTTTCACATCACGCACCAAATCCGATAATGCTTGCTTTGGATTCAATCCGATGAAGACATGAACATGGTCAGGCATGCCATTGATGACGAGGAGTTTGTGCCCACGATCTTCATTTTGGACGATGCCAGTGATATATTTGTACAATTCGTCTTTGTGTTGTTTGGGAACTAATGACTGTCGTCCCTGAACAGCGAAGATGATTTGAACGTAGAGTTGTGTGTACGTGTTTGCCATAGCTCCCTCCAAGTATAGAGAATAGGTCGCTCCTACGGAGCTTGACTGGGATTCTGTTGATGTTGATTCTACAAACAGGTCGCACCTACGGTGCTTGAACCAATTCATTCGCTGTTGGTTCTACAAATCCGTGGCTGGTGAGAACCAAAACCATAATGAAGTTCTTCAAGTTGATTCTTGAAATGCAATTCAGAAAAGTTTAGTGCCGTAGGCACGACCTATTTGTAGAAAATAAGAAAAGGGACCTTATCAAGCCCCGTAGGGGCGACCTATTCTTGTGTTTTCGGATTCTCCGCTTTTAAATCGCGCAGCAAGCGGTCGAGCGCCTTTTTGTACGAATCGTGATTCTTCCAATCGCTGAAATCAGGAATGAAGTACGAGCGAATTTCTTCCGCGAGGTTTGTTCCTGTATCGCTGTCAAACAATTCCCATTTCTTCAACTCTTCGTAATTCATCAATCGAATAGGGAAGAGCATTTGTTTTTTCTGTTCTCCCTCATTCCTTCTTGCTCGTTTGATTTCTGTTGCGACCCAATCACTGTTGATGCTGTCTTTGGAGAGAATGAGTAATAGTTTATCGTGCACTCTAATCGCATCAGTGATTTGATGAATAACTTTTCTCCCACCCTTAAGCTCTTCTGGAGCAAGGTAGCAGCGGACGATGTTGTTTTGTAGGTCGGCGTACAAGCGGTTGGCAAAGTCTTGGTTCTTGGGTTGAGTAGCTGATGAAGCAGCTGTAGTATTCGATTGGTTTACCAATAAGGGAGTTAGCATATTCAATCATAGTGTCTGGAATCCCAGCGCCCCGAAGAAAACTCAGGGGAATTTTCCCTTGCGACTTATACAGTGTATCGATCCCAATAGTAGATGCACCCAAATGTCGGATCTTATCGATATTTTTTGCCACGCTGAGGTCTACATCAGATAGGGTTGTTGCGATCATTACTGCATTTCTCAAATTTGTGCCCGTAAGCGAGGTGGCTCTCAAGAATGCGGCGAATAACGAAACACCCGTTAGGTTACAATCATCAAGCAGCGTGTGGGAAAGATATGTTCCTGAAAGGTTAGTTTTAACAAGTCTTGACTTGTAGAAGTACGCTCCTTCTAGTCTTGCGTCTAGCATATACGCTTTGGTCAAATCCGCAAAATCGAGATGCGCCTCTGCAAGAATAGCTTCTCTAAACTGTGTGTACATGAGCTTTGATTTTGAAAGTCGAGCTTTGCGGAGATTCGCTCTTTCAAATTTTGAACCGGTAATAATCGAGCTAGTAAAGTTTACTCCTTCTAGATTCATGGAAGAGAAGTCAACATTCGATAGATCAGGGCTAATTTGCGGATTCAGTTCTCGCCACAAATTCCATTCAAAGACGCCCTTGGCAAGAATTTTCAAGTGTTCAAGATTTGCCATTGTTCTGCTTCGCTCGTTGAATTATTGTGATTCAATATCGGCAGAAAATTTGAGAATGGAAACGGATGACATGTGCGGGGCGGCGGCTGCACTTGCCACGAGGTACACCGTTTCGCTTCGCGGCACGGTAGAACGGTTGGACGATGAAGTCCGTCTGCAGCCCCCAACACCACAACTTCGTTTTCATAAACGCGTTGGATTTGAGCAATCAATCCTGTATATTCTCTACAAATAATTATGCACAATCATGTGTAATAATACATGAGCAAACGGTTCGAAGATATCACCCACCGGCACGCGGTCATCAAGTCGCTGATTGCGGAGAAAGATATTTCGAATCAGACGCAATTGGCGAAGGAACTGAACCGGAAGAAGATCGTCGTTACGCAGGCGACGCTCTCACGCGATCTCGTCGAGCTTGGGATTATTCGCTTGCCGACGGAAGAGGGCTACCGCTACGAGCTGCGCACGGATGAGCCGAGACCGGCGCTGAGCGGCTTCACCGCAGAGGAGGTCATCTCAATTGTATCGAACGAAAGTCTGATTATCATTCGGACGTTTCCGGGAAGAGCGCAGGGAGTTGCATTTCTTCTCGACAGTAAGAAGGACGAAGAGATCCTCGGTACGATTGCAGGCGACGATACGATACTTGTCGCCCCGACATCAGCGAAGCGAATCAAAAAAACAATAAGTCACATTTCACATCATTTAGGATTGTAACAGATGGCAAAAGAAAAAATCGTCGTCGCCTATTCGGGCGGACTGGACACGTCGGTGATGGTGCATTGGCTGAAGCAACATCACGATGCGGAGATCATCACATGCACGGGGAATCTTGGACAGACAAAAGAGAGTGCCATGCTCGAGGAGAAGGCGTACAAAGCCGGCGCGTCGAAAGTGTACAAGATTGATTTGCGGGAAGAGTTCCTGAAAGACTTTGCATTTCCAGCACTTAAGGCGGGTGCAATGTATGAGGAGGCGTACCCGATGGCGACGTCGTTGGGGAGACCGCTGCTTGCGAAGACTATGGTTGAAGTCGCGCGCAAAGAAAGCGCCACCATGATCGCGCACGGCTGTACGGGAAAAGGAAACGATCAGGTGCGTTTCGAAGTTTCGATTGGCGCGCTTGCGCCGGAGATCAAAGTGCTGGCGCCGCTCCGCGAATGGGAATTCAAATCGCGCGAAGAGGAAATCGAGTACGCGGCGAAACATGGCATTCCTGTTTCGGCGACGGTGAAGAGTCCGTACTCGATTGATGAAAATTTGTGGGGAACGAGCATCGAGTGCGGCGTCTTGGAGGACCCCATGGTCGAGCCGCCGTCGGATGCGTTTCAATCAACTGCCTCGCCTGAACTTGCGCCGGATGATGCGGAAGAAGTGACGATGGGATTTGAAATGGGAATTCCGACGAGCATTGACGGTGAAGCGTATGATTCAGTTTTACTCGTCGAGCATCTCAATCGCCTTGGCGCTCGCCATGCAATTGGGCGGATTGATTTGGTAGAGAACCGTTTGATTGGAATCAAGTCACGAGAAGTGTACGAAGCGCCCGGCGCGATGATTCTTCATTTTGCACACAAGGAACTTGAACGACTCACGCTCGATAAAGCAGTTGCGCATTACAAAGCCATCGTTGCGCATGAATATGCAAATCTTATCTACAACGGTTTGTGGCATTCACCGTTGAGAGACGCGCTGGCGGCATTTGTGGACAAGACACAGGAACGCGTAACGGGTATTGTCAAAGTCCGGCTGTACAAAGGAACGATTCGGCTTGTTGCGCGCAACTCGCAGTATTCACTCTACGATCCATTGCTCGCCACGTACACTGCGGAAGATCAGTTCGATCACAAAGCGTCGGAAGGCTTCATCAAAATCTACGGACTCCCGTTGAAGACATATAATAGAGTTGAACAGAAGTTGAAAGGGAACGGGCAGATCAGTTCAATGGGGGGTCACGCGAAGAAAAAGATCCATGCCGCTCTGGAATAGTAGGTTCAAAAAACCGCTTGACCCGCGGGCGCTGAAGTTTTCGTCATCAATAGAACTCGACAAGCGTCTGTACAACGAGGACATTGATGGAAGCATCGCGCACGTTCGAATGCTGGCAAAGCAGAAGATCATTCCTGCCGCGGATGCGAGGGTAATTGTTCGCGGGCTTCAGCAAATCAGAAAAGAGATCGCGAGCGGCAAGCTCAAGACGAATTGGCGCGATGAAGATATTCATACATTCATTGAAGAGCGGCTTGTAAAGAAGATCGGCGAGAAAGGGAAGAGGCTCCACACTGCGCGAAGCCGGAACGATCAGATTGCACTCGATGAGCGGCTGTATCTTCGAAAAGAAATCAAACTCACTATTGATGCAATACGAAAGCTTCAACGTTCGCTTCTCAAGCAAGCCAAGAAGCACAGGACCACGATCGTCCCCGGCTACACTCACCTTCAGCGAGCTCAACCAATTCTCTTGGCGCATCATCTTATTGCCTACATCTCGATGCTCGAGCGTGATAGAGAACGCCTCGAAGACTGTTTCAAGCGCGTGAACAAATCTCCGCTCGGCGCGGCGGCTTTTGCCGGGACGTCGCTTCCGATAGATCGAAACTACGCCGCGAAGCTGCTCCAGTTCGACGGCATCGTCGTCAATAGTATTGATGCCGTCAGTGATCGCGATGTGCAGATCGAGTTCATCGGCGCGTGCGCGATCACGATGATGCATCTGAGCAGACTCGCAGAAGAAATCGTGTTGTGGGCGACGCATGAGTTCGGCTTTGCACAGATTGATGATTCGTTCGCGACGGGGAGCAGTCTCATGCCGCAAAAGAAAAACCCCGACATGGCGGAGTTGATTCGAGGGAAGACGGGGCGAGTGTATGGCAACCTCATCGGTCTCCTGACGGTGATGAAAGCTCTGCCGCTTGCGTATAATCGCGACATGCAGGAAGATAAGAGTCATCTTTTTGATGCAGCGGATACGACGAAGCAGTCGGTGGAGATAGCTGCAGAATTGATGGAGCGCATTTCCTTCAACGCCGAGAGATTTGAAAATGAGCTACGCGGCGATCTCATGCTTGCTACCGATATTGCAGATTACCTAGTGAAGAAAGGGGTGCCTTTCAGAGACGCGCACGCGATTGTCGGACAGATCGTTGCGCTATGTGTTGCGAGGAAGTGTTTGCTGCATGAACTGTCGCCCGATGATTTTCTCCAATTCTCCCCCTTTCTACATGAAAAAGTCTTCAAATTGATGTCGGCATTGGCGAGTGTGAAGGGAAAACACTCCGCGGGAAGTACGTCTTTGAAGGATTGTGAGAAACAGCTAAGAATCTGGGAACATAAGCTTCAGCAAAAACCTTGACGCATTTCATTGCTTTCAGTTAAACTACTTTCATGTTGACAAGGCGAGGTTTGTTTTTTAGATTGTCCTACCATTTATAGCTGTTAGCCACACCATCTCTTACCGACTCATTCGCAGACAATAATAAACCAATTGGTCATTGGTTTATCGGAGTTGGTGACTAGTCAAAAATTATTGTCACACACAACACTTCTATGAAAACGACTTCTCGTAGGCATGCAGGTCTGAGTTGTGCAGGTATTTGTGTCGTTGTCTTGTTGAGCCTATCGTGCCAATATGAATACATTTCACCTCAGCCTGGTATTCTCGAGATTCGCCTAAAGACAAAAAACTCGAGGACGAACCTCATGCCGTTTGGTGTGGGCAGCTCGCTGATGCTCAATATGAAATCTCTCGAAGCTCGAACGGGAAATGCTCGCTTGGACATACTCCCCGACTTGCAGGCGATTCGGCGCGATCTCGATGGCGAGATCATCAACGCCTTGGACACCCTTGCCAGGGATTCATCGAGGATTCTCGGCAGGGCATACGCGCCCCCGGCAACGTATTCCAGTATAGAAATTAATCTACTGTTCTTTCCTCCAGAAGTTGTCGTGTCGGGAGTGGGTCAACAGAACGTTTTGAGGATCGTGTCTCCCCAACCGGAACCTGGCACTTTGAAGAAATTGCCCCGGCTTGGTCAGTCTCTTGGGGTGGTAGTAACCGAGGGGAAAACGACCAGAGTGACGATCATGCTGGACCTCGACTCTTCGCTTGTGCGGCGTTCCGAATACTTTCTGGGCACACCGCAGTTGTATCTTTCCTCTATACAAACCTTTTAGGATGTGTCCATGAGCGCAAAGCTTTTTGTCCGTTTGCTTCTGATCGGTTTTGCAGCTGCCGTTTCGCTTCTGCTGGTAACGTGCAAGTATCCTAACGAGCCGATGAAGGGAAATGTCGTTCCTGAGACTCGACTATCCAACATTCCAGCCAACGACACCATCGCGCGATATGTCAACCTGAACACCTTTCCGGAGCTATCGCTTTCTTGGCTTGGAGATGATGGAGATGGGTATGTTATTGCTTTCAAGTACAAATGGACCGACTTCGTTCGCGGCGTTCGAGTTGGAGGAATCCCCTTGACGACGATTCTCAATCTCACGAAGCCCGGTTGGGAAAATGTCGTATCGGTGCGCGGAACGCCTGCTTCATTGTTTAGGATTTACGATTTCCTCGCAACCCTCACGTTGAGCGATAGCGCAATCGCGAAGGCGATCGGAGACTCACTGGCGACGAATCGTTCTTTCTTAGTTCCGTATAAGAGTGGGGCTCTCCCCACCGATTCGTTACAGGGAATTGATCGTCTCGTCCTGCAGACACCTACAACAGGCACTTTCATATTCAACTCGCCTATCGATAGCAATTCTCACAAGTTCGAAGTGAATGCGGTTGACAATAGCGATGGCGAGGATCCCACCCCTGCCGTGGTGAATTTTTGGACAGCAGTCTCGCCCGGAACACTTTGCAAAATTGACACGGTGAATTTTCCGCAGCCAAATTCACCTTGCATTCGCTATCCCAATGATCGTTTTCGCGGGCTGCGTTTCAGGTTTACGTCCGAAGATCGGAACAACACGCAAGGGATAACATACTCCTGGGCAGTTGATAGTACTCGGTTCGGCTGGACGGATTGGAGCGAAGCGGATTCTGCTCTTGTGACTGCCACAATGCTCAAACCGGTTCAAAGTGGAACCCACCGTTTTTACGTCCGTGCGCGAAATCGTTGGGGCGTCAGCAGTGACACCGTTTCAAGACAGTTCAGTGTCACTATTCCGCAATTCGACGATCCGGCATATCAGCAGCGGATCCTGATACTCAACTCTACTGCCCCACCAGGGAC
>JANNUB010000322.1:0-8950 GCA_031394795.1 Ignavibacteriota bacterium | reverse complement strand
CAAGCTCAAGATCGGCGTTGACCTCGCGCGTTTTCGCGGCGACGATATTGGCGTGTACGTCGAAGTGTACTACGCGTTCCCTCAATGGCAGCTGACGTATGTGCAAGGCGCCGCGGGAATGAAAGGCGCGATCGATCTGACCACGATTGCGGTCCGGAACGACTCCATCATTGCTGCCGACCGGATGCGCGTTGAGCACACGCTCTCCGATTCCATCGGGAGATCGAGCCTGATCCACATGTCGAAGCTCATGCTACCGGAAGGAAAATACACACTCAAAGTGATAGCTAGGGACGTCCACAATGCGTCGCGCGTCGACAGTGTGACGAGAGACCTGCCCATAAAGCTTCCCAATGAACAGAGGATGGTATTGAGCGATGTAGAGATCGCATCCAAAGTTCACAAGGGAAAACAGGGATCTCCATTTTACAAAAACACACTCGACGTCGTACCAAACCCTGAGGGAACCTTCGGCGAGACGCAGAGTTGCTACGTCTATGCCGAAGCGTACAATCTCCTTCTCGGAGAAGATAAGAGTGACTACACGCTGAGGACGGCAGTGTACAATGCGATCGGCAAAGAAGTGATCTCGCGTGAAAAGCCTCGCAAGCGTACCGGTGAATCTGCCGTGCTCGTGGATCAGATTGATGTGGCAAAGCTTCGCAGCGGCGTATACACGGTCGTGCTCTCGCTTCTCGATTCGGCGCAAAAACCGATAACGTCCAGCGGGAAGAAGTTCTTCGTGTACAACTCGGTACTGGGGATTGACTCGTCGTTGGTGCATCTCAGTCCGGCATTGTCGCTGAACGTCTTCGCAACGATGGAAGAAGTCGAGCTTGATCGCGACTTCAAATGGAGCAAATGGGAGGCGAATGAAAACGAGAAAGACCAATACGAAAGCTTGAAAGGCGTGGAGGCGAAGCGAAGATTCCTTCACGAGTTCTGGTCGAAGCGCGCTGACGGTTTGCGCGATACATACATGAAGCGCGTTGCAGCGGCGAACACTCAGTTCAACGTTCTCGGACAAGAGGGATACAAGACCGACGGCGGCAGAGTTCATATCATGTACGGACCCCCGGACGACATTGAACGCCATCCTAACGAATCGGGAACGAGACCGTACGAGGTTTGGTCGTTCAATCAAATTCAGGGAGGAGTCATCTTCGTGTTCGTGATGCGGCAGCAGGGAGGCGACTACGAGCTTGTCCACTCGACGCATCGCAACGAGCTGCACGATTCAAACTGGCAGCGGTACGCGCAGACGAATTGAGGTGTCGCACGAATGATTTGTGCCGTCTCGTCCGAGACGGCTTTTTTTATTTCTGGAGGCGTATCCACGTTGTAACTTGAAACGCAATTTCGTAGGTTTATTTGTGAATACACCTCGTGTCCAAAAGGGATGCCTTCGGCGCAATGGGCGAAGCGTTAGAATACTTCTTCTTCACTCTCATAAGTCGAATTGCTCGATTTATTTCATTTCGTTCAGCAGGTAGAGTTGGTGCATTCCTCGGCAACGCGGTGTTCACGCTGACGAGTTTTCGAAAAGCAATAACGCTCGAGAACTTGCGCAACGCGCTCCCGGAAAAAAGTGACGAAGAGATCCTTGCAATTGCGCGTGGCGCATTCAAGAACTACAGCATCGCTCTTCTCGAATCGCTCTGGGCGCGTCACCAAAACGCTGAGATGCTCACGAGAGTGGTGCAGGTGATCAATCCCGAAATGATGGCGCGGGCACGGTCGCAACAAAAGGGGGTGCTCTTTCTTTCCGCGCATTTCGGATCGTGGGAGTTGCTTCCAAGCAGCGTGCGATTGAATCTCGGAGTTCCGTTCGGCATGATCGCTCAGCGACAAAGAAACCAACGGGTTGATGCCGCGATTGACGCGATGCGCTCGCGGTTCGGAAATTTTACCATTCCGATGGGACCTTCGTCGCGGAAAGTTTTGAAGGCGCTTGCGGAAAATTTTGTCGTACTGATTCTTGGCGATCAAAGTGGACCGAAGGAAGCGGTGTTTGTAGATTTCTTCGGGCGACCAGCGGCAACGCATCGCGGGGCCGCTGCGTTTAGTTTGAAGACCGGCGCTCCGATCGTGATGGGATTTCTGGTTCGCCAAAGCAATGGAACGTACACCATGGCACTGGAAGAAGTTGACCGCTCTGGACTCGATGCCCCCGACAACGAAGAGAATATCATCGAACTTACAAAGCGACATACCGCAATTCTCGAGCGATGGATTCGCATGCATCCCGATCACTGGCTCTGGATGCATAAACGCTGGAAGCACACCGAGTATTTCGAACAACATCAACCTATGGAGGAGGAAGCGTGATGCAATCTCCCGGACGTATTCTTGTTTTTCAAACAGCGTTCACGGGGGATGTGATTTTGACTCTGCCGTTGGTGCAAGTGCTCCATACGCTCTTGCCGGACGTTCTGATTGATTTCGTTGCCGTTCCGTCCGGTGCCCAGGTGCTTGCAAACCATCAGGCGCTCAATCACATAATTGTGTATGACAAGAAGGGAAAGGATAAGGGGATCGTTGCTGCGGCAAAGCTGGTGCGGCGTTTGCGGAAAACAAAATACGATGCCGCGTTGATCCCGCATCGCTCGCTGCGCAGCGCGGCGATATGCTGCCTTGCCGGAATTCCACGGCGCATCGGTTTCGACACGAGCGCGGGACGCTGGTTTCTTACCGACAGGGTGAAGTACGATGCGAAGCGTCATGAAATCGTCCGCAATTTGTGTCTGCTCCATTCGCTTGGTTACGAAGATACGGCAATGGAACTCCCCCGGTTGTATCCATCGGCGCATGATGCCGGTGTGGTTGATGAATTCCTCGATTGGTCCGGTGGCGAGAGCCTCGTTGTCCTCGCGCCCGGCTCGGTGTGGGCGACCAAGCGTTGGCTGGAAGATCGTTTTGTGGAGCTTGCGCGATCACTGACGCATGACGGGTTCGCCGTTGCTTTGGTTGGAGGGAGAGAGGATGTTGCGCTTGGCAAAAGAATTGAACGTGCTGTGTCGGGTGAAAAGATCATCAATGCAATCGGGAAGCTCACGTTGCTGCAATCTGCCGAGCTGATCCGGCGGGCAAGAATTCTCGTCAGCAACGACAGCGCGCCGATGCACTTAGCGGTCGCGATGCGGACTCCTGTCGTCGCGATCTTCGGTGCGACGGTTCCCGCGTTCGGGTTTGCGCCTGTGGGTGAACATGATGTGGTCGTCGAGACCCAAGGTCTGACGTGTCGTCCTTGTGGCATTCATGGAGGCAATACTTGCCCGATCAAGACCTTCGATTGTATGAAGCGCATCCAGACGAGTGACGTGCTTCTGAAGGTTCACGCGATTGCGGATAGACTGAGCCTTGAGCCGGCGTGCCTGCACGCTCGACGAGTCGAGTCGTCGACCGAAGTGCAGCGTTTCGGCACGCAGGCGTGAGTCGCACGCTTGCTGTGAATGCGGAAGCGCCTGAGCCATGGGTTCTTGAGGAGGCGGCACGCGTCATTACCTCCGGCGGCGTGATTGTGTATCCGACAGAAACGCTCTACGGCGTTGGCGCGGACGCGTTGGATGAGAAGGCAGTTGGAAAAGTTCTCGCTGCGAAGAAGCGCCAAGACAACAAGCCGATTCTCGTCATCGTTCATTCAGTGGAACAGCTGGGCGAGCTTGTAGCGGAAATTCCGCCGCCGGCAATACAGTTAATGGAAAAATTCTGGCCCGGTCCGCTTACGATAGTGTTCAAAGCGAAGCCGGGCCTTCCGCTTGAACTGACGCAAGGCTCGGAAACAATCGGCGTACGCATTCCATCAAATACATTTTGCCTTGAGTTGCTTCGCCGGTGCGATTGTCCTCTCACATCAACAAGCGCGAATATTTCCGGCGAGCCGATGCAAAGAACGATTGCAGAAATTCGGACAACATTGAATGTGGGAATTGACTTATTTATTGATGCGGGAACTCTCCCCGAAAGCAAACCGTCAACCGTCGTCTCGGCTGCAGTATCGCCGCCGAAACTTACTCGCGAAGGAGTTATCTCGCTTCATGAACTTCAGGCTGTTCTTCCTCAACTTGCTCGCTAACATATTTCTTGCCGGCGTTGTTTTCGCACAAGCGGCCTCGCCGCAAGCGGTCACGCCGCAAGCGAACACGCCGGCGAGCAGCCTTCCCTTCATCGAAACTCATCAAGCCTTTCTCGATCTCACGAACGACGGCGTTCTCATGAACATCTCGGCGCATCCCGACGATGAGGATGGTGCGACGCTTGCGTATTATCGGATGAAGTACGGAGTAAAGACCTATTCGATTCTGTTTACACGCGGCGAAGGGGGGCAGAACGAAACCGGCCCGGAACTCTACGAAGAGCTTGGCGTGCTGAGAACGAACGAAACGCTCGACGCGGGAAAACTTCTCGGAGCGGAGGTTCACTTTCTCAAGTTCATGGATTTTGGTTATTCAAAAACCGCGACGGAAACATTCAAGAAATGGGGCGGGCAGCAGGAAGTGCTTCGCCGGCTCGTGTTCGCAATCCGAAAGTACAAACCCGACGTCATCTTCACGAATCACAGTACGGTCGAGGGGCACGGGCATCATCAGGTTGTCGCGATTTCCTCCGTCGCCGCGTTCGATGCGGCTGCGGACTCAACGATGTTTCCCGAACAACTCAAGCTGAAAGGCGTTGCTCCTTGGCAGCCGCGCAAATTGTTCTTCCGAAATTTCGGACGCACGAATCAAACCGCCGACGTGGTCAACCCGATTGGCGACACGAATGCGGTTCGCGAGAAATCCTATCTCGACATTGCCGCCGATGCGCTCGCGATGCACAAGACGCAGGGCATGGATCGCGCAGACTTGCGACGGTTCACGCGCGGCTTGAGCATGTACAGGCTCATGCGATCGAACAGCATGTACGAACGGGATACGACGACGTTCTTCGGCGGCATAAATCTGTGGCGCGATGAATCACTTGGTTCACTCCGCAGCATAAAGCAAGGGTTGTCGGTTCTCCACGAGAAAAACGATTCGTTGGCGGCGGACGCGTCAATTCTCCTTTACAAAATCGAGGCGCAAAAAAGTCTCGTCAGGAATTCGCTCGCGCAGCGTACTCTTGCGCAATGGCAAAACGAAATCGAACAGCTGCTGTTCTACAAATATCTTTGTTGCGACGGGAAGACTACCCTTGTGACGACAGACTCTTACCTCACGCCGAACCAAACAACACGCGTGAGCGCCTCGATCCGCACCGACGCCGAATCCCGATGGACTTTTGATCTGCCGAAGGGCTGGACTGTACGACAGTCATCGAGTTCGTTCGATCCCGCGAAGCGGGTCAATACTCAGGAGTTTGCGCTGACGGTTGGTCGAAATCCACAGCTTACCCAACCCGCGGAATCTGCAAACTATAGCCCCATCGAATTTGAACAAGAAGTGATCGGACATGTCCGTTACTATCTGAATGGGCACTCGGTTTCGTATTCGTTGCCTCTCTCGCCTCTCAACGTCGGCGAGCCGTTTCATTTTTTTGTAACGCCGAAAGTCGCTTGGTGGTCCGGCAAGAAAAAATCGCCGGTTCGTTTGACGGTCTTCGGCGGGGCGTATCGACGCGATAGTCTCTCGGTAAAAATTTCTGTTTCCCTGCCGAAAGAACTGAAATGTGAATTCGACAACAACGGACAGAAATCATTCTTCGATCAAAAAAAACAAGAGATTGCAATAACAACTGAAGGGGGCGGATTCTGGGTGCATGGCGTCTTGACAGTCTCTCCGCAATCGAATGCCCGACCTGGAGATTATGTGATTCGGTTCAAGAATGGAGACGCGGTTGAGGAAGTGACGTTCAAAGTATTTGACGTCGCCGCCGACACTACCATCCAGCTCGGCATCATCAAGAGTTACGACAACACGCTCGAAGCCGCGGCGGAACAACTCGACATGAAGTACAAATCACTCGACGGAAAAGATTTGGAAAACGATCTGTCGCAGTTCAACACCATCGTCGTGGACATTCGCGCGTACCTTGTTCGCGAGGACTTAAAGAGAAACAATCAGAAGCTGTTGGAGTATGTGAAGCGCGGCGGCAATCTCGTGGTGATGTACCAGAAGGATCAAGATTGGAAGCCGGAGTACGCGCCATACCCGTTCAGCGTAACGCGCAAACGCGTAAGTGTTGAAGAAGCGCCGGTAAAAGTTCTGCAGCCGGATCATCCGCTCTTCAACACCCCAAATACGATCACTGATGCAGATTGGGACGATTGGAAACAGGAACGCGGCGTCTATTTCCCTGACAACGTCTCGCCGCAATACACGCAATTGCTCTCGTCGAGCGACCCGGACGAGGTTCCCCTCCCGACCGGATACCTGGTAGCGAGCTACGGAAGTGGCTCATACATCTACACGTCGTATGTTTGGTATCGCCAACTGAAAGAATACAACGCGGGCGCGTGGCGAAACTTCATCAACATGATTTGCTATCCGAATCATCGCAACAATCGGAACCCTAAACCTTGAACCCCGCACGCGAAACACTGTGAACAGATTTGCATCCGTTCTCATCTCACTGACGAGCATCGTCTTTGTCGGCTGCTCATCTCTCCCCTCCAAGCGTCCGGTCGTCGTCTATTCGCCGCATGGAAAAGAAATGCTTGCAGCGTTCGAGAAGCAATTCGAGGCGAAGCATGCGGATGTTGACGTACAGTGGCTCGACATGGGCTCGCAAGACGCGTACGACCGCATTCGTACGGAAAGAGAAAATCCGCAGGCAGATATTTGGTGGGGAGCTCCGCTGACGACGTTCGCGAAAGCGGAAGCGGAGAGTTTGCTAGAGCAGTTTGTTCCGTCATGGGCGGAGGCGGCGCAAAAGGAATACAAGAGCGCAGACAATTTCTGGTTCGGCACGTTCGCGACTCCCGAAGTTATCATGTACAATAATCGGCGGGTGGGCAAAGCCGACGCTCCCAAGGATTGGGATGATCTGCTCGATGCGCGATGGCGGGACAAGATTATCATCCGTTCTCCTCTTGCGTCGGGAACAATGCGGATAATTTTTTCTGCACTCATCCAGCGCGAAGCCCAGCGAACGGGAAACTCCAACGCGGGCTTCGATTGGCTTCGGCGGCTCGATGCGAACACAAAAACCTACGCGGCGGATCCTGTGCAGCTCTATTTGAAGATCGCACGAGAGGAAGGTCTTGTCTCTCTCTGGAATCTTCCGGATGTCGTTCTTCAAGCAAAGCTCAACAACTATCCTTTCGGTTACGTCATCCCGGCGAGCGGAACGCCGATGATCACGGACTGTATCGCGATTGTACGCGGAACAAAGAACCGCCCCGATGCGGAAAAGTTCTATGAGTTTGTGACCTCGAAGGAAGCGATGATTCAGCAAGCGAAGGAGTTCGTTCGCATCCCGACACGCAATGACATTACTAAGGACGAACTCCCCGAGTGGATCCGATCCCTCGCGATCGTGCCGATGAATATTGATTGGGCGAATCTCGAAGCGAATGAAAAGCAGTGGATGAAGCGATGGGATGAGGAAGTGAAAGGTAAAGGAAAAGCGGGTTTGTAGAGTTTATGGAGTTTGTAGAGTTCATAGAGTTAGATAGAGTTGGACTCATACTAACTGCACTTTGCTAATTCCAAAACTCCATCAACTCGCACACTATCAACTCTACAGACTCTACAGACTCTACAGGCTCTACAGGCTCTACAAACTCTACAAACTCTATAAACTCGAACCCCCTTGTCTCTCGTAACTCTCCTTAATATCAATAAGCAATTTAAGAACACTAACGCTGTTCGAGACGTAAGTCTTGAGATTTCGTCCGGGGAGTTCTTTTCCATTCTCGGTCCGAGCGGCTGCGGTAAAACCACGCTGCTGCGAATGATCGCGGGATTCGAGCGTCCGACGACGGGAAACATCTTCATCCATGGAGAGGAGGTGACAGACCGATCACCGCAGGAGCGGGGTGTTGGAATGGTGTTTCAGAACTACGCGCTGTTTCCGCATATGACGGTGCAGGAAAATGTTGCGTTCGGTCTTGAGACGAAGAAGCTTCCGAAAGCGGAGATTCGAAGGCGCGTCGAGAAGATATTGGACGCAGTCCATCTTACGCACAAAGTCAACACGCCCGTTCCTCAGTTGAGTGGAGGCGAGCAGCAGCGCGTCGCGGTTGCCCGCGCGCTGGTCGTCGAGCCAGCGGTGTTGTTGATGGACGAGCCTCTCAGCAATCTCGACGTGGCGCTGCGTCTGAAAACGCGCGAAGAAATCCGGACGCTTCAACACAACATCGGTATCACGACGATCTATGTGACTCACGATCAGAGCGAAGCGATGAGTTTGTCCGATCGAATTGCCGTGATGCGCGCCGGAAGGGTCGAGCAAGTCGCCTCGCCGTCCGAAATGTATGAGCATCCGGCGACGCCGTTCGTTGCGGAGTTCCTCGGAGGCGCAAACGTGCTGGAAGGTGTGCTGAATGTCGAGGAGCGTAAGCTCCAGGTCGGATCGTTCACCATTGCGATCCCGCCGGCCATTCTTGGAGGGTATGCCGGCGGAGCGACTGCGGTGATTGCAAAACCCGAAGCAATTGTTCTTTCATGGCCCGTCCAGAAAGGAGAGTATGAGGCGAAGATTCTCCACAAGGAGTATCTTGGGTTTGTGACAAATTTTGTCGTCGAGTGCAGCGGCGCTCTGATTCGTTCGACGATCGTCAGCTCCGCGCTGACGAAACAACTGCAAATACGCGACACGGTGGGTGTCAGCTTCGATTGGTCGCGATGCATTTTACTCCCCTCGACAGCCGAGCCATGAAGAACCTCACGTGGAAAACGCTCCTGCCGATACTCCTCCTCGCGTTCGTTTACGTCGGCTACGTCCTTTACCCTCTCAGCGCAACCTTCGTGCAAAGCCTACAGGGTGATGGTGGGCTGAGCTTCACGAACTATGTGAATCTCGTCGGCAG
>JANNUB010000320.1:0-2087 GCA_031394795.1 Ignavibacteriota bacterium | reverse complement strand
GAGAATGCGGCTGTGCTGGGGGGTGTGTCGGGCCACGCGGGCTTGTTCTCGACAACCTCGGACCTCGCAATCATGATGCAAATGTTGCTGAATGGCGGAACATATGGTGGAAAGCGTTACATCAAAGAAGAAACCGTCAAGCAGTTTACAACCCGTCAATCGCAGAAAAGCAGCCGCGGCATCGGGTGGGACATGAAATCGTCGGACCGTTCCTTCTCCGGCACGCTGACTTCGATGAAGACATTTCTGCACACTGGGTTCACAGGGACATCCGTTGTGGCGGATCCGGAAAAAGGAATTGTTATTGTTTTACTGACAAATAGAGTCCATCCTAAACGTGAGAATACCAGGATATTCGACGTGAGGCCAATGTTGCATAATGCTGTGATGAGAGCGATAAAATGACTGGAAGGAGCGATCTGCTGAATGGCATCAAGGTTCTTCTGAAAAGAATAAGCTTTGTTCTTGTATCCGTATCCACCAGCGTCTGTTTCCTACAGGCACAAGTCAGCATCAACGATTTCAGAATTCCCCAGTCGAAATCCACGAACATGTTTCTGAATCTGAATGGATCCATTTCGAGGAATACTTATTCATCGCAGGATCGCTATGCGGTGACTCAAAGTCTCTCAAGTTACGACAGCAAGTCCGGTTATGCGTTCTTGAACGGAGACATGCGTTATTACTTGTTGGAGTTTAATGACGATTTTTCGAACGAGTTACGAGTCGGAACCTCGGGAGGCTACTCTTACAACTCGCGGGAATCAACTCGTAGAGACCCGGACCTTACAAGTTCGCGAAGCCATTCTTCGTCGGAATCATTTTCTTTTTCGCCAAACTGGGCCTTCTCGTATTACCTCATCCCCGACCAGTTTTACACATTTGGCAGATTTGACGGATTGGCTCGTTACTCGTTCTCGGACAACGAAGAAGAGCCAAGGTCCGGCCTCCCTTACACCTCCCGGAGCCGGGAGTACGTCGTGACGGCAGGAGCGGGGATAGGTGTCGGAAAGGTGAGAGATGGACAGGTTGTATTTCGAGTGTTGAGGCTTCTTGAGAAACTTCAGGAGGATGGAGCTCTCTCGCGGGATCTCGATCGGAATGAAGTTATGGAAATTGTCGACGTGTTTGCTCGTAACTCGGAATACACGGCCAACCATGAGCGATTCACTAAATATTTTTTCAAGGATATTTTTGCCATTCTTGATTCGGTTGGAGTGTTGAGTCACGGTCACGTTGTGCCGTATGATGTTGTCCGCAGCGAAGAGATCCTGAGTGAACGAGTGCTGCCGAGAATATTTGGATGGAGAGGTCAAGTGGGTGTGGAACATTCCTCGTCGCAGTACGAATACACAGGCTCATATTCTGACTACTCCAAGTCGGCGTTCGATCATGCAGTTTCGCTTGTTGAGTACGGATACAGCATATCGCTCAACACGCACTTCCATACAATCGGACTGGTGAGAATTCCTCTGAACGGAGAACCAAGGAGAAGTGATATTCATGGTGCTGCGTCGATATCGTATGAAGTGGGTGAGCGAATTGAAGCGACACTGGAATGGAGCTATAATGCATATTCCGCCTCCCCACGTTTTGTTTGGTCTGGAACCTACCGCCAAATTGATCGCATGCTCGTTCTCGATTCGAACTACTTCATTGAAGATCATGTTGCTTTGAATATCAATGGAGGCTATCGAAATCAAGATTGGTATCGTTTCAACGCATTTTCTGACTCAGAAAGCAGCCAATCCGAATCTTCATTATTCTTGACCTTTGGATTGAAGTATCGAATCTTCTAATACTTGCCGCGGATACTGAAACGACCAATGCCTCGCAACATTGCTTGTGCAGCGCAGAATTCATAAATTGAAGCCGTTATGAGTGAACGCGAAAAATCAGCGATTGAACGGGCAAAGGAATACGGAATCGATATAACGCTGTTGGAGTCATCACTGAGACTCACGATCGATCAACGACTTCAACGCCTTCAAGATTGGGTTGTGTTCGCAGAGGAACTGAAAAAAGCGAGAAAAACACTTTATCCTGAATTAGCCGAGCATGACTCAATTCGAAGAGTTGCTGAAGGT
>JANNUB010000296.1:0-2137 GCA_031394795.1 Ignavibacteriota bacterium | reverse complement strand
GGCAGGCATCCCGGTTGCGACCTCGGCGAGCGCCGCCCGGGACAGAATCGCGACGCCGTTATAAGTCTTTTGCCCGGACCAGGCGCAGTGGTACCCCGCGGCCTCGATCTCCATGAGCGGGAACTTGGCGTCCACGAGCTTGATTTCCTGCAGGCAGACGATCTCCGGGGTTTGCGCTGCCAGCCAATCGAGGAGATGAGGCAGGCGCACATTGAGCGAATTGACGTTCCATGAGGCGAGCCGCATTGTGTATGTATTGTGTTGTAACTACCTATGTAAATGCAATTAACTTGCAGATTGTGGGCTATTCGCGGGGCGTCGCTTACAGCGTTGCAGATTGTCGATTCGTCGGCAGCCGAAGGATATGCACTCGCTCCAATCTCGCAAGAATATGTCGCATTTTTCGCCTTGAACTTTGACTCGGATAGGACTCCTTGTCCAGAAAGCGCTTGAAGTTGTCGCAGCGTCGCTGCTTCATCTACCTCGGACCGAGACATGGAGATCACTTGTCTAGCTTAAGTGTCTACAAACGGGAACTAATGAAAGTTCCCACAACTGGGAACTTCTGTGCTAGCATTGGCGCCGTGAAGGGTAAGAAGAACACCAATGCAGATAACGGGGCGAGACAAGCTCGAAGAGTTTACTGGCGAGCACACTGATGCCAAATCCTGGATCGACAACTGGATTGCCGATACCAAATTGGCTGAGTGGAAAACGCCACAGGACATCAAGAACTCTTACGCATCGGCGAGTTTTTTGGCGGACAACGTGGTCGTTTTTAACGTGAAAGGCAATCGATACAGGCTCGAAGTGCTTGTTGCCTACAAAACTAAGACAGTGGTGATTCTAAGAATCTCCACCCATGCAGAATACTCAAAGTCGAAGAAGCGCAAGAAATGATGGAACCGAAAATCGTCAAGACGGAAGATCAGTACAAGGCTTATCTGGTCGAGGTGGAGCGGCTTGCTACCGAGGATCCCGCACCGGGTACGCCGGATGGTGATCGCCTTGAACTTCTGGCGAAACTTGTGGCGGACTACGAAGACGAACGTTTCAAATTCGCCCGCCCGACCCCAGTCGAAGCCATTCGATTTCGTATGGAGGAAAAAGGGTTAAAACAAAAGGATCTCGCTCCGATCCTTGGTGGGAAAAATCGGGTCTCTGAGATTCTTTCGCAAAAGCGATCTCTGACGCTGCCGATGGTGCGCGCACTCAGCGAGCGGCTTGGCATATCACCAAGTCTGCTCATTCATGAGCCGAAGACACAGGAATATGAGGACGAAGAATCGTACGAGAGCCAAATTTCATTGCCCCATTTGGTCAAGTCCGGATTGTTCCCGGATCACGAGGCGAAGCGCCTTACTACGAGTGTCATCGTTCAGCGGTACCTGAAGCCAAAGCATGGCCCCTTGTATCTGAAGCGCACGATTACATACGGTGCGACACCGGCGACCAACAAGACCAATCTGAAGATATGGGTTGGACGGGTACGTGAGCTCGCCAACGCCTCCCGTCGGGAACGCGGGATTTGGCGGCCAGGGACGATTGATGAAGATTTCCTCGCTTATGTGGCGCATCTTAGCTGGAGAGAAAAGGGACCACGGTTTGCGCAGGAATTTCTTGCTGAAAAAGGTATTGCGTTGGTCATCTTGCCTGCTTTGCCGCAAACGAAGCTCGATGGTGCTGCCATGCTCAATCAAGAGGGCGCACCAGTAATTGGACTGACGATTCGGCAGGATCGGTTGGATAACTTTTGGTTTACGCTCCTTCACGAGATAGTGCATGCAGGCAAGCACCTGCCTGAAAATGACATCGCAATTACCGATGAGAGTATCGAAGACGGAAATGACGACGACTCGAAAGAAGCCGAGGCAAATCGTCTTGCCAGAGAAACATTCATTCCGAGATCGCTTTGGAAACGCAGCGAAGCTTTCCTGCGACCTTCGTTTGAAACGATTCACGCACTGTCGGACAAACTGCATATCAGTCCTGCGATAGTTGCCGGCCGGTTGCGCCGTGAGAAGACAGGCTATGGCGCATTCGGGAAACTGGTCGGGCACAATCAAGTCCGAAAGCTATTCCCAGAGGTCACGTGGGGCTGAATATGCGCGGAACCTATTGTTACTTGCCCATTCTT
>JANNUB010000412.1:0-3863 GCA_031394795.1 Ignavibacteriota bacterium | reverse complement strand
CGCTCGTGGAGAATCCTGACGCATCGTTGCACACTCGTATAACAGAAATTGCTTCGGCAACGCATCATCCTGTCTTTGTTACGCGCGGAGAGAAAGGTATTCTGGCGTGTGATGGTCCTTCAGTGCACGATATTCCAGCGGTACACTTGGCGGGCGAGATAGATCCCGTCGGTGCGGGCGATACGACGGTTGCGGCAATTGCATGTTCGTTGGCTGCGGAAGCGACGGTACAAGAGGCGGCAGAAGTTGGGAACCTCGCCGCCGCCGTTACGGTACAAAAATTACGTCAGACGGGAACAGCAACCGCAGAAGAAATTTTCGCCTTGTTCAGAGAGGTTTGAGTAACTGATGTTACGCAAAAACAAGCCACCCAAATATTCCCCTCTGTGCGCGGGCTGAAGCGTTGGCGAGAGGGGTTAGGGGTGTGTCGTTAATTTTGCACATCCCTAAATCCCCTCTCCCTCGCACACACGCTTTCACTCAGAGGGGACTATTGATTTAATAAGTATCAACATTTCTCCAGCTTTGTAATTCTTCCTCCCACAATCCACTCCACTACATACAGATTGCCTTTCTTGTCCGCTGCCATTCCGTGAGGACTGTTGAACTTGCCCGCGGCGATGAGTTTGGCCGGAACATTTGGCCAATCAGGATGAGAACACACCATTTCGTTTTCACCAAGATAACAAATCAAACGATCATTCTCATCGAGAACAGCGAGTCTTGCATTGAGTTCAGGAACAAACAACTTACCGCCATGCGTTACACATCCGCACGGGCTTGTAAAAATATCCGTTCCGAATACGCGTTTGAATTTCCCATGAAGATCATACACCTGAAACCTGCGGTTCCCCCGATCGGCAATAAATAACTCCGGTTCCGTTTTTCGGTAGTCTATCCAAATGCCATGCGGACATTCGAACGGCCCCGCCTCTCCTTCACTCCCGTTGATGCTGTCAAGATACTCTCCTGTTTTGTTGTAACGATGAATGTAGTGGCTGCCATACCCATCCGTAACCCAGACATCACTATTGCCGCCGAAACGTTCTTCGTGGACAGCAACCCACGTCGGCGCGTACTTGCTTTTGTTGTATGTGGGATGAGAAGCACGATCAAGATTCAAAACTGTTTCTCCACCGAGCGTTGTCTTTACCACTTCGCCTGAATATTGGTCGGTGAGCCAGAGATACTCGGTGCCATTCTCTTTCACGAGCGTCATGCCGTGCGCTCCGCCAAAACGATCTCCCCAAGCGTGAAGAAGTTTTGCGTCGGGACCAAACACAAGCACCGCAGGATTTGCCTGATGGAAGACGATAACATTCCCTGCTTCTGTGACCACGACTCCATGCGTGCGGCCGTTTGACCTGCCGCTTTCGGTATCGGGGATCCTCGCCCAGTTGTCGATCCATTCATAAATGTGACCGCCTTGACCCATGCGCATTGCAATCTCCTGTTTTGTGTAGAAGGAATATCGAAACTTTTTTTCAGCGCGTCAATGGGGTCCGCCGTTCTATTGAAACTCAAGTTGCTTTGAGCTAACTTGATAGCATAGTTGAACTGTTAGAATGAACTTCCTTTGCCAAACGGCTGTTACGTACGAATCTCCCCATTGAAGGGTGGAAGCTTGATATGATTAATGCGAACAAAGAAAAGTTAGGAGCTTTTTTTAGCGGCCAGGTTCAATACGTTGTGCCATTTTATCAACGTTCATACGTTTGGAAGGAAGAAAACTGGGAAGCACTTTGGGATAGCATATGGAACATCTACGAAGATGCTGGCGAGGATCCCCAAAGCAAAACAGAACATTTTATTGGCACGTTGATCACGAAACAAAGACCAGCTGAACAATTGGGTGAGAATAAATACGACGTTATTGATGGCCAACAGCGACTCACAACTATAGCACTGTTGCTGAAAGCAATGGCTGTTTCGAGTACCGGCGAACTAACGCACTTGGGTCAGATATTGAATGAACTTCTGTCCTTCGGCGATGCTCGGGGTCATAAACATCTCCGTATTGTGCATAGTAGAATTGACGCAGGATATTTCAATGCAATAATTAATCAAGAAGGGTTAATCGGTCTGGAAAACCCTGATCACTTAATGAATCTTGCGTTTGAGTTCTTTAAGAATAAGTTGGAGGATTTGGACGATCCCAAAATGGATTTACTCAGGCAGGTCGTACTAAATAGAGTTCCGGTTGTTAGTATGTTACTTTCTGCAGAAGATGATGAGCAAGTAATTTTCGACACGATTAACTCATTAGGCGTTAAGCTTACAACAGCTGAGCTTCTCAAAAATCATATATTCCGAGAAGAAGAACTTCAGGACCTTTACAATGCCTATTGGTTGCCGATGTTTGAAGAGGACGAAGATCAGATCAACTTCTGGAACAAAGAGAAAACAGCTGGCAGGGTGATCCGAACGAACGTTGAGATACTTTTATACTGCTATTTGGTAATAAAAACCCGCACCGAGGTAAAACTCGAAACATTGTTTAAGGAATACAAGAGGTGGCTAGGTGAGAAAAATGTTTCAGAACGAAAAGACTTTTTGATTGAATTGCACCGCTATGCGGAAACTTACCTGAACTTTCCTGCGGATGAAGAACTTACTGAGATCGCCTTTGCTGATGGAGAAGAGAGATTTTTCCATGTTATTGAGAATCTCGAGATAACAACCGTGTTGCCCCTAGTGCTATATATTTACAACACCATAATTGATTCAAGGCAACGTCAAGAAATGGTTGTCCTGTTGGAGAGTTATTTAGTTCGAAGGAATGTGTGTAGATATACGACAAAGAATTATAACAACCTGTTTGTTGAGATTATTAGAGCGTTAGCGAAAGTTAGTTCTATCGAGAATCGCCCGATTGATAAGAATGATCTGCTCACTATCCTTAGCGCATACGAGGAAGAAACCAATGTCTTTCCTGACGACCGTGCTTTTGCTGAAGGATTCGCAATTTCCGCTCTAACGAATAAGAACGCTAAAGAAATTCTCTACTGCATAGCTTTGAAACAAAAAGAAGACCCTAATGCAGATGTACAAAAGCTCAACGGAGCTGGTCTTTCTGTTGAGCACATTATGCCGAGGAAGTGGGAGCAAAATTGGAAACTCAACGACATGACCGAGGAAGGTAAAGCGGAAAGAAACAAGAAATTAAGAACTCTTGGAAACCTAACCTTGGTCACAAAGAGACTCAACAGCAAGATGCAAAACGCTAAATGGGATGACAAGAAGCCCGAACTTCGAAGATATTCCAGTTTGGAAATGACCACACATTATTTGGATAACGATATCTGGGACGAAAATGCAATCGGAAATCGTGCGGAAGATTTGATGAAGATCGCTCTTGAGATCTGGCCTCGGACAGCTACAGTTAGTCAACCATATATTTCACCGCCTATTAAGGCGCCAAATAAAACTAAGTTGGTCAAGCGAAGCAAAACAAAATTACCCAGGGGTTGTTTTGTAGATGGAAAACATTATGAAAACGCCAACGAAGCAATAAAGGCATTAGTGATCGTTGGCAAGATTCCCAAGAAAGTAGTGCCCACCACGAGCTACAACGCTCATCAATGGCTCCTGAACCACTCTGCCAAATATGGTTTAAGATATAGTCGAGATGAGGATTAAGTAAAAGATGTTGATCCAACATGGTGTTTGATTCGGCTGTCACGGCAACATGTTTCATCCCAGTGCCGTGACAGAGACATTGCGGGAGGTGACGAGGCTTTTCTGCAAAAGACAGAACCAGTCAATGTGTCGATGATGATCTCATAGACAATCTGATCGCCTTCTTCCAACTTCCTACGAGCAGTTCCGGAAGTGGTGTTCCCTTTGCTGACACGAACCCGCCG
>JANNUB010000246.1:0-2342 GCA_031394795.1 Ignavibacteriota bacterium | reverse complement strand
CCATATCTTTTCAACTTCTTTCACAGGCATGAATCAGTCCTTCGTCTATAGTCGTTGGTTTTACAAAGCATAGTCATAAATGCGGTACGTCTTCCATTTTTCTCCCTCCATAAGCTTCGCGCCACGGGTCATCATCACGTTGTCTTCCAGCACCCAGCTCGCCTCGCCGTGCGGATAGCCTTGCGTTACCGAACGGCTTCCCATTTCGTAGAACAGCACACCACCGATTCCTGAATTCAAATACTCGGGAAGCACACCGAGCATAATGACGCGGGAGAAATCAATCTTCTTCTTGAACAGCATCATGCGAACAAGCGCCGGGAGCAGACGGCCCTTCTTGTTCCCCTTCAATACTCTATTGTAATCGGGAAGCGTAAGCCCAAACCCAACCGGCTTGCCGCGCACCTCAGCGATAACCACCAACTCCGGGTCAACAATCGGCTTCAAGTCCTTAGCAACGTAATCAAACTCCTCAGTAGTCATCGGCACTTCGCCCCAGTTTCTTGACCAGCCTTTGTTGTAGAGTTCGCGAAGTACCTTCACTTCTTCGTCAAAGCGATTCATGTTGAGCGAACGGAACACGACGCCCGACCTGCTTTTCACGATCTCCGATACGCGCTCCATTTTTTTCGACAGGGCTTTGTCCTTTTGAAGGTAGTACGCGTACAAATCTTTCGCTTTCTTGAAGCCGTACTTCTCGATCAGTTCCTGGTAGTACGCGGGGTTGTACGTCATCAGGATCGCAGGGGACTTGTCGAAACCATCCACTAAGAGTCCATATTCATCGTTCACGGACGGACTCGCGGGTCCGCGCATTGCCGTTACGCCGCGAGCCTTTAGCCATTTCTTCGCTTCGTCGAACAACGCGTTCGCAACCGGCTGGTCATCAACGCACTCGAAGAAACCGAAGAAACCGATGTTCTCGTCATGCTCCTTGTTATGATTGTGATTGACGATTGCCCCGATGCGTCCGACGATTTCTCCATCACGCTCCGCGAGAAACAACTCCATCTCCGCGTGTTTGTAAAACGGATTCTTCTCCCGGTCAATCAACTTTTTCCTGTCCATAATGAGCGGCGGAACCCAGTACGGATTTCCATCGTACGGCTTCCACTGAAACTTGATGAACCGCATTTCATCACGTTTCGTTCGGACGGGAGTGATGGTCACGTTAGAGATAATTGCTCCTCGCTAAGGGATGAGTTTGTAGAGTTTAACTCTATGAACTCTCAACTCTAAGAACTCTACTCCAAAGGAGTCCTTCGGACAAACTCAGTCGAGAAAGAACGGAGAGACTAATTGATGACGCCGAGTTTTTTCCCAATCGTCCCGAACGTCTCAAGAATCTTGTCAAGATGTTTGTCCTCATGCGTCGCCATGTAGCTGGTGCGAAGCATCTGCATCCCTTGCGGCACACCGGGACTGATGAAGGCATTGACAAAAACCCCGGCATCGTACAGTGCCTTCCAGAAAACAAACGTGTTCAGGTCGTCCCCGATGATGACGGGAACAATTCCGGTTTGACCTTCGATCACGCGGAAGCCCATGGCTTTGAATCCCTTGCGCATCTTGTCCGCGTTGGCGATGAGTCTTTTGATGCGGTCCGGCTCGTGTTCGAGAATTTCGAGAGCCTTAAGCGCCGCTGCCACGGACGCGGGCGTCGGGCTTGCACTGAAGATGAGAGCCAGCGCCGTATGTTTCAAGTAATTGATCACGGCCGTATCGCCGACAACAAAACCTCCAAGCGAGGCGAACGTTTTGCTGAACGTTCCCATCGTCATATCCACCTCTTTTTCCAGACCGAAGTGGCTCGCAGTTCCGCGCCCACCCTTGCCGATAACGCCAGTTGCATGGGCGTCGTCAATCAAGACGCGAGCGTTGAACTTCTTCGCAAGCCTGACGATGTTCGGAACATCGGCGATCGTTCCCGTGGTGCTGAACACGCCGTCGCTCACGATCAACTTCGGCGCCTCCAACGGAAGTTTTGAAAGCACCCGTTCAAGGTCATCCATCTCGTTATGCTTGAATCGCTCGAACCCTGCAAACGCGCCTTTCGCCATCAAATTGCCGGCCATGATGCAGGCGTGATTATCGCGGTCGCTCACCACATACTCGCCCTTCTGCACGAGCGTCGGGATAATCCCTTGCGCAGTCTGGTAGCCGGTCGAGTAGAGCAGGCACGATTCCTTGTGAAAGAAATCCGCAAGCCGCTCTTCGAGCTTGATGTGCAAGTCGAGTGTGCCCGTCAAGTAACGCGAGCCGCTGCATCCGGTGCCATACTTTTGAACCGCCTCTATCGCGGCTTTCTTCACGCGCGGGTCGGCAGTCAAGCCCAAGTAATT
>JANNUB010000139.1:0-4594 GCA_031394795.1 Ignavibacteriota bacterium | reverse complement strand
TTTTGTTTTCTCTTTTTTTATTGGCATCATGGGCAACAGCTCAAGTCGAATCCATGGGTTCTCCTCAACTTTCGACGCAAGGAACAATTTTGAGTCTCCCTCCCAACAATTCCATCTCCCACATCGCGCCGCAAGGCAACGTCGTCTTCATCGGCACAAGCAAAGGACTTGCGCGCACGAACGACGGCGGACGGACGTGGGAAAGTTTTCGCGGCATTCCACAATTCGCGAACGATGGAATTTTTTCGCTCGGCGTTCGCGGCAATACAATCTGGGCGGCGACGGGATTCAATAAACCAGTGAAGGACGACCCGGGTAAAACAGTGCAAACCGGCTCGGGTTACGCGTACTCGTTTGATAGCGGAGCAACGTGGCGGCACGCCGACCAGCCTCTCGACGCAGCAAACGACAGCATCGTACAATACGGCGCCAACCAAATCAGTTTTCTGCCAATCATCGTTCCTGAACAAAATGTTACGTTCGACCTCGCGCTAACAGACAGCATCGTTTGGATCGCGAGCTGGTCGAGCGGATTGCGCAAGGCGAATTACCGTAACGCAACGATCGCCTGGCAGCGAACCGTTTTGCCTTCCGATAGCCTCAACTCAATTTCACCGGCGGACCAACTCGGCGGTTACAGAATTGATCCGCGGCGAAACAATAATTTCCTCGCCTTCTCAGTTTTTGTTGAAAACGATTCAACCGTTTGGTGCGGCACAGCAGGCGGCATCAACAAATCAACCGACAAGGGAGTGAGTTGGACGAAATTCTCTGCGCAGAATCAAGTCTCGCACGTTCTTGGAAATTGGGTCATCGCAATCAATGGTCAGCAGCTCGGAACCCGGAAGCGCATCTGGTGCACCAATTGGCGCGCCGGAGATCAGAACGAGCAATTCGGCATCAGCTACACCGATGACGGCGGACGCATTTGGAGAAACTTCCTGCACGGCGTGAAGAGCTACGACTTTGCATTCAAAGATTCAATCGTGTACGTCGCGACAGACGACGGGGTGTTCCGTTCTGCTGACGGCGGCAATTCCTGGACGCAATCGGGAACTATCATCGACAAAACAAACGGACAGCGCATTACGACGAAGCGCTTCTTCTCCGTCGGCGTTCTCAACGATACCGTGTATTGCGGCAGCGGCGACGGACTTGTGAAAACAATTGACAACGCGACGAACCCGTTCGGACAAACGTGGCAAGTGTTACGAGCGTATCGCCCGCTCGGCAACAACACTTCGACAACATACATTTATCCAAATCCATTCTCACCAAAACAAGAGCAGGCGCGAGTGCATTACACCACCGGCGGACGAAACGCTTCTGTGACTGTCGAGGTGTTTGACTTCGCAATGAATCGCGTTCGAACGATTGTCAAAGACGCGCAACGCTCAGGAACAAACGAGCACGATGAATTGTGGGACGGGCTTGATGATGCACGACGCACTGTTGCCAACGGTGTGTACTTCTACCGCGTAACAATTGACGGCGGCGAGCCTGCGTGGGGAAAGGTGATGGTGCTGCAATGACCCAACTCCCACGACTTGTGTGGCGAAAGATCAACATTCAAAATTCCTTGTTCGTTATTCATTATTCCAGGAAAATATCGAACAAGGAATATCGAATGACGAATGATGAAGTTCGATGTTCATTGCAACTGTGCGCGACCGTATGCTTAGTTCTCGTCGCACTTGTCGCATCTAACTCCTTTGCGCAAATTGGCGGCACAGCCGGCGCGTACAGCCGCATGGGCTTCGGTGCGCGCGGTATGGCAATGGGCAATGCGCTTACTGCTGTCACATCAGGCGACGCAGTCAGCTATTACAATCCTGCGACGATTCCTTTCGCGGAATATCGTCACGCCTCCGCATCGTTCGGCATTCTCGCGTTTGACAGACGATTGAATTTCCTCAGCTTCACACAGCCGCTGGGAGGAAAGCCGGATTCTCTGACGAAGAAGAAGCCTCTCAACCGAGCGGGCATTTCCGTCGGCATTATCAATTCCGGCGTCACCAATATTGATGGACGCGACTCCGACGGTGAGCCGACGGGTCTGCTCCAAACTTCCGAGAACCAAGCCTTTCTCGGCTTTGGAACGCAATTCAAGAACGGGCTGGCCATTGGCGTCAATGTAAAGTACTTGTACCACCACCTCTATACGGACATCAACTCGAACACATTCGGCGTTGACGTTGGACTTCTTTTCCCTCTCAACGATAAGATGACCATCGGCGCTTCCGTGAAGGATATTGTATCGAAGTACACCTGGAACACAAGCGCGATTTACGGCGAGAACGGGACGAGGCTCGATGACAAGTTTCCGCAGATCTACACCATCGGTGCGTCATACAAACTTCCTGACGATCTTGGCGTTGTAGCGCTCGATGTTGAATTCAGCAATCGTTCAACGCTGATCCTCAGGTGCGGTGCGGAGGTTCCATTGATTGCGGAAGTGACGGTCCGTGCAGGCGTCGACAGGATTGATCTCAAGGAAAAAGGAAATGGCATTCGTCCCTCGTTTGGATTCACCGCTCGAAAGAGTTTTGATGAACTCACGCCGGCAATCAACTACGCGTTCGTCGTCGAGCCGTTCGCAAGCTCCGGTATGCATATGATTTCCGTTTCCGCTATTTTCTAACTGCCTCATCTTAGAAGGGAACAATGAAACGCATCCTGTTATCAACACTTCTCATCGTCACTCCATATTTCGTTTACGCTCAGGCGGGCAAGTCCGGTTTGGCGTTTTTGAAGCTCGGCGTTTCCGGTCGAGCTGTCTCAATGGGCGATGCGATGAGCGCGAGTGTCTTCGGCGCGGCGGCGACGCATTACAATCCGGCTGGTGTGTTCCGCAAAAGCGAAACGTCAACTGAGTTCTTGTTAATGCACAAGGAGTGGATTCAAGACGTTCGCTCGGAATTTCTCGGCGCAAGCTTTCGGCTCGACGAGGAAAGCGCCTTCGGACTCTCCGTAAACACCGCGACTGTCTCCGACATCCAGATTCGAACACGACCCGGAACTTCGGAAGGAACATTCACATCGCGGGATTTTTCATTCGGCGTTTCGTATGCACGAAGTTTTTCTGACGATGTGAAAATCGGCGTGACGGCAAAATACCTTTTTGAGAAAATCTTCCTCGATGAAGCGACGGGCTTCGGCTTCGATATCGGCGCGCAGTACAAAACGCCGGTGGACAATCTCAGCGCGGGCATCACGCTCGCAAATCTCGGAAGCATGAACGAATTTAGAAACGAATCAATCACATTACCCGCTCTTCTGCGAGCCGGTCCCGCATATTCGGTCGAGCTTGAAGGCATCACATCCTCTGCAATGATTACCTCCGACCTGCTCTATATTTTTCCTGAGAAGAAAGCGTATCTCAACGTCGGTGGCGAGTTGCTGTTCAATGGTATCGTTGCCGCGCGTGCCGGCTACCAGATTGGCTCGAACGGACGCGGCTTCAGTGCGGGCGTTGGAGTGAAATACGATTTGTTCAATGTTGACTATGGGTTCGTGCCGCTCTCGTCCAACCTCGGAAGCGGACACACGTTCTCAATTTCCCTGTCATTCTGAACGGAGCGAAGCGGAGTGAAGAATCTTCCAACTGCCTGCTCAAGACTGCTGCAACCATCTGCGATTGTCATCGCGCTCTTTGCTCTATGCTCTACGCTCCACTCAGGCGAGAACTCCAATCTCAAGTGGCACGATTTCAACGACGGCTTCGCCGAAGCAAAGAAGACGAACAAGAAAATTCTGATTGACGTATACACCGACTGGTGTGGCTGGTGCAAGCGGATGGATTCACAAACGTATGCCGATAAACAGGTTGCGAAGTATCTCGGCGAGCGATACGTTCTCGTGAAGTTGAATGCAGAGTCGGCGAGAAAACTCTTCTACAAGGACAAGGAATTGACAGAGCGGGAATTCTCCACGTCGTTCGGCATCAGCGGGTATCCCGCGACACTCTTTCTGAAATCAAACGGCGAAGCGATTACGATTTATCCCGGCTTCGCCGATGCGAAGCGGTTCATGGATGTTGCCTCTTTCATTGCGGAAGACCATTACCTCACGAAGAAGTTTGATGAGTATGTCTCAAGCAGAAAGTAGTTCCCCCCACTTCTCGTGATACTTCCGCACTGCACTCTCGATTCCCTCCAAATCAATCATCTGAATACATTCCAGATTGTACGGACATGATCGCTTCCAGCAGGGCGAACACTGTAGTCCGTGCGGGATGAACTTCACTCCTCGATCATACAAGTCTATTTCTTGCGGACACGTTACGCCGAACCACGCAATGACGAATTTCTTCAACCCAATCGCGGCGTGCATGCCGAACGAATCGCCCGTGATAATCACGTCGCAAATGTTTTCATAGCATAGCCCACACCGCACGCCTTCGGTAGTCGGAGTGCTGACGAGTTGCTTCCCAACCCGCCGGGCGATTTCCGCGTTACGTGCCATGTCGTCCATGCCACCGCCGACGAGAACCACCCTCACATTATCCATCGAATACATTTTTTCAATGAGAGCAACATGTTGTTCAATCGTCATCTTCTTGTTCGGATACAACTCAGAGCAGCCTGTGTTGAAG
>JANNUB010000123.1:0-2078 GCA_031394795.1 Ignavibacteriota bacterium | reverse complement strand
ATCATATGCTCCTTTTTTCAGGGTTTCAACGGCTGTTTCAACAGAAGAATATGCGGTCATGATGATTACCGGTATCGCAGGATTATAGGATCGGATTTTTTCCAGGGCTTCAATACCGGATACACGCAGCATCCGGATGTCCATGAGGATCACATCAAATGAGGATTCATGCACGCGATCAATGGCGGTTGCGCCGTCATCTGCTTGCGTAACATCATATCCCCATCCCCGCAACAGTGTAAAGAGCATGGTGCGATGGGCTTTGTCATCATCTACTACCAGAAGGTTGCTTTTCAGAGCCATATCTGTCTGTCCTCATGTATTCATGTTAAGAAGCCGAATCATCCATTCCGGGAAAGCTCGGACAGGAAAACCGTAAAGGTTGTCCCCCTGCCGACCTGGCTTTCAACCCGGATCTCTCCGTTATGCGCTTCAACGATATTATGAACAATAGCCAATCCGATTCCGGTGCCATTGGGTTTCCTGGTAAAGTAGGGATCGAAAATATTGGGCAGATCCTTTTCATCAATTCCAATTCCGGTATCCATAACCGATATTTCGATTCCCTGCTTCCATGGATGTTTGCCAAAAGCGATCACAAGAGAACCTCCGTCTTCCATTGCATCCAATGCATTCAGATAAAGATTCAGTAAAATCTGGCTGATTTTATCCGAATCCAGAAACAGATCACCCAGCTCATGAAGCGGGTTGATAATGACCTGTATGTTTTTTTCCTGAACCTGCTGCTCGATCAATTTTAAGGAGTCCTGAATGAGCTTTTTAAGATTAACCGGTTTCCCGGTCACGGAAACCGGTCTTGCAAACTCCAGAAGCTGGCTGACAACCCGGTTCAGTCTGTCCACCTCTTGAATCATGATCTCCGCAGTCTCTTTATCTTCCGGCTGTTTTTCAAAACGCTCTTTAAAATAGGTGGCAAATCCTTTGATGGAGCTCAGCGGATTTCGGATTTCATGGGCAACGCCTGCTGCCAGCCTTCCGACAGACGCTAATCGCTGACTCCTGGCCAGATTTTTTTTTAAGGATTGAATTTCCGTTAAATCCTTGAACAGCAATATATAGCCGTGAAAGTGATCATCCCGGTCATGCAGGAGTGTGGCGCTTACCTCAAAAGGAATGATTCTTCCGTCTTTTACCGGGCACTCGATTTCTTTTTCTACGATGCCGTTTCGTATATCCGGATGTTCGATCAGCTCCCATAGTTCCCTCGGAAGGATATCTGCGATATCCTTCCCTATGCTGCTCTCCGTGAGGCGGCCGAAAAAGGATTCAGCAATCTGGTTAAAGGAGGTAAGCTGTTTATGGTTATCCACCGCGATCAGACCAATGGGGATATTCTCAACAAGGTTGTCGGAAAAAGCTTTGATTCTGGACAGGGACACCCGGGTCTCACGATAATTATGGGTGATAAATAGAAGGATAATTCCGGTCAGGCCTATCAGAAGCATGACACCGGCAATGATAATGGCCTGCCTCATATCATTCCGGCCGGCCTCTTCAAGGGAACGCATATCCAGTCCGATAAAAATGACCAGGTCAGATGGATCGATTTTTTTCCAGTCGGTCATGTAGGGCAGGCCTAATTGTCGAAAAAGCCGGAGTGCATTGGGCTCCTGCCATTTTGTTCCGGAAGGGGCAAATCGGCGAAACACCTCAAAAACATTCTGTTCTCCTGGTTTTTCGATGATGCGCCAGTGGATATTTGAAGCTTGCGAGATTTTGAAAAGATTCAGTTCCGATCCATATGGGAAGCCGATTTTCGATTGGTTGTTGTGTGCCAGCGTGATCCCATTTTTATTCACAACCGTCAGATAAATAATATCTTCCTGAGTGGCGGTTTCCGTGAGGAGCTGCTGAAGGTGTTTCCCGCTGAAATGTTCACCCATCAGACCGGTTCGGGTTCCGGCCTCAAAGGATCGGATCAGGGCAGCGCCTTTTTCTACAAGAAGCTGGATGCTGGCTTCCCGGTGACGGTGAATGTTGGCAACGGTCATCAGGGTGAACAGCGGAAAAAGGATGATCGCAGCCCCGATCAGAATCCAGGGCGGAACAGTTGTCTG
>JANNUB010000122.1:0-14555 GCA_031394795.1 Ignavibacteriota bacterium | reverse complement strand
CTGACTGATGTTACGCATGCATTAAGAAAAAGCTTTGCCACTAAGGCACAAAGCACACTAAGGCTTCACAAAGTTAGGATTTTCTTTGTTTTTCTTAGTGAAACCTTTGTGTCCTTATGCCGAAGGCATCCCCTTGGAGAGTCTTTGTGGCAAATTTTTTGTCCGTGCGTAACGTCAGTTACTGATTCTATGAACGAAGGAAACGCACCATGAGCAATGGAATTGATTTCAACGATCCATCCCATCTCTATTTGCAAATCGAAAAAGCGCTGAAGAACAAAATCGAGCGGGGCGAACTGCGCGTTGGCAATCAGATTGGGACGCATCAAGAACTCGCGAAAGAGTACAGCGTCAGCCTCATCACGATCAAGAAAGCGGTTTCGGATCTCGTCGCGGAAGGATTTCTCTTCAGCCGTGCCGGCAAAGGGACGTTTGTTGCTGAGAAGCGCGGAAAAAAAATCGTCTTGTCCGAACACAAAACCATCGGTTTGGTGTTGAGCGATATTAATCACTCATATTTTTCAATGATTGTTCATAGCATTGAAGAACGAGCGTATGAATTAGGATTCAATATTTTGCTCTCCAATTCATCCGGGAGTATAGAAAAAGAAGAAAATCAGATTGACCATTTCCGTGGATTAGGTGTTGATGGAATGATTATCGCATCTCTTTCCGGTGAATATAGAGCGACGGAATATTTGCAAAAACTTCATAAAGAGAATTTCCCTTACATAATGATTTCATACATCCATGATCCCGACTATTGGTACGTAGGATCTGATAATGAACTAGGTGGTTTTATTGCAACTGAACATCTGATAAAATCGGGATATGACTCAATAGGATATGTTCATATTGGAAGAGGAAACCTCTTGAGCGAAGTTCGCCACAATGGTTACTATCGTGCGTTAATGGAATATCAAAAACCATTTTCGTCGGACAATATTTATTATTTGGAATCCAATCGGCGTGATATCGCTTCAGAACGTTTTCAACATGGGAAAAAATTCTGTCAAGATTTTGCCCAATTTAAAAACAAGCCTCAAGCATTATTGTTCTATGAAGATATGGTCGCATTAGGATTTATCGCAGAATCGAAAGAAAACAATCTCAGCATACCGGAAGATGTTGCTGTCGTGGGTTATGATGATGTCCAAATTTGTCGCTATACTTCAGTTCCGTTGACAACGATCCACCAACCGACTGATAAGATTGGCAGAGCCGCAGTAGACATTATCCAGAAGCGGATCAACAAAACCGACGTCGGCAACAGAACAATTTTCAAACCTACGTTGATTGTGCGCGAGTCGTGCGGCGCAAGCAAACGAGGGATGTTAGAATCATCGTCATCAACACCAGAAAAAATTTTGGAATAGAATCGCTCGACGCACCGCGTGTACGAAATGAACATTACTGAAACATGTGAACTTTGCTCTATCCAATTCAGAACAACTTTCGCAACATCATCGAAGTTACCGGCTTATGGAAATTCAAAACCGACGCGGGCAATGTCGGCGAGGCGGAACGTTGGTACAATGGCTTCGATTCCGATCTCGACATTGCCGTTCCGGGAAGCTGGAACGAACAATTGGAGGAAGCGGGGCTTCTCCACTACGTCGGCTCCGCGTGGTTTTCCAAGACTGTTTTTCTCTCTCGTGATCTTGAGAACAAAACAATTTTGCTCCGCGTCGGTTCGGCGGATTACTGCTCGAAAGTTTGGGTGAACGGAATATGCGTCGGCGAACATCATTTCGGCTTCATGCCGTTCGAGTTCGCGATAACCGACGTTGTCACGCTCGGCGAGAAAGCCGAGATCGTAATTCGCGTGAACAATGAACTCTCGCATGAATCTATTCCTCAAGGCATCACAAGCGAGCAGTATGAAATCGAGAACCGCTTGCGCGAGGAAACGTTTCCGCCCGCGCGGTTCGATTTCTTTCCCTTCGGCGGCATTCATCGTCCCGTCCAGATCATCACGACTCCGCGTTCCTATCTCGATCGTCTGAAGGTTGACACAACGTATTCCAATGGCAAAGGTGCAGTTCAGCTTTCCATCGCGACTGAAGGAATCACTGCTGCGAGCGTGGTCGTGCAACTCAAAGGCAACAAGGGCGTGACGACGGCAACCGGTGAAGTGCGGAAGGACTCCGCCACACTTGCGATGCAGATTGATGACGCCCGTTGCTGGTCGCCCGACGATCCATTCCTCTACGAACTTATTGTTCAGATCCGAAAAGAAGATCGGGTCGTTGATGAGTATTCTCTTCCTATTGGAATTCGTGAAGTCAAAATCGTCGGGAACAAATTACTCTTGAATGGGAAGGAGATCTATCTCAAAGGATTTGGCAAACACGAAGACGCTTCTGTTATCGGCAAAGGATTGTTCCTTCCGTTGATGGTCAAAGATTTTGAGATGATGAAATGGATCGGCGCGAATTCGTTCCGCACCTCGCACTATCCGTACGCGGAAGAGACGATGTTCTATGCCGACAAAAAGGGGATGCTCGTCATTGATGAAGTGCCGGCGGTAAGCTTAGACTTGCGGCACACGAACGGCAAGACCCAGACCATGCACAAACAGTTCGTTCAAAAATTATTTGAACGGGATTACAATCATCCCTCCGTGATTATGTGGGCGTTAGGGAACGAGCCGAACATAGTGGGCGAAGAAGGCTATGCGAAAGGAACGGGACGAGCGTATTGGAAAGAAGTGTTTGGCTTTGCGCGAACATTGGATTCGTCGCGACCGATGGTGGTTCCGAATTGTCTGCGCGCGGGCATCAATGACCCGGCTCTCGAGTTCAGCGACATTGTTTGTATCAATCGCTACTACGGCTGGTACGAATATCCCGGCAGGCTCGACTACGCGTTGACGGTGTTGGAGAAAGAGATGGATGCGCTGTACGAAAAATATCGGAAGCCGCTGATGATGACCGAGTTCGGCGCCGATACGATTCCCGGTCTGCACTCGACGTCCGACCAAATGTTCACGGAAGAATTTCAAGAGAAGATGCTTGCCATGTACATCAAGCTGCTTCGCTCGAAGGACTACACGATCGGCGAGCACGTGTGGAACTTCGCGGATTTTCGAACGCCGCAAAACCTGAGGCGAGTGATGTTGAATATGAAGGGAGTGTTCACGCGAACACGCAGCCCCAAGCTGGCGGCATTCACGCTCAGGAAACTTTGGCGCAAATCTTCCATCACAGAAACTGAGCGCACCAATCTATCGAAGACTGCGGTACGTGACGCTCGGCGATTTTTTTGAAGAACGCTACGGCTCCGGCGTCGCAACCGCGTACACGTTCATGGGCATCCTGTTTTTCACGCTCAACGTTGGCTTGATTCTGAAGGGAACGGGGACTGCAATCGAAGCGATCACGGGAGGGCAGATTTCCTCGGCAGTGATTGTCATTGCACTCACGATATTTTTTCTTTCGTACAGCGTTCTTGGCGGACTTGTTTCAGCGCTCTTTGTCAACATGCTTCAAGGCGTTTTTGTCGTCGTGCTTTCTTTCATGCTGATTCCATTCGCGCTTCATGCCGGCGGCGGCATCACGGCAATCAAAGCGAAGCTTCCCGATCACATGTTCAGTTTCATCGCGCCGGAAGAAGTCACGTTGTTTTTCATCGTCATGGTTGTGCTCAACGGTTTAGTCGGCGTCGTCGTTGAGCCGCACCACATGGCGATTGGCGGCGCAGGGAAATCCGAGATGAATTGCCGAACGGGCTGGACGTACGGAAATTTTGTAAAGCGATTTGCGACGCTCGGTTGGGCGTTCATCGGCGTGTTTGCAGCGGCGCTTTTTCCGGGATTGTCCACTGCGAACCGTGAGCAAGCATTCGGACTTGCAGTTTCCAATTTGCTGCCCCAAGGTTTGATCGGGCTGATGATTGCGGCAATGGCTGCGATGGTGCTTGGCGCATGTCATAATTATATGGTCGGAGGCTCGGCGCTCTTCACGCGAAACTTCTACAACAAATTTTTTCACTCAGCTTCCTCTGACGACCATGACCTGAAAGTCGGCAGAATCTCGGCGTTGCTCATCGTCATCGGCGGCGTCACGATCGCTCTGACGTTATCGAGCGTGCTGCAAGGAATAAAATATCTCTGGCAGATCACTGCGTTTTTCGGCGTTGCATTCTGGCTCGGCGTTATGTGGCGGCGGGCAAACCGTTATGGCGTTATCGCCAGCGTTGCAACATCGGTCGGGCTTGCGTTGCTGACCGGACCGTTCGGGATGAACTTCCCGTACGAATACCAAATCGCGACATATTTGCCGATCGGATTTCTCACGATGATTGTCGTCAGCGCTATGACGACGCCCGAACCGAGCGCGCAGCTCGACAAATTTTATGCGTTGCTCCATACGCCCGTAGGTGAAGAGGAGAAACTGAAAGAACGAGGAATCGAAATGATGCTGCAAGGAGAATCCGTGCGCGCAGAATCGGGGGGTGAGCACAATGAATCTTTAGAAGAGCGAGGACATAGCCTGCTCGTGGTTGACATGCTCTCGCTGAAATCGAAATTCTCTTTGCGACGGTATCGCACAGACGTGCAGGGATTTGGTCTCGCGGTTCTGTTTGTTATTTCCATTTTGGCGTTAGGGTTATTGTCTGCGAGTATCGGATAGGGAATAAATGATGCTACGCAGAAAGCGCCATTCATGAAAATATGTTCTAATATCCTATTGTCATATGAATCAGCAATCAGGGCTAAAGCCAAAAAGGTGTTGATAGTTTTTCTCCAGCCTGAAGGCTGGGGTTATTTGCTGGTTTGAACAAGACATAACCCCGCCATTCATGGCGGGGTCTTGCGACAAAAACCGCTTGGGCTTTAGCCGTGTCCGAAGGACTCTGTTGGAGATGCCGCTGGAGTTTATACCAAATAATTATAGAGGAACAATTGAATATCTCGTGCAATCGCAGTTCTCAGCTTTCTTCTTTCAGTTTCATTCTTTGAAAGTCGTTCACAACCCTACACCACCAAGGCAACGCCCGAGCGAATTATTTTGAATCTCACCGCGGAACCTGCAAAGAGCGTCGCAGTTACGTGGCGAACAATCGCACGGACTTTGAAACCTCAAGTGCAAATCGGTGAAGCGACAAGTTGGATCGGATTCAAGCAAAACGCTCGCAGTATTAACGCGAAGGTGGAGAGAGTTCCTCTGGACTTTCCTTTCAGTAAACTTGGATTTGCGAATTACTACTCTGCGATCATGGACAGCCTGAAACCGAACACGCAGTACGTGTACCGTGTTGGTGCAGGGACGGAGTGGAGCGAATGGAGTCAGTTCACGACTGCGAAGGATACAGCGACCGCGTTCAAGTTTGTTTACTTTGGCGATCCGCAGGAAGAAATCAAAGAGCATTGCACGCGTGTGTTTCGCGAAGCATTCCGCACAGCGCCCGACGCGGAGTTCTGGACCATCGCCGGCGACTTGACGGACCAGCCGGATGATGCGATGCTCGAAGAGTTGTATTACGCGGGCGGGTTCATGTTCAGAACTGTTCCCGTCGTTCCTGCGCCGGGTAATCACGACTGCGTGTACAGACTCGAGAACGGAAAAGCCGCCATCAATAAAAAAGGAAAGAAGGATCGGACGAACCAGCTCTCACCGTTCTGGAGAGGACAGTTCACGCTTCCAGAAAACGGCGTCAAAGGATTGGAAGAGTCGTGCTACTACGTTGACTATCAAGGTTTGCGGTTTGTCGTGTTGAATAGCAACGACAAATTGCAGGAGCAAGCCACATGGTTGGACAAATTGCTTTCGACCAATCCGAACACATGGACGGTCGTGACGTTTCATCATCCGTTCTACTCAACGGGACGAGAGCGCGATGATCGGACGACGAGAGACGCGTTTCTCAGCGTCTTCGACAAGCATCATATTGACCTGGTCTTGATGGGACACGATCATTCATACGCGAGAACCCACAAGTTAGTGAACGGAACGAGAGCCGCTGAAAATGCGCCGGGCACTGTCTATGTCACTTCCGTTTCCGGTCCGAAGTCCTATACATTGAATCCACAATACGGAGGCCTGATGGCGAAGATGGGAACGAATGTACAACTCTTTCAAGTGATAGAAATTGATGGAGGAAAACTTTCGTACAAATCCTACACCGCAACCGGTGCGCTGTATGATTCGTTCGAGCTCATGAAGAATGTTGGAATGTAGTCCAGACTAAGACCAATTGTTTTTTTTGATATTGCCACGACCTTCAGGTCGTGGTAAAAAACAAGAGAATCTTATTGGCTTTAGCCACAAAAAAACAAAACATTGTTTTTGGCTAAAGCCGCGCGTTGGTGGTTTTGTTTTCCACGAGCTAAAGCTCGTGGCAATAGGTAAGTGAAAAACACTCACCCCAGAATTTGAAACGACGTTAGTACGGAATGAAATTCTACACAAAATATCTCGCGCTGTTTCTAATCGTTGCGTTCTCAACAGTAGCGTTGAGTCAAACGAAGCAGGCTCGCTCATTGAAAGCCGAGTGCTTCGAGACACTCACAGTGTTATCAAAAGCGCTTCTTGATTTGCAAGTGAACGATTTGTCCGACCAACACTACGGCGCGTTGAGCTGTCCCGAGTGCAAGGTCTATCACACTCGCGCAGCAGAAGCAGTGTATCCGTTTGCCGTCGTCTATCAACAAACGGGAGATACGACATATCGTAGCACAGCCGTTCGGCTTACCAATTGGCTCATCAAGCAGCAATTTCCCGACGGACGATGGAAGGAAACTCCGTGGGAGTGGGCGGGCACTACCGCCGACCAATTGCTGATGATGGCGTGCGCGTATCCAATTCTGAAACCCGCGCTCTCGCCTGACGAGCAGCTGCGTTGGATGCAATCAATGAAGCAGGCGGCGAATTATTTGGTGAAGGAAATGAGTCCCGACTATGCGAGTATTAACTACTGCGCGACCACGCCCGCGACGCTGGCTATGACGCATCGCCTCATTCCGGATTCAAGCTATCTTGTGAAAGCAAAGCAACTCGCGAGGTGGACAATTGCAAAAATGGATGATGCGGGATTCATCCAAGGGGAAGCCGCACGCGCTCATGGCGTGAAGTACGGCGTTGATCTCGGTTACGAAATGGATATGTCGTTGTGGGGATTGGCGCTCTATGCCCGGCAAACCGGCGACAAGTTTGTCGAAGAAGTGGTAAGAAAGTCGTTGGAGAAGAATCTTTATTTTGTGTATCCCAACGGCGCGATTGACGCGTCGTGGGGAAGTCGCTGTTACAAGTGGACGACGTTCGGAAGCAAGACTGCGGACGGCTGCCAGATTCTGTTCACATTGTTCGCGGACGAAGATTCTCGTTACGCGACTGCCGGCATCAGAAATCTTCAGCACTTGCGGACGATGATTCAAGATGGAATGATTGGGAACGGTCCACATTTTTGGAAACTCTTTCCCAGTCAACTTTGCAACTATCCTACGTTTGCACGCGCAAAGAATTTAGCGCTTGCGGTATCGTTCGGCGGTCAGTCACGCACGACGCTTGCTCCTCTTCCGTCTGACAACGCGGGCTGGATGAAATTCTATCCGACGGTGAATGTCACGCTTGCACGCTCGAAGAATTTCATGATGACAGTTTCCGCGTACGGCTACAAAGATTTGACGAACACGAACGGCGGACAGTACAACCAGCACCCGACTGGCGGCTCGGTCTGCAACGTCTGGGCGAAGGATTTCGGGTTCGTGCAAACGTCGAGTCAAACGAAATATGTTCGCGGCGAACCCATTCACATGCCGAAGATGAATGATACGGTTATCTGTTTGACTCCGAGAATTGAATTTCAGGACAGCGGCAAGTCGTTCACCAATCTGTATGAGTTCGAAGGGCGAGTCACAACCCGTTCGAACAAGGACACGGTTGCCATCATTACGACTACGGGCGAATTGAAAGACGAGCGTTGGTTTCAGGGCGGCGTCGCTTATCGCTGGTCGCACTCACTCTTTGATGATGCAATCGAAAAAACCGTCACATTGAAATTCCATGATCGCCAGCCGACTGTTCGCATCGTCGAGCCGATAGTGGAAGAACCGGGAACGACGTTCGAGTACGTTTCTCCGCGCAAGGTCGTTATTCGCGGAGAGAAGAAATCGTTCGTCTTCGAGATTCTCGACGGTGCGTTTCAAGTGTCACAAGGGGAGCTTGCGTCGCGCTATCTGTTTCCATTTCCCGCGATGAAATGTCATCCGCTGGTCATTACTGTTTTTCCGCCGCGCGATGGATATGAACAAACGGTGAAGTATCGGATTGCGGTGATGAACTAAATGAAAATCCTCGTTGCGCCGAATAGTTACAAAGAATGTGCGTCTTCATCTGAAGCTGCGGACTTGATTGCAGCGCAACTGTCGCGGCATGGATTTTCCGACGTTACAACATTTCCCCTCTCCGACGGCGGCGACGGATTTCTTGAAGTCTGTGAACGACACGAGAACCTAAACAGGAAGTTCTTTCGAATTCAGAATTGCTTCAACGCGCAACGCAAGCGCGTGCCTGTCGGGATTGACAAGAAATCAAACTCGCTCTACATCGAAGCGGCGGACATCATTGGACTCAAAGATATTCCAGTTCGGTTTCGGAAACCTACTGAACTCAACTCCGAAAACTTCGGCGTCCTCATTCATCGCCTTTATCACTCACGCGTTCGTCAGCCGCGCAAACTCACCATCGGCGTCGGCGGCACGGGCACGAACGATCTCGGACTCGGACTTTGCCGACCGTTTGGTTTGACGTTGTTCGACAAACGCGGTAAGGAGTTGGCGATTGTCCCAAAGAACTACTCTTCTGTCGCGACCATACGCTTGCCGAGGAAAGTGAGCCTTCTAATCGAAGTTGTCCTTGATGTCGAGGCGCCGTTGTTTGGGAAGAATGGACCAAGCAAAGTGTTTGCAAAACAAAAGGGTGCGAGCGATAGTGATATCGCCCTTCTTGAGCGAGGAGTGAAAAACATAGTCAGAGTTTTGGAGCGAGACCACGGCGTTCGCTTCAAAGATAAACTGTATGGCGCGGGCGGCGGACTAGCGTTAGGGCTTTCGTTGATTGCTGGTGTCAAAGTGATTCTCGCGAAACAATTCCTTGTCCAGCGATTAAGATTGGCGGAACAAATCAAACAGTGCGACGTCGTCATTACGGGTGAAGGAAAATTCGACCAACAGAGTTTCATGAATAAGGCGACTGGCGTTGTTTTACAGGAAGCGGCAAAGCAGAAGAAGAAAACAATTATGATTGTTGGAAGTTCTCTCCTTTCCAACAAATCATTGAAGTGGACAAAACCGGCTATCTACGAGATGGCGCCGCTCTTCGTGTCAGAACGGGACTCGATTCGTTTCTTCAAAAAAGGGATTACAACAACCGTCGCGGCGATGACTATGAATGGCGCCTTCACAAACACATGAACCTATGAAAAGTACATTGAAACGATGCATCGTGATTGTAAATGTCGCGGTACTCATGATTCTCCTCAACTTGTCGGGAGCTCATGCTCAAGGAGATTCATTGTCCGAAGGTCGAAGACTCGACTCGGCGAGACTCCTTTCGGAGAAGGCAATCATCCGCGAGGCAATCAACGACGCGGCGAACTATGCCGCCGACGTCTTGCTCGATGAAGAAGGGAAGTCGCGATGCGATTACAACATCCTTGAAGGCAAATGGTATCCGTATGAGCCGGCGTGGCATACAGGACAAATCATATTCGGTCTCGTCGAGGCGTACAAGATTACCAAGACTCAAAAATATCTTGAGCACGCCAAGCGCGCAGGAAATTGGTGGCTGAGTTTGGAAATCAAAGATCATCCCAAGCTAAATGGAATGCTGAAGACGATTCACGGCGACGGGATCGAATTCATATGCTTCACCACATTGACGGATGGCGCTAACGGGTTGTTCGAGTTGTGGCGCGCGACCGGCGACGAGCGATATGCGTCGGTTCCCACGAAAGCAGGCGAATGGTCATTGAAAAACATGTACAATTCCGAACACCGCATGTTTTATGATTTTGTGGATCCAGCGACCGGAGAGATTCTGAAAAAGTGGAGCCCGTTCTGGCCCGAGAAGAAAGAGCAGACATTGACCGACGTTGCGCGGCCAAACAACGAAGGATATCTCTTCAGAGATATATTTGAGTTTACGAAGAATGAAAAGTACAAAACGACATTCATTGACTTGTGTGAGAGTCTCGTTGAAAAGCAGGGTTCAGAAGGACTGTGGATGGACTTCACGCCGAACAACAAAGAGAAAGGAAGTTTTCATCCGCGCTTCAATCTCTGGTACGCGGAGTCGCTCATCAAGGGCTACGATCTGACGAACGACAAGCGCTATCTTGACGCCGCGAAAAAAACTCTGAAGTTCTATACAAAATATCAGAAGAAAGACGGGACGATATTCTACGAGAATTTCCTGGACGGAAGATCGAATGAAAGCTCGCCGTCCGGCTCTACTGTCGCGTTTGCGGGCATGCTCTGGATTCAACTTCTGCAGCACGGCGTTGGCGATGAGTTCAAAGGCAATATCGAAAAGTCGTTTCGATGGGTCATCAACAACCGCTTCGCGGTCAATCATCCTGACCCGAATCTGCGCGGCGCGATTTACAATCTGCGAACTCGTTCGAAGGGCGGGAAGCAATGGGTCGTTCAGCGAGACGTCGGAACATCGTTCGGGCTCCGCTTCTTGGGAGAGTATTATGGATATAAGTTTGCGGTGGACAGATGAGAAAAAATGAATCGCAATTGGAGCCGCCGACGAGCGGGCAGGGTGGAGCGCAAACTAAGCGTCGTCCAATTCGCAACCTTCGCTGGTGGATTGGCGGAATGTTGTTTGCATCCACCGTTATCAACTACATTGATCGTCAAACGCTTTCCGCTCTCGCGCCGTTTCTGAAAAAAGAATACAACTGGACGAATGAAGATTACGCGATGATTGTCATTGCGTTCCGCGTCGCGTATGCAATCGGACAAACCGCGCTTGGACGGATGGTTGACCGCATCGGCACGCGGCTTGGTTTGACGATCACGGTCATCTGGTATTCCGTCGTCGCGATGCTCACGTCGCTCGCAGGCGGGCTACGAAGTTTTGCGTTCTTCCGTTTTCTGTTGGGACTCGGCGAATCGCCGAATTGGCCCGCCGCGACCAAAGCGGTATCCGAGTGGTTTCCGAAACGCGAACGCGGCTGGGCGGTCGCGCTCTTCGATAGCGGCTCCTCGATTGGCGCGGCGATTGCACCCGCGATGGTCATTGGGTTGTACACGTATTTCGGCGATTGGCGTCCCGCGTTTCTTCTCACCGGTACGCTCGGTTTCGCGTGGGTTGTTGTCTGGCGGATGATGTACTATTCTCCTGAAGAACATCCGCGCATCAGCGACGAGGAACGTCAAATGATTCTCGATGAGCGGCAGGATTCCGCCGCGGAGAATTTGCACGAAACAAAGAGCACCGAGCGAACGAAGTTGACCGCGTTGCTTAAGTTCCCGCAAACGTGGGGAGTGATCATCGCCCGCGCGTTCACCGATCCAATTTGGTTTTTCATCACGGACTGGTTTATGATCTATCTCGTGTCGAAAGGATTCAGCCCTGAGGCAACGTTGATCGCGTTTTGGATTCCGTTTGTCGCGGCAGACCTCGGCAATTTTGCCGGCGGCGGATTTTCGAGCTGGCTCATTCAACGCGGCTGGCCTGTCGGCAAAGCGCGCAAAGCGGTCGTCGTGTTCGGCGCGATCGGTATGACGATGCTGATTCCGACGTTGTTCACGTCGAGCTTGTTTGCAATTGCCGGTCTCTTCGCGATTTCGACATTTGCCTACGCGGCATTTTCCACGATGGCGCTCGTGCTGCCTTCCGATCTTTACAACAGCAGTTCTGTTGCGACAGTCAGCGGATTGAGCGGAACCGCCGCAGGCATCCTGACGATCGCTTCGACATTCTTGGTTGGCTGGGTTTCTGATCACTATTCGTTTGAGCCGATTCTCATTGCGGCAAGCATCATTCCTGTCGTCGGCGCAGCGCTTGTTTTGATGCTCGTGCGCAACACGAATGTGAGCGGCAAAGGAGTTGTACGAAAAATTTAACTTAGAAAATCACATGCTGATGTTACGCAAAAACAACAAACTGAAAATATTCCCCTCTGTGCGTGAGGATGTAGCGTTGGCGAGAGGGGTTAGGGGTGTGTCCATTGGCTTGAACTCTCGCGAGATTCATCGCACTTACACACCCCTAAATCCCCTCTCCCTCACGCACAATCCTTCCCGCAGAGGGGACTTTTGTCATTGCGTAACATCAGACACACCAGAAAGGAAGCGGTATTTCAGTTGAAAGAATTCAAAGTAGAAAATCTCCTCGTCAATATTCACAACGACAGAGACTCGCTCGGCAAAGCCGCCGCGGATTTTGTTGAAGAGACTCTTCTCAACGCATTGAGAGAGAAAGGAAGAGTGCGAGTGGTTTTTGCCGCCGCGCCGTCGCAAAATGAAATGCTCAAACATCTGGTCAGCAGAAAAACAATTCCCTGGCAGCGCATCGTTGCATTTCACATGGATGAGTATCTCGGTCTTCCGAGCGATGCGCCTCAGCTCTTCAGCAGATATTTGACCGAACATCTTTTCTCGAGAGTGCCGTTCTATCGCGTTCACATTCTCGATTCGCAAGCAGGCGATGTTGAAATGGAATGCAACAGATACGCCGAGTTGCTGCGCGAAGCGGAAATCGATCTCGTGTGTATGGGCATCGGCGAGAACGGGCACATCGCGTTCAACGATCCCGCCGTTGCCGACTTCAACGATCCGAAAATTGTAAAAGTCGTTGAGCTTGATGAAGGATGCAGGCGGCAGCAAGTGAACGACGGCTGCTTCTCTACTTTCAACGACGTGCCGCGCTGTGCGATAACGTTGACGATCCCAACGTTGATGTCTGCAAAAGCTCTGAGCGTTGTTGTGCCAGGTGCGTTCAAAGCTGAAGCTGTCCGTCAAGCGCTTGAAGGAGAAATCTCCACGACGTGCCCTGCATCGGTACTGCGAACGCATCAGTATGTGAGACTCTTCATAGATACGCACTCTTCTTCTCTCATCTCGCATACAAAGAACAGCTTTGTGAATACGTAAGGTGAGTTTCTCAGCGAAGATATCGAACGGATTCCTTCTCATGGTCGCTGTGCCGCGACTTGAAAAGGTGATTCTTCTGATGTGTATGACATGGAATCTCTCTTGGGGCGGTTCGGAGAATCAAGAAATTCCCATTCATCTCATTCCAACTCCGCTGCAAGCCGTGAGGATGCCCGGGCATTTCGAGATAGGAAAGCACACGCCGATCGTGGCAGTATCTGATGCGTATGAAGCGATACGCTCGCTGAATCAGAAGTTCAGCGCTGTCGCCGGCTATGAACTCAGGCTCCAAACGAGCAATGCTAAACCGGCGATTTCATTTGTCCGGGATACTACAATCCACGCATCGACAAGAGAGGCATACACGTTATCGATATCCGCCGACGGAATCACGATTGGCGCTCAGCATCGCGCGGGATATTTCTATGCAGTGCAAACGTTGATTCAGCTGTTGCCCGATGAAATTGTTGGGAAGGAAAAATTTGCGAAGACGTCGTGGAAACTTCCGTGCGTTTTCATCAAAGACTCTCCGAAGTATCCCTGGCGCAGTTTCATGCTGGACTCGGGGCGTCAATTTCAAACCAAAGAATTTATCAAGCGGTACCTGGATTACCTCGCGATGTTGAAGATCAACATATTCCATTGGCACCTTACCGAAGGACAGGGTTGGCGGATCGATATAAAAAAATATCCCAAACTCACAGAGATAGGATCCAAGGTCGCAGACGGAGAAGAGCAACAGGGTTTCTATTCTCAAGATGATATCCGTGAGATCGTTCAGTATGCCAAGGAGCGGTGTATCACCGTGGTTCCTGAAATTGATGTGCCGGGTCATTCCGAAGCGGCATTGATTGCCTATCCGGAGCTGACCTGCTTTGGAGAGAAACCACAAAGCGTGATGGAGTATTCACAACAGTTGTTTTGTGCCGGCAACGAATCCACATACACGTTTATCGAAAACATCCTCGATGAAGTGTGTGAGCTTTTTCCGGGTGAGTATGTGCATCTCGGAGGTGACGAAGCGCCGAAAGCCAATTGGGATTCATGTTCAATGTGTCAAGCGAAAGTGCTTCGCGAAGGATTGAACAATTCTCATGAGCTGCAAATCTATTTCTCTTCACGGTTGGCAAACTACCTCAAACAAAAGGGGAAGAAGGTCATTCTCTGGGGTGATGTCATCGAGCATGGCGGACCTCGCTTGCCGGATAATGTGATTATCTATTGGTGGAATTATAGAAAGAAACACGATGCGGCGTACAAGGCAGCTGTGGAAATGGGTTATCCGATCATTTGCGGAACGAACTATTTTACCTATTTGAATTTTCCAGTCACACCTTGGTCCCGCTACAAGGAAGATCGAACCTTTGATATGCGCCAGGCATATGAGAGCAATCCATCCGACATTTCTCATCCAGACAAACTCGTGCTTGGAATGGGAAGTTGTCTT
>JANNUB010000093.1:0-1517 GCA_031394795.1 Ignavibacteriota bacterium | reverse complement strand
GCATCAAACGACCGCTACGGCGCGAGGACTATTACAATGGGCGTGACTGCCTTTCCGCTGTTACGCGGCTTGTCCATATAGCGCAGTTTGTTCTTGCGCGATGCGGTGCTCGACGAAGGGGTCCCAGTCGCCGTTGAGGTACAAGGCGCGCAGGTGGAGCATGGCGTACGCTCCGGCGAGGCTCCACCGCATGCCTGCGCCCTCCAGGCGATCTTTCACCAGGTGGCGACAGGCGCCTTCCGCCACGCCGCTGCCGATCGGGTAGCCTGCGGACAGGTATTCGTCGTAGCGCATGTGCTGCCGGTTGTTGTCGTAATCCCGCCTTATTCACCTCTTTCTTTGCGAGTGCATGAACACATCGCGTGATTGCCGGTGTTTCATGGTTGTGGAGACGATTTCCATGACGCAACAGGAGGTCACGCGATGGGTGAATCGCCGGGATGGTTATTCGAGCCGACGTTTAACCGGTCTGTCAAGGTGATGGCGAGCGACGATCGGATCACGTCGGACGGCGGCCTGCTCTTGCTGCGCGAGGCCGATCACCGGTTGGGGATCACGGAGCATTTGGCCGCGCGATTGGACGATCCGCGACGGCAGGACTTGATCCGCTACCAATTGGTTGAGTTGTTGCGTGAGCGGCTGTATGCCTTGGCGTTGGGGTACTCCGCTCAGGACGATGCCGATCGCCTGGCGCACGACCCGGCCATGAAGTTGGCCGCTTGGAATCGTCCCGGCGAGCAACCGCTCGACGAGCGGATGGCGAGCCAACCCACGCAATCGCGGTTGATCGACATCCTGACGCTCACGCGCGGCAACCGCGCGGCCCTGCGCGATTCGCTGAGCGAGTCCTGCGAGCGCCATCTGCGCGCCACCGGCGGCGATCACGCGGCGCGCAAGATTACCGTTGACATCGACAGCTTTCCGATCGCGGTGCATGGCCATCAACCTGGCGCGGCGTATAACGGATATTATCGCGATACTGTCTATCATCCGCTGGTCGCCAGTTACTCGGTCGGCGGCGACTACGACAGCATGCACGAAGGCTATCGCCTGGGAAATGGTTTCATGCACGCCATCCTGCGGCAAGGAGCGGCCCACACGGCGGAGGGCATCAAGCGGTTCGCCGGCGAAGTGGTGCGTAAAGCGAAACGCCTCGGCCGGGTCGTCGATTTGCGGATCGACGCCGGCTACACCGACGGCGAGACGTTGGATTACCTGACCGAAGACAAAGTGCGATTTATCGGGCGAATCAAGGGCAATGCGGTGCTCGAACGACTGGCGGCGCCGCACCTGGCGCGGCCCGTGGGCCGTCCGCCGAAGGAAGGTTATGAAAAGGTTATCGAGTTGGGACAGTATCGCGCCGAGTCATGGACACATTCGCAGCGGTTGTTGCTGGTCATCGTCGATCGGCCCGATCCCAAGACGGGCCAGTTGGACTTGTTTCCCAATTACTGTTTCCTCCTGGTCGGCTGGAAAGAGGAAGAACTCGACGGCTCGGCGGCGCTCGCGCATTATCG
>JANNUB010000091.1:0-13016 GCA_031394795.1 Ignavibacteriota bacterium | reverse complement strand
ATCTTATCTATTGTCTCGCGATTCATGAATCTACTTATAGTGCAAGAGGAATATGGTCGGCGATCCTTTTAAATATAACTCAAAGAGGGAAAAATACAATGGCTGACTGAAGATTGTGCCGCTTTCCGTGGCTTTGGTGAGCAGTTATTTGGTGAGAAGAAGTTTGATGGTATGTGTCGTCGTGAGACGGCTCGCCGTGAGACGGCAGTAGTACACACCGCTTGCCAAACCCGCAGCATCAAACGTTGCCTCATAGCTTCCGGGCTTCAGCTCTTTATTGACCAGCGTTGCGACCTCTCTTCCCAGCACATCAAACACCTTCAGACTTACTAATGACGAATGACTAATGACAAATGACATCTTTGTCGTCGGGTTGAATGGATTTGGATAATTCTGTTCCAATCCTGTTGTTGACGGAATCTCCAAAGTCACCGGCGCGAATGTTCCGATCCGATTATTCCTGTAATAATACAGACCGCCTTTCCTCACGCCGACGAGCAAATCCTGATCTCCATCTCCATCAGTATCAACAAACGCAGGTGCAGTGTCTTGTGTTGGCGCGACGTCGGCAAAACGATCCGTGCGAAATACGAATTGAGCATTGGCGGGCGTGCCGATGTTTTCGTAGAAATGCAAATGTTCATCCTGCGTTCCGAAGAAGAGATCGAAATCGCCATCGTTCTCATAATCGCTGAACGTCGGGGTCAGATTCGGATCGCCACCGATGGAAATATTGAGGAATGCATTGGTGACGAGCGTAGGGGTGAACGTCGTCGGGGAGCCGCTGTTGCGATAGAAGCTGATCGTGCCGTTGTGTTTTCCAACGAAGAGGTCTTTGTCGCCATCGTTGTCGATATCAACGAATGCGGGAGCGGCAGTTCCACCAACGTTGATGGTGTCGGTGACGAAGCTCTCCGCAACGAACAGCGGTGATTGCGGCGTTCCCGTGTTGCGGAAGAACTTCAGTTTGCCGTCGAAGAAACCTGCAAAGAGATCCCTGTCGCTGTCCTGGTCTATATCAACAAATGCCGGAGAGAAGAAGAAAGCATTGGGCACGCGCAGATATGCCGAATCCGCGAGCGTGAACGATGGCGCCGTTGTCGTCCCGGTATTGCTGAACCTCGCGAGTTCACCATTGACATTCCCGATGAACATGTCCGGATCACCGTCCGCGTCGATGTCGGCGAGAGTGGGTCGCGCGTTCATGCCGACGTCTATCGTCGAGAGAAAATTCTTTGTTTGAAGACGGAGGTTGGGCGATGTTCGGCTGCCGAGATTTCTATAAAACCAAAACCCATCGCGTTGAACGATTCCTGCGAGCACGCCGGCAAACACATCGAGATCGTTGTCGCCATCGATGTCAATAAACGACGTCTGATTGAAACCCGTTGTTGAAATGGAATCGGCGGGAGGAAAGTTTCCCGTCACACAGCGCATCTCTGCACTGTCCGGCGTGCCGATGTTGCGGAGAAAAAAAACTCCCGTCCAAAACAAATCGCTGATGAACATGTCGAGATCATTGTCGCCGTCGATGTCGGCAAAACTATAGGCGGCGGCGCCGTGCATGCGCGCAGGCATCGGCTGGTCCGTACAGCCGGCCTGGCATTGATCTGCGAGAATCAAGATGCACTGCCAACTGCCCGATGCAAATACGTAGCGCGGCTGCGTTCGAGATCCGACGTTCCTGTAGAAGTTGATTGAGCCGGCGAGGTTTGCCGTGAACAAATCGAGATCGGCATCGGCATCAATGTCGGCAAACGCCGGGATGCTGTTGCCGCCCGCATACACGTCGGCGCCGCTCTCGTCGCGCAACGTCGGGATGAACAGCGTGAACTGCGGTTGCTGCACTGTGCCCGTGTTCTTGTAGACACGAATGCCGTTGAACAAAGAATCCTCGGTGCAGAAGTCCAATTTTCCGTCGCCGTCGAAATCCACCAGACGAAACCATGACTGGACAGGAGGAACGGTGAACAATCCCGTGCGCAATTTGAAGTTTGGAGCGAAGCGCGTTCCTTCATTCCGATAGAAATCAACTATGAGATCGACGTCGAACACAAACAGATCGTAATCGCCGTCGGCGTCAATATCGGCAAACTGGTGCAAGGGAGAATTCACTCCGCCCGCGAAGGGCTGGGCGATTGCGCTGCCATTCGCCTGAACGGGAAATGGCTCGGTCTGGCGGACGAAGGGTTGAGTGAGAAGTTGGGAATGAAAAATGAAAAAAGAAAAACAGAAAACAATAATTCGTTTGATCATCTTAGCAGAACAAATTTCTTCGTTTGTGAAAAACTCGCTGCTGTAAGATGATAAAAGTAGATTCCGCTTGCAAGCGCGCTGCCGTCCAACGTCTTCTCGTAGATTCCCGGCTTCATCTCTTCATTCACCAGCGTCGCCACTTCTCTCCCGAGCAGGTCGAAGACTTTGAGAATAACGAATGAGGAATTTGGAATCTGAAATTTGATTGTTGTTGTTGGGTTGAAGGGGTTAGGGTAGTTTTGGTGCAAAACAAATTGCAGAGGTATTCTCTTGTCGGATGCAACGTCAACCGTTCGGAGCGAAATTTTGTACACTCCCGAATCTGCCGTCGCTACATAGATCGTGTCGGAATGAGGATCTTCTCGAAGGTCAACAGTTTTCATTGAGGGCAGTGCTGAAATGTACTGGTGCCAACTGAGACCAGCAGTTGTGCTTCGGTAGATTGATGCTTCCGCTGCAGCAAAGAATTGGTTTGCCATTCGTTTGCTGCGGAGAATGCACTGTACATTAACGTATTTCAAAACATGTAACCAAGTCGCACCACGGTCAGTGCTGAGATGAATACCTGAGGTGGAGTCATAGGGTGATGGAAATTTGCTGTGTGCAAGCAACAGCGTATCCCCATTTGCAAAGAAATCGGTGTAGCGTCTTGGAGGATAGTTGTTAAATGGAAAAGTCCGGACAAGAGTCCAATCGGCGCCGTCATTCGTGCTGCGATAAATTCCTCCCGCCTGCCTCCCCAGTCCTGCATACAGGACTGAATCACTCGCAAGATCGGGGACGAGAAATGTTGAGCCATAGAAAAGACCAGGCCCTCTTCCTTGCCACGATGAACCATTGTTGGTGGTCTTATAAAAGTCGATAATCCAGGAATACACCTTCCCAATTTGATGCGGTGAAAACGCGAAGGATAAAGAAACGCCATGACCTACCCATCCACCACCGAATTGAAAGGCTCCTCCCCAGCGATTGGCGTGAACATTCCAAATCGTGCCGCCGCTCGAACCGGGTTCGTAGAATGCAGGTTCAATGAGATCTACACCCGCAAATCCAATTGAGTCGTTCCACGGCGAGAAGTGGATCGAGCGATAGTATTCGTTGGTAGTGATTGGATGACCAATGAAATCCGGTAGGACGTACCTCCACCCACTCCCGTTGTTTGCAGCTAATCCTCTGCCAGTTGCAATCCCAATGTGTGGGTGCCGACCTTGTACAAACCGAACATCCATTTGCAGAACATTTCTCCACGGCATCGAATCAGGTCCAACGAACTGCCAGACTTGAGAAAACGAATTCAACGCCGAAAAGGTCAGCAACATCAGAAGAGATACTCTTTTCATAGTGCCTCCTGCTCATCATCGCATGAGAATAAACTTCTTCACCGCTGCAAACCCTCCTGCTTGCATTCGATACAAATAGACTCCGCTCGCAAGGTCCGAGCCATCGAACTTCTTTTCGTAGTTCCCCGCACGCATCTCCTCATTCACCAGCGTCGCGACTTCTCTCCCGAGCACATCAAACACCTTGAGCGATACAAATCCGAAATCAGCAATCCGAAATCCTAAATTCGTCGTCGGATTGAACGGATTCGGATAATTCTGAAATAGCTCCGTTCGCTCCGGAACATTCGGCTTCTCACTCACATCAGTCAAGTAGTTCCACACCTTCAACACGCCGTGTGTTTCTGTCGAGACGAACATCGTATCGGAGTAGGGACTGATGATGAGACTTGTGAGACGTCGCGTCGGCATCGCGTTGTTGTAAATTGTCCACGTTGCGCCGCAGTCTGTGGATTTGAGGATGCCTTCTTCGGAGGCGGCGAAGAGGGTGTTGTGTGATGCAGCAGATCTGACGAAACCGGACACTCTTCCTCCGGAGTACGTGCGCGACCAGGTCTGTCCTCCATTCGTTGAGCGGTGCACGCCGATGTGCCGTGTGGTCTGGGGGAGAGTCCTGACGCCGACGAGAATAGTATCTCCCCGCGCGATTACGGTGAATGGCAGATCGCCCATGTGGATTGGCAGTGAGACATCAAGGAAAAAAATCTCATTCCATGTCCGCCCGTAATCTCTTGACTTATAGAGACGCGTGGTGTCTGCGAAGCGGTGAGTACCCTTGTACACGATTTGACCGGTGCGCTCGTCGAGAGCGACAACTTTCGAACCATAGATTCCGTTGCTCGAGTCGAGAGTTGTCCAAGAGATGCCGCCGTTGGTGCTGCGCTCGATGCCGCATAGCGATGCAAAAGCCACGGGTTCGGTCGGATGGAACACCATGCCCCACGGAGTAAACCAGCAGCCTCCGCGTCCTATCGCTCTCGGGAAGCCGGGGCCCTTCACAAAATGGAAGGACGGCTCCGTGTAATGATCAGCATAGACGTAATATATCGAGTCGGTTTCCCACGCCGAAAAATCGAAATAGAAGTAACTGCGGCCGATGTTCATCGGCCCGCTGGGAATATTTTTGAGGTACGACCATTGACCGGCTGAGTAGTTCGCAATCCCCTGGTCTGTCGCTCCCGCGAGCTTGAATGAGTTTTGCGAAGCCCATTTTCCCGAAACGCGGTTCACGTATCGCCAGTTCGTCGAGTCCGGCCCCAGGAGTTGCCAGCCTTGTGAGTGGAGTGTTGTATTGAAAAGAACAGAGAGGAGAGCGAGTGAGAATATTCTGTTGCGCACAAAACCTCCATCTGAAAAACTTGTAGAGTTGGTTGGTAAGAGAATTCTCAACATAAGTGTTTTTGCGTTGGGAGCCTGGTTGAATTGTACGGAGTCTTGATGCCATTGTCAAGACGTGCGCGCGGAAGCGCTTGCAGAAGAATTCATCCATCTCCACTTCTGACAATTCGATTCCTACAAATGAGAAGGTTCCACCGATCCTACCCTCTTCTTTCCAAAATTCAACTGCATTTTGTTCAAGTCTGTGGGCATACAAATTGCGGGTTCTTTATCAGCACACTCATGCGAACTCACACAATGACAAAAGGAAAGCAATCAACGTCTGCGGTCTCGCTGCGAGGAAGAGATTTCCTCTCCGTTGATGATTTGACGAAACTCGAAATCAACTCGCTGCTCGACTTGGCTGAGGAGATCAAGCTTCATCCCAAGAAATTCAGCGCGGCGCTAAAAGGAAAAATCCTTGCTCTCATTTTTGAGAAGCCGTCGCTCCGGACGCGCACGTCGTTCACGGTTGCGATTGATCAGCTCGGCGGCAACTGTGTGGACTTTCCTCCGGGCGACCTCGGCTTCGGCAGGCACGAATCGTTGTACGACGTTGCAAAGAATCTCGAGCGGATGGTTGATGCGGTCATGATTCGAACCTTCGCGCAAGAGACCGTCGTCTCGTTTGCGAACTTCGCTTCGATTCCCGTCATCAACGGCTTGACCGATCACGAGCATCCGTGCCAGGCGATCGCGGATTTCCTCACGATTCGCGAGCACAACAAAAACTTCAAGCAGTTGAAGCTCACGTACGTCGGGGATGGGAACAACGTCTCCCATTCATTGATGTTGATGGCGGGAAAGTTGGGAGCCACGCTTCATGTTGCAACGCCTGAACATTACGAACCGAATTCTGACGTCGTCACGCGTGCGCGAGCATTGGCAGAAGAAAGCGGGGGGAGTATCGTCATTACGCACGATCCCGCCGAGGCTGCGCGCGATGCGTACGTGATCTACACCGACACGTGGACGAGTATGGGTCAGGAAGGCGAAGCCCAATCACGGCATGAAGCGTTCAAAGGATTTCAAGTAAACCGGGAACTCCTCTCGAAAGCGCGCCCGGACGCGATGTTCATGCACTGCCTGCCCGCGCATCGCGGCGAGGAAGTGACGAACGACGTGATTGACTCGCCGCAGTCCGTCGTATTCGAAGAGGCGGAGAACCGCGTGCATGTGCAGAAAGCAATCTTGTACGCGCTGTTGAAGTCGTGACCCAAAGCCCTGAGCGGAGCGAAGTGCCTCGGCTCCGCTGGATATGTGGATTGATGGATTGATGGATTGATGTTGAATGGATCAGTCAAGCCAAACAGGAAAAGCGAAACCGCGGATTACACACCTGCCCGCTCACCGAGTCGAGTCTGCGACCTCATTGTGCTACGAAGGCAGGCGGGGATTATCACAGATTGACTTCAAAGTAAAGGTAGTCCGAAGGACTCCTTCGGAGAATGTTGGTCGAATCGAATTCATAAAAAACAATCTGTGACAATCCGTGAAATTTGTGGTTCAGTTTTTCTTGGTTAAATATTTCTTATGGAGTTCTCGACTATGTCTTTAGTATTGATTGCGGTCGGCGGCAATGCGCTGATTCGCGCAGACGAAGAGCCTACTGCAGAACGCCAATTCAATCACGCGATTCAGACGGCGGACGTGGTTATCAGGCTACTCAAACGCGGGTATCGCGTCGTGCTCACGCATGGCAACGGACCGCAAGTCGGCGCGATGTTGATGCGCTCGGAGCGATCCGCCCATCATGCGTATCGCATGCCGCTGGATTGCTGCGTCGCGGCGACGCAGGGTGAAATCGGATACTACTTGCAGTACGCGATGTGGCAGATGATGCAAAAGGAAGGGGTGCATGTTCCGGTGGTTTCACTCGTCACGCAAGTGCGCGTTGATAAGAACGATCCCGCGTTTCAGCATCCGGTAAAACCGATTGGTCCTTTCTACACGAAAGAACTTGCAGAGAGATATCAGCATCAACTTCATTGGGTCATGGTCGAAGATTCACATGGCTATCGCCGCGCGGTGTCATCGCCCGAGCCGAAAGAGATCGTCGAGCTTGAGGCGATTCGCGCTTGCGTTGACCGCGGGTTGGTGGTGATTGCAGGCGGCGGTGGAGGAATTCCCGTGTTCAACGACCACGTGACGGAAAAAGGAGTCGAAGCGGTGATTGATAAAGATCTCACGTCGGCGATTCTCGCGCGACAGCTGCATGCAGACATCTTTGCCATCGCAACGGAAGTCGAACGCGTCTGTTTGGATTTTCAGAAGCCGACTCAGCGCGCATTGGATGTCGTGGACGCGGAAGAAATTCAGCGATACTACGACGATGGGCAATTTCCCGAAGGCAGTATGGGTCCGAAGATCAAAGCTGCGCTGATGTATCTCTCCGGCGGTCGCAGACTCGACTCGGAGAGCGGCGAACCCCGTAGGGGCGAGCCCCCAGGGGGCAGGCCCCGAAGGGGCAGGCAAGTTGTTATCACCGATATTCACCATCTCTACGATGCAATTGAAGGGAGAGCGGGAACACGCATTCATGCAATGGCGGAAGAGACGACTGCTGCGTAAACGAAACTCAACCAACAAGGGAACGATTATGCACAAAACAAAAGTCATCATCATGGGCGCTGCAGGGCGGGACTTTCACAATTTCAACACGGTCTTTCGCCACAACAAAAAGTACGAGGTTGTGGCGTTCACAGCAACACAGATTCCGAACATTGACGGAAGAAAATATCCCGCCAAACTCGCCGGCGAGTTGTATCCTGAGGGAATTCCGATCTACCCGGAAGAAGACATCATCGGTTTGATCGAGCGGTTTTGCGTTGATGAAGTTGTCTTTTCGTACTCCGATGTGTCATTCAATTATGTCATGGACAAGGCGTCGCTCGTGATGGCGCACGGAGCCGATTTTAAATTGCTCGGCACGCGGCACACGATGGTGAAATCGAAAGTCCCGGTTATAGCGGTCGTCGCTGTGCGAACGGGATCGGGCAAAAGTCAGACGTCGCGGAAGGTGTGCAGTTATCTTCGTCGTCTCGGCAAGCGCGTGGTCGCGATTCGCCACCCGATGCCGTATGGAGATTTGGTGAAGCAGAAGGTCGAGCGCTTCGCGACCATTGGCGATTTGAAAAGGCACAAATGCACCGTCGAAGAAATGGAGGAGTACGAGCCGCATATCGTCGAGGGGACGATCATCTACGCGGGCGTTGACTATGGGGCGATTCTTCGCGAAGCGGAAAAAGAGGCGGACATCATCGTGTGGGATGGCGGCAATAACGACATGTCGTTCTACAAGCCCGATTTGACGATCACGGTCGTTGACCCGCATCGTCCCGGGCATGAGTTGATGTACTATCCCGGCGAAACGAATTTGCGAATTGCAGATGTCGTCATCGTGAACAAAGTGGATTCTGCACCGCCGGAAAATGTCATCACGGTCCTTCGCAACATCGCGAAAATAAATTCGCGGGCGATCGTCATTCAAGCCGCTTCGCCCATCGAGGTCGAAGATGAGACGATAATTCGTGGAAAGAAAGTCCTTGTCGTCGAAGATGGTCCCACGCTCACGCACGGCGACATGTCGTACGGCGCGGGAATGCTTGCCGCGAAGCGCTTCGGCGCGAAAGAGGTGATCGATCCGCGCCCGTACGCGGTGAAATCCATCGCCGCGACATACGAAAAATATCCTCGCACGGGCGCACTCCTGCCCGCCATGGGCTACGGCGATACGCAAGTGAAAGACCTCGAGACCACGATCAACAACGTACCGTGCGACTCGGTGGTGATCGGAACGCCGATTGATTTGCGGCGCATCATTCACATCAAAAAGCCGAGCACGCGCGTCCAGTATTCGCTCGAGGAAACGACAAAGCCCGATCTTGAGGACGTGCTGCACAAATTCTTGCACAAGGAACGGGCGCACGCGTTCCACAGGTGACCGGCACCTCCCCCCGCGTTCTTAGGCAGGTGACGGTCACCTAAAAACCTCTTGCATCTCAATTTCTTTCTCTCCATCTTGTGCATAGTTATTTGTACCTATGCATAATAATACATTAGGAGAAATTGCCGTGCGCGTGCATGAATCGTTGAGCGAAACTCTCGCTGCCTCCGACAAGGGATTGCGGAAGTTCGATTATTCCCAACTCCATGGAAGAGATTTTCTTTCGGTGGATGATTTTTCGATTCAGGAGGTCAAGGCGTTATTCGAGTTGACGGCAGACATCAAGCAACGCCCAAAACGATACGGCGACATTCTCAAGGGCAAATCCCTCGCGATGATTTTTGAGAAGCCGTCGCTCCGCACGCGCACAACATTCACACTCGGCATTAACCAACTCGGCGGCATCCACGTAGATTATCCGACGGGCGATGTTGGTCTCGGCAAGCGAGAGTCGGTTCACGACGTCGCGAAAAATCTTGAGCGAATGGTTGATGGTGTGATGATTCGGACGTTCGGGCAGGACATTGTCGAATCGTTTGCCAAGTACGCAGCAATTCCCGTCATCAATGGCTTGACCGACTTCGAGCATCCGTGCCAGGCGATGGCGGATTTCTTTACGATCACTGAACGGAAGAAAAACATTAAGAAGCTGAAGATTGCCTACATAGGCGACGGCAACAACGTTGCGCACTCATTGATGCTCATGGCGGCAAAATGGGGAGCGACATTTCATATCGCGACGCCGAACGAGCACGCCGCGGATCTAAATCTTGCGACGCGAGCGAAAGAGATTGCTGCAAAAAGCGGCGGCGATATCATTATCACGACGAATCCCATTGAAGCAGCGAAAGACGCGGATGTAATCTACACCGACACATGGACGAGTATGGGACAGGAAGAAGAAGCGGCGATTCGCCGGGACATTTTCAAGCCATATCAAATCAATCGCGCGTTGTTCTCTCATGCCAAGCCCGAAGCGCTCTTTATGCACTGCCTGCCAGCGCATCGCGGCGAAGAGGTGACGGACGAGATTATTGACTCAAAGAATTCCGTCGTCTTTGATCAAGCGGAGAATCGTTTGCATGTTCAGAAGGCGATTCTGTGCGCGTTGCTCGGTGGGAAGGATTGATTGAAGGGCAGATGGACTCCATCTTATGTTCTCCTCGCGCACCAACTGGCACCGCCAACAGAACAAACTTTCGCAGTTGTTAGATGCACGCCGCAACAGCGGCAAAGTCATCTACGATCTCACAATCTCAAATCCTACGGACGCTGGGTTTCGTTACCCTTCGAATGAAATTCTCTCCGCACTTTCACAACCGCAATCGCTCCACTACTCGCCTGACCCGAAAGGTATGCTCTCAGCGCGTGAAGCGGTTGCCGAGTATTACGCCGCAAAAGGAATCCGCGTTCAACCATCCGACGTCATTCTCACTTCAAGCACAAGCGAGGCATATTCGTTTCTTTTCAAACTTCTCTGCAATGCCGGAGACGAGGTTCTTGTTCCGATTCCTTCGTATCCGCTGTTCGAGTTTCTCACGCAGTTGAATGACGTTCGCATTCGTCCGTATCATTTGCGTTACGATGGTGAATGGCATGTTGATTTTGACTCAGTTCGGGACGCGATCACTTCTTCGACGAGGGCAATCGTTGTCGTCAGTCCGCATAACCCCACGGGGATGTTTTTAAAGAGTGAAGAGCATAGAGCGTTGAGCGCGGCGGCGATGCAACATGGTCTTGCCCTGATTGTTGATGAGGTGTTTTCTGAATATGGCAAAGATGACAGGCGAGTGCGTTCAACCCAACGGGTCGGGTCTTCGACTGCATCGAATTCGGATGTTCTTACGTTTACGTTGAACGGCATTTCAAAACTCTGCGGACTTCCTCAGCTGAAGCTTGGTTGGATTGTCGTGAGCGGAAATGAAGAAGCGAAGAACGAAGCATTGCATCGTTTGGAGATTATCGCCGATACATTTCTTTCCGTCAACACGCCGGTGCAAGTCGCGCTCTCGCAATTGATGGAGGTTGGAGAAGTCGTACGCGAGCAAATTCGTGAGCGTGTGCAAACGAATTTTTCCTTTATCAAACTGACAATAGAACATTCTCCGCTGTCTGTGCTCTCAACGGAAGGCGGCTGGTATGCGGTTCTGAAAATTCCAAGCACGAAGACGGAAGAGGAGTGGGCGCTGAAGCTTCTCGATGACGCCGGTGTGTACGTGTTTCCGGGATACTTCTTTGAGTTTCGGGAAAACGGGTATCTCGTCGTGAGCTTGTTGGGCGAGCGCGATGTCTTCAAAAATGGGATGGAGGCGATTGCGCGTATTGTGAAATAAGAAACCCTGCCCGTGACCGATGAGGTTGAACAGAATTCCCCAATACTCATGCGCCAATCTCCTTGACGCCGCGGCGCGCCAATTCATCCGCGCGCTCGTTCAACTCAACTCCCGCGTGTCCTTCTACCTTATGAAAAGTTACGTCGTGTTCATTCAGCAATTCCAGCAGTCGCACCCACAAATCTTTGTTCTCGACGGGCTGCTTCTTCACATTCTTCCAGCCGTTGCGTTGCCAGCGCTCGTGCCAACGTTCGTGTATGCAATTCACCAAATACGCACTATCGGAAAAAATCTTAATCGGCTTGTCCTTCGATTTGATTTCCTCCAGCGCCTTGATGCACGCGGTCAATTCCATCCGCTGGTTCGACGTGTTGCGTTCACCGCCATGCAGCTCCTTCACGTGCTCTTTGTACTTCAGCACAACTCCCCAGCCGCCAGTATTCTTTGCCGATTGGTTTCCCGAACACGCTCCGTCGCAATACACGATGATGGAATCTGCTGGTTTCATGAGCGTTCGAACAACCTATTTCAACGCTTGAGCAAAATCTTCGATCAGATCGTCGCAGCCCTCGACTCCGACCGAAATCCGTATCATCCCCGGGGCAACACCATGACTCCTCAGCTCCGCAGCACTCATATTGACGTGCGAAGAATACACGGGAATGCTCACCAGCGTTTCAACCCCGCCGAGCGACATTGCGTTGACAGCGACTTTCAGCGCGTCGCAGACTTTCACTGCGGCTCTCACGCCGCCTTGTACTTCAATCGTCACCATTCCTCCATACCCACTTCCGCCCGCGTCAACCATTTGTCGCTTTGCAACTTTGTGCTGCGGATGCGATGGAAGTCCGGGGTACAACACGCGGTTGACCTTCGGATGCCGCTCAAGGAACTTTGCAAGCCGCATGGCGTTTTCGTTCTGGCGTTGCACTCGCAGCTCAAACGTTTTCAGACTTCGATACAACAAATACGACATGAACGGGTCGGCGCTGCCGCCGTAGTACTTCAGCTGCGTGTGGACGCCTTTGACGAATTCCTTCGAGCCTGCAGCAACGCCTGCAAGCAAATCGCTGTGACCGCCAAGGTATTTTGTTCCGCTCTCCACCACGGCATCGACGCCGAATGCAAACGGATTCTGATTGAGACACGACGCGAACGTATTGTCTATCATCGTATGGATTCGTTGAACGAATTTTCTTTCTGCGCGACGCGCTGCCTCGACCACAGCTTTGATGTCCACGACGCTCAACGTCGGGTTGGTCGGCGTTTCGAAGTACACGAGTTTGGTTCGGGGAGTTGCAAGCTGAAGAAGCGACTCGGGACGAAGCGGGTCCATGTACTTGACCGTCACATTATGCCTTGGCAAAATATCGCGGAAAAAGCGATACGTCCCGCCGTACAATGCGGGACTGCTGATAATCTCGTCGCCCGCCTTCACAATAGAAAGCACAGCCGATGTAATCGCAGCCATGCCCGAGCCGAACACCATCGCCTTTTCGGCATTCATCATCAACGCGAGACGTTCCTCCACTTCCGCAGTTGTCGGATTGTGATACCGCGTGTACACAAGAACATTCGGGTCTCCCTTCGCATAGCGAACTGCATCGTTCGAGCTTTCAAAACGATACGTGCTTGTCTGGTAGATCGGCGGTGAGACGGCGCCGGTCAGCCCATCGGGCTCCTGGCCCGCGTGGACTGTGACGGTGCCCGGTCGCCAGGAGGGATCGAGCCGGTGGTACGGCGCATCGCGCGGGTCGGCGTCGG